>DIEE01000218.1 GCA_002418465.1 Pseudomonas sp. UBA5782 | reverse complement strand
CCGGCTGCTCCTTGTGGAACGGCAGGCCCATCGCCGGGTAGGCGCTGAGCCCGGCGGCGTAGGCCTGCTGCGCCTCGACGCTGGGCAGGTTGGCGCCGGCGTAGAGCATCAGCCGCTCGCGGGAGAGCAGATGCTGGCGCTGGTGGGCGCTGGCGAGCAGCGCCTGGAGGGATGTGTCCACGTCGTGATTCCTTTGCAGAGGTGTGGCCGGGCGGCGCCGGAGCAGTTCAGGCGAGGCCGCCCGCGTCTCAGTGCGCCAGTATCTTCGACAGGAACTGCCGCGCTCGTTCGCTGCGCGGCTCGGCGAAGAACGCTTCCTTGTCGGCGTCCTCCACCACTTCGCCGGCATCCATGAACACCACGCGGTTGGCGACCTTGCGGGCGAAACCCATCTCGTGGGTGACGACCATCATGGTCATGCCTTCGTGGGCCAGCTCGACCATCACGTCGAGCACTTCGGTGACCATTTCCGGGTCGAGCGCGGACGTCGGCTCGTCGAACAGCATCACCACCGGGTCCATCGCAAGGGCGCGGGCGATGGCCACGCGCTGCTGCTGGCCGCCGGAGAGCTGGCCGGGGAATTTCTCCGCCTGCGCCGACAGCCCGACCCGCTCCAGCAGCGCCGCGCCCTTGGCCAGCGCCTCGGCGCGCGAGCGCTTGAGCACCTTCATCTGCGCCAGTGCGAGGTTCTCGGCGATGGTCAGGTGCGGGAACAGCTCGAAATGCTGGAACACCATGCCGACCCGCGAGCGCAGCTGCGGCAGGTTGGTGGCCTTGTCGGTGACCGTGGTGCCGTTGACGACGATCTCGCCCTGGTTGACCGGCTCCAGGCCGTTGACGGTCTTGATCAGGGTCGACTTGCCGGAGCCGGACGGGCCGCAGACCACCACGACCTCGCCCTTGGCGACCTCGGTCGAGCAATTCTTCAGCACCTGGAAATCACCGTAGAACTTGGAAACCTGCTTGATGGCGATCATGGACATGGGAAACCTCAGCGAACGATGGCGACGCGCTTCTGCAGGCGACGCACGAAAAAGGATGCGGTGAAGGAGATCGCGAAATAGACCAGCGCGGCGAACAGGTACATCTCCAGCAGGCGGCCGTCGCGCTGGGCGATCTTCGCCGCGGCGCCGAGGAAGTCGGTGATCGACAGCACGTAGACCAGCGAGGTGTCCTGGAACAGCACGATGGTCTGGGTCAGCAGGATCGGCAGCATGTTGCGAAACGCCTGCGGCAGGATCACGCAGCTCATGGTCTGCGCGGTGGTCATGCCCATCGCCTGGGAAGCCATCACCTGCCCGCGTGGCACGGACTGGATGCCGGAGCGGATGATCTCGCAGAAGTAGCTGGCCTCGAACAGGGTGAAGGTCACCAGCGAGGACCAGAACGGGCCGATACGCACCGGATTGGCCGCACCGGTGACCCACTGGCCGACGTAGGGCATCAGGAAGTAGAACCAGAAGATCACCAGCACCAGCGGCAGCGAACGCATCAGGTTGACGTAGCTGGCGGCGAAGGTGGACAGCACCGCGAAGCGCGACAGCCGCATCAGCGCCAGTAGCGTGCCGAGGACGATCCCGCCAAGGGTCGCCAGCACGGTGAGGGTCAGGGTGAAGGCCATGCCGTCGAGGAACAGGTACGGCAGGGCGCGAACGATCACATCGAAATCGAAACCGGCGAACATCTCAGCGCCCTCCCTTTTCGTGGCCGCTGACATAGCCCGGCACTCGCGCCTTGCGTTCCAGCACGCGCATCAGGAACACGATGATCAGGTTCAGCGCCAGGTAGAGCACGGTCGCGACGGCGAACGCCTCGAACACCTGGAAGGTGCCCTCCTGCATCGCCCGCGCGCTGGCGGTCAGCTCGACCAGGCCGATGGCCAGCGCCACCGAAGTGTTCTTGGTGGTGCTGAGGAATTCCGAGGTCAGGGTCGGCACGACGATCCGGTAGGCCATCGGCAACAAAACGTAGCGATAGGTCTGCGGCAGCGTCAGGCCGAGCGCCTGGCCGGCCATGCCCTGCCCGCGCGACAGGCTGCCCAGCCCCGAGCGCACCACCTCGGCGACCCGCGCGCCGTGGTAGCAGCCCAGGCACAGCACCGCCGTGTAGAACTGCGCGTCCGGCAGTTGCTTGAGCCAGTCGCCGGCGGCGCCCGGCAGCAGCTCCGGCAGCACGAAGTACCAGAGAAACATCTGCACCAGCAGCGGCACGTTGCGGAACAGCTCGACGAAGCCGGCACCGACGCGGTTCATCCAGGTCACCGGCGCGCTGCGCATCACGCCGAGCAGCGAGCCGAGCAGCATCGCCAGGAGAAAGGCGCAGACCGCCGTCGCCAGGGTCCAGGCCAGGCCCAGCAGCAGCGTCTCGAAATAGGTCAGGCGACCGTCCAGGGAGAGCGACCAGAGGGCGCTCCAGTTCCAGGTGTAATCCATGCGGGTATCCGGGCGAGGGGCGGAAGACGCGGGCCGGAACCGACCCGCGCGGAACACCGAAGCCGGCGAGCCGGCCTCGGCGACGGCTTACTGGTAAACCTGCGGGTCGGCGCTGTCGGTCGGCGTGGCGACGACCTTCTTCAACTGCTCCGACATCGGCAGGTTCATCAGGATGCCGCGCGGCGGAATCGGCTGCAGGAACCACTTGTCGTAGATCGCGTTGATCTCGCCGCTGGCGTAGAGCGCACCGAGGGTCTGGTCGGCCAGCGCCTTGAACTGCGCATCGTTGCGCCGCAGCATGATCCCGTAGGGTTCCACCGAGAGCGCCTGACCGGCGATTTCCCAGATTTCCGGGGAGCGCGACGAGGCGATCACCCCGGCGAGGGAGACGTCGTCGAACACGTAGGCGACAGCGCGACCGGTTTCCACGGTGAGCAGCGCTTCGGCGTTGTCCTTGGCGGACAGGATGCGCATGCCCAGGTCGTCCTTGTTGTTCGCCTCGTTGAGCAGACGCACGCTGGTGGTGCCGGCCGGAGTGACGATGGTCTTGCCCTTGAGGTCCTGCAGGCTGGTGATGTGGTCGGCCTTCTTCGCCATGATGCGCACGCCGGCGACGAAGTAGGTGGTGGAGAACGCGACCTGGCGCTGGCGCTCGGCGTTGTTGGTGGTGGTGCCGCACTCCATGTCGATGGTGCCGTTGGCCAGCAGCGGGATACGCGTGGTACCGGTGACCGGCACGTACTCGACCTTCAGGTCGGGCTTGCCGAGCTTGACCTTCACCGCATCGACGACCTTGCCGCACAGGTCCATGGCGTAGCCCACGGGCTGCTGCTTGTCGTCGTAGTAGGAGAACGGAATGCCGCCGTCCCGGTGGCCTATGGTGATGCTGCCGGAGTCCGCCACCTTCTTCAGGGTGCCCTCCAGTTCCTGCGCGTTGACCAGCGAGACCCACGCCGCCAGCACGCAGATGCTTGCGCCCCCCAACAGACCCTTCTTCTTCATGCCGCCTGACTTCGTTCTGCTTGTCATGAACTGACCCCGATCCGCTATTGAATAGGCGCGGACGGCACACCAGACGATGGCTGTCCACGCAGGATTGATCCGCGAAGGACGACCGGCAAAGAAGGAAGGAGAATCGAGCGGAGTAGCACTGATAAAAAGGGCAACGCAGCAGACTTCCAACCGAATCATCGGCCATCTGCCCCTTCTGTCATGGTTGCCTGAGAGCGTTATCCCGTCGGCGGGCGCGCGCGGCGCCTCTTTCCAGAATGCGGTGAACCCCACGGTCCTTTTGCCTGAGAGTTTCCGGGGCGGTTGCTCCTTCGGCGCCGGCATGAACCGGTCTCTCCCGTGGTTACGAGAGATATACCCAAGAAGACCGGTTATCGCAACAAACTATGTTGCATTATCTTGATTAAGCAGTTCTTTGCACCAATCAAGAACATAACGGCGCGCCAATGCCCTTTCTGGTCGCAAAAACGCTCAAGGAATTCGCACCACTACGACACAGCTCCGCGCCCCACGCACTGGCACGGGACACGACCGAAACGCCAAACGCACAGCGCGCAGCACAGCTGGAACGCCCACATAGCCCACGCATCCGCCCTTAGCTACGCAGGGCGCCTTCGATTAAGATACGACGCCTTCGACGAGCGGCCGTGGCTCGCCATCCCCCACCGGAATTGACCCAATGGAACACCGCGAGGCGCTAGTCGCGCTGCGACAATTTCTCTCCAGCCAGATCCTTGGCCAGGAAAAGCTCGTCGAACGCATGCTGGTGGCGCTGCTCGCCGATGGCCACATGCTGGTCGAAGGCGCGCCGGGCCTGGCCAAGACCAAAGCGATCAAGGACCTGGCCGAGGGCCTGGAAGCCGAATTCCACCGCATCCAGTTCACCCCCGACCTGCTCCCGGCGGACATCACCGGCACCGAGATCTATCGCCCGGAAACCGGCAGCTTCGTGTTCCAGCAGGGGCCGATCTTCCACAACCTGGTGCTCGCCGACGAAATCAACCGCGCCCCGGCCAAGGTGCAGTCGGCGCTGCTCGAAGCAATGGCCGAGCGCCAGGTCAGCGTCGGCCGCAGCACCTATGAGCTGTCGCCGCTGTTCCTGGTGATGGCGACGCAGAACCCGATCGAGCAGGAAGGCACCTACCCGCTGCCCGAAGCGCAGCTCGACCGCTTCCTGATGCACGTGAAGATCGGCTTCCCCGACGCCAGCGTCGAACGCAAGATTCTCGCCCAGGCGCGCGGCGAAGCGCTGAACGGCGAGAGCCTGCCGGAGCGCCGCGTCAGCCAGCAGGCGATCTTCGCCGCGCGCAAGGAAATCCTCGGCCTGTACATGGCCGATGCGGTGGAGGAATACCTGGTGCAGCTGGTCATGGCCACGCGCACCCCGGCCAAGTTCGACGCCGAACTCGCCGAGTGGATCGCCTATGGCGCCAGCCCGCGTGGCTCCATCGCCCTCGACCGCTGCGCGCGTGCGCACGCCTGGCTCGCCGGCCGCGACTTCGTCAGCCCGGAAGACATCCAGGCGATGCTCTTCGACGTGCTGCGTCACCGGGTGATCCTGTCCTTCGAGGCCGAGGCCTCGGGCGTCGATCAGGACAAGGTGATCCAGCGCATCCTCGACGTGGTGGCGGTGGCGTGAGCGAACGCAACCTTCGCCCGGGTGCCCTGCGCAGCGCCCGCGGAACGCCGGCGTGACCAGCCTGCCGCTGCAGCCCGGCATTCGCAGCGATCTGGCCGAGCTGATCGACATGCGCCACCGCGTGCGCGAGGTGCAGCTGTTCTCCACGCCGAGCCGGCGCAGCCCGCTGATCGGCCTGCACCATTCCAAACTGCGCGGGCGCGGCGTCGATTTCGACCAGGTGCGCGTCTACCAGGCCGGCGACGACGTGCGCACCATCGACTGGCGCGTCACGGCGCGCACACAGGAGCCGCACACCAAGCTGTTCCACGAGGAGCGCGAGCGGCCGGTGTTCATCCTGGTGGAACAGAGCCGGCGGCTGTTCTTCGGCTCCGCGCTGCAGTTCAAGTCGGTGCTCGCCGCCCGCGCCGCGGCGCTGATCGGCTGGGCCGCGCTGGGCCACAACGATCGCATCGGCGGCCTGGTGTTCGGCGATCACGAGCACCATGAAGTCCGCCCGCGGCGCAGCAAGCAGAGCCTGCTGCAACTGCTCAACCGGCTGGTGCGCGCCAACCAGGCGCTGCACAGCGAGGCGCAGCCGAACCG
>DIEE01000299.1 GCA_002418465.1 Pseudomonas sp. UBA5782 | reverse complement strand
CCGCGGCGGCACTGCTCAGCGCGTGTTCGGCACGTTCGGCGACGGCCTGCAGGGCCTCTGGCGCGGCGACGAGTGGGGGCAGGTTCATGGTCTATCCTTGTCGGCTGCAGGCTGCGCGGTAGAGATGCGAAAGCGGGATTTCCGTCCCCACCGAAAGCCTGCGCTGGCAATAAAAAAGCGGTCGTTATTGTAGTTTTACTACTAGGCGATGTGCCCGAATGGATGAAACCGGCGTCGGAATGTAGTAAAACTACAAGGCCGAATGACCGGCACATCCAAGAATTTAGCCACTTCCGGCCCACAAGGCCGGGGGTGTTACAGGCGGCCGATTCTGGTTGCCTTTCCGCCCTGGAGCAAGCCATGCAAGATCTCGATCCCGTCGAAACCCAGGAATGGCTGGACGCCCTTGAGTCGGTCCTGGACCGCGAAGGCGAAGACCGCGCCCACTACCTGATGACCCGCATGGGTGAACTCGCTACCCGCAGCGGTACCCAGCTGCCCTACGCGATCACCACGCCGTATCGCAACACCATCCCCGTCACCCACGAAGCACGCATGCCCGGCGACCTGTTCATGGAACGCCGCATCCGCTCGCTGGTGCGCTGGAACGCTCTGGCGATGGTGATGCGCGCGAACATGAAGGACCCGGACCTGGGTGGACACATCTCCACCTTCGCCTCCAGCGCGACGCTGTACGACATCGGCTTCAACTACTTCTTCCAGGCTCCGACCGAAGAACACGGCGGCGACCTGATCTATTACCAGGGCCACGCATCGCCCGGTATCTACGCACGCGCCTTCCTCGAAGGCCGCCTGTCCGAAGACCAGATGAACAACTTCCGCCAGGAAGTCGATGGCGGTGGCCTGTCGTCCTACCCGCACCCGCACCTGATGCCGGACTTCTGGCAGTTCCCGACCGTCTCCATGGGCCTCGGCCCGATCCAGGCGATCTACCAGGCGCGCTTCATGAAGTACCTGGAAAACCGCGGTTTCATCCCCGCCGGCAAACAGAAGGTCTGGTGCTTCATCGGCGACGGCGAGACCGACGAGCCGGAAACCCTCGGCGCCATCTCCCTGGCCGGCCGCGAGAACCTGGACAACCTGATCTTCGTCATCAACTGCAACCTGCAGCGCCTCGACGGCCCGGTTCGCGGCAACGGCAAGATCATCCAGGAACTCGAGGGCGTGTTCCGTGGCGCCAACTGGAACGTCAACAAGGTCATCTGGGGCCGCATGTGGGACCCGCTGTTCGCCGAGGACGAAGACGGTCGCATGCAGCGTCGCATGGACGAGGTGATCGACGGCGACTACCAGAACTACAAGGCCAAGGACGGCGCCTTCGTGCGCAAGCACTTCTTCGGTGCCGATCCGGAGCTGCTCAAGCGCGTCGAGAAGTTCACCGACGACGAGATCTGGAAGCTCAACCGCGGTGGCCACGACCCCTACAAGGTCTATGCGGCCTACCACCAGGCGGTCAACCACAAGGGTCAGCCGACCGTCATCCTGGCCAAGACCATCAAGGGTTACGGTACCGGTGCCGGTGAAGCGAAGAACACCGCGCACAACACCAAGAAAGTCGATATCGAGAGCCTGAAGAAATTCCGCGATCGCTTCGACATCCCGCTCAACGACTCGCAGCTCCACGACCTGCCCTTCTACCGTCCGGAAGAAGACAGCGCGGAGATGAAGTACCTGCGCAAGTGCCGCGAGAAGCTTGGCGGCGCGCTGCCGCAGCGTCGCCACACCAGCGTGAGCGTCCCGACGCCGCCGCTGGAAACCCTGAAGGCCGTGCTCGACGGTTCCGGCGACCGCGAAATCTCCACCACCATGGCCTTCGGCCGGATCCTCGCGTCGCTGGTCAAGGACAAGGAACTGGGCAAGCGCATCGTGCCGATCCTGGCTGACGAGGCACGCACCTTCGGCATGGAAGGGATGTTCCGCCAGCTTGGCATCTACTCCCCGGTAGGCCAGCTGTACGAGCCGGTCGACCGCGATCAGGTGATGTACTACCGCGAAGAGAAGGACGGCCAGATCCTCCAGGAAGGCCTCAACGAGGCCGGCGCGTTCTCCTCCTTCGTGGCTGCCGGTACCGCCTACAGCAACTACAACACGCCGATGCTGCCGGTCTACATCTTCTATTCGATGTTCGGCTTCCAGCGTATCGGCGACCTGGCCTGGGCCGCCGGCGACGCGCAGACCCGTGGCTTCCTTCTCGGCGGCACCTCCGGGCGCACCACGCTGAACGGCGAAGGCCTGCAGCACGAGGACGGCCACAGCCACATCCTCGCCAGCACCATCCCGAATTGCCGCAGCTACGATCCGACCTACGCCTACGAGCTGGCCGTGATCATGCGCCACGGCGTCTATCAGATGATGGAGAAGCAGGAAAGCGTCTACTACTACATCACCGTGATGAACGAGAACTACCAGCAGCCGGCGATGCCGGAGGGCGTGGAAGACGGCATCATCCGCGGCATGTACCTGCTCGAGGAAGCCAAGGGCGACTTCGCCCACCGCGTCCAGCTGATGGGTTGCGGCACCATCCTCACCGAAGTCCGCGCGGCCGCCGAGCTGCTCGCCGAATTCGGCGTCGGCGCCGACATCTGGAGCGTCACCAGCTTCAACGAACTGCGTCGCGACGGCCTGGCGGTAGACCGCTGGAACCGTCTGCACCCGGCCGAAGAGCCGCGCAAGACCTACGTTGAAGAGTGCCTGGAAGGGCGCCCTGGTCCGGTCGTCGCATCGACCGACTACATGAAGCTGTTCGCCGACCAGATCCGCCAGTGGGTTCCGAGCAAGGAATACCAGGTCCTCGGCACCGACGGTTTCGGCCGCAGCGACAGCCGCAAGAAATTGCGCGACTTCTTCGAAGTCGACCGTCGCTGGGTCACCCTCGCCGCGCTGCAAGCACTTGCCGATCGCGGTTCGGTCGAACGCAAGGTGGTGGCCGAAGCCATCGCCAAGTTCGGCATCGATCCCGAGAAGCGCAACCCGCTTGATTGCTGATAACGCGAGCGAACAGGAGAACATATTGTGAGTGAAACCATTCGCGTACCCGATATCGGCAGCGGCGAAGGCGAGGTCATCGAGGTACTGGTCAAGGTCGGCGACGTAGTCGAAGCCGAGCAGGGCCTGGTCACCCTGGAGTCCGATAAAGCCAGCATGGAAATCCCGGCCCCCAAGGCCGGCAAGATCGTCGCGCTGCATTTCAAGATGGGCGACAACCTGAAGACCGGCGACCTGCTGATCGATCTGGAAAGCGCCGACGGCACCGCCAGCGAGGAAGCGTCCGCCGAGCCGAAGGCCGCGGCAGGTGAAACGCAGGAGGCTCCGGAGGAGTCCGAAGCGCCGACCCCGCCCGGTGACGACGATGCCTCGGCATCCGCCGGCGAAGGCGAAGCGCAGGAGGTCAAGGTTCCGGACATCGGTTCCAGCGCCAAGGCCAGCGTCATCGAAGTGTCGGTCAAGCCCGGCGACACCATCGAAGCCGAGCAGTCGCTGATCACCCTGGAATCCGACAAGGCCAGCATGGAAATCCCCTCGCCGGCTGCCGGCGTGGTGGAGAGCGTGTCGATCAAGGTCGGTGACGAAGTCGGCACCGGCGACCTGATCCTGGTGCTCAAGGGTGCGGCCAAGGCCAAGCCCGCGAAGGCCGCCAGCGCCCCTGCTGCCGCGCCGAAGAGCGAAGCCAAGGCAGCCGAGCCCGAAGCCGCCGCCGAGCCTGCGGGCGAAAGCAGCGAAGAGGTCAAGGTTCCGGACATCGGCTCCAGCGGCGCGGCCAACATCATCGAAGTGCTGGTCAAGGTCGGCGACAGCGTCGAAGCCGACCAGTCGCTGATCACCCTGGAATCCGACAAGGCCAGCATGGAGATCCCTTCGCCGAAAGCCGGCGTGGTGGAAAGCCTCTCGGTCAAGGTCGGCGACCAGGCCAAGACCGGAGACCTGATCCTCGTGCTCAAGGTCGCGGGCGCCGCCCCGGCCAAGGCCGCGGCGAAAACCGAAGCCGCCGCACCGCAACAGACCGTCGCGCCGAACAAGCAGGGCGTCACCGAGCCGAAGGCGTCGGCAGCCCCGGCACCGGCCGCAGCCGCACCCAGCAAGTCCGGCAAGAAAGTCCACGCCGGTCCGGCTGTGCGCATGCTGGCGCGCGAATTCGGCGTCGACCTCGCCGACGTCACCGCCAGCGGCCCGCGCGAGCGGATCGTCAAGGAAGACGTGCAGGCCTTCGTCAAGGCGCAGTTGCAGAAAGCCAAGAGCGCACCGGCAGCCGCCGCGGGCGCGACCGGCGGCGCGGGTATTCCGCCGGTTCCGGAAATCGACTTCAGCAAGTTCGGTGAAGTCGAAGAAGTGCCGATGACCCGCCTGATGCAGGTCGGCGCCGCCAACCTGCACCGCAGCTGGCTGAACGTGCCGCACGTGACCCAGTTCGAGTCGGCCGACATCACCGAGCTGGAAGCCTTCCGCGTCGCGCAGAAAGCCGTCGCCGAGAAAGCCGGCGTCAAGCTGACCGTGCTGCCGCTGCTGCTCAAGGCCTGTGCGCATCTGCAGAAGGAGCTGCCGGACTTCAACAGTGCGCTGGCGCCGAGCGGCAAGGCGCTGATCCGCAAGAAATACGTGAACATCGGCTTCGCCGTGGACACGCCGGACGGCCTGCTGGTGCCGGTGATCAAGAACGTCGACCAGAAGAGCCTGCTGCAACTGGCCGCCGAAGCCGCCGCCCTGGCGGAGAAGGCACGCACCAAGAAGCTCTCCGCCGACGACATGCAGGGCGCCTGCTTCACCATTTCCAGCCTCGGCCACATTGGCGGCACCGGCTTCACGCCGATCGTCAACGCGCCGGAAGTGGCGATCCTCGGCGTATCCAAGGCCACCATCCAGCCCGTCTGGGACGGCAAGGCCTTCCAGCCGCGCCTGATGCTGCCGCTGTCGCTGTCCTACGATCACCGGGTCATCAACGGCGCCGCCGCCGCACGCTACACCAAGCGTCTCGGCGAGCTGCTCGGCGATATCCGCACGCTGTTGCTGTAAGGGTTTTACGGCGAGCCTCACGGCCCGCCTTCTTATACGAGCACGCCACGCTCGTTCCTCGGCCCCGCCTCCCAGCGGGGCTTTTTTTTGACCGTGCGGTCTGCAAAAAACCCTACCGAATGTCTGTTAAAACAGGCACTTCCTAAAGAGTGCTGCCAAAGTGCCGCTACGCTTGTCAGCGGTAGAGGCTTTGATGCACCCTTGCCCGATACAGTGACGGGCCGACGCCCCTACCCCACCGGAAACCGCCGCCCGAATGAAGAGCCATCCCGATCCCGCCAGTCGTCCGGCGGTCGAGGTCGTTACGCAGCTCCCCGTGCCCTCGCGGCTCGGCATGCTTCGTTTCGAGCGGCTGAACGAGGCCAGCTGGGCGCTGCTGTTCCTCGACCCGGCCTGCGAACAGCGCCTCGGCGTACCCGCCAGCGAGCTCTGCGCACTGATCGGTTCGCCCTTCGCCAGCCTGATGGAGCCGGAAGCCCGCTACCGGCTGCACGACGTCATCCAGCAGCAGCTCCAGCACAGCCCGCACTATTCGGTGCGCTACACCCTGCACACCCCGGAGCGGCCGCTGCAGCTGATCGAGATCGGCGAGGGCTTCCAGCAGCACAAGCGCCAGCTACTGCGCGGCTACCTGATGATCCTCGACGACAGCGCAGCGGCGCTCGAGCCTTCCGCCGACAGCGGGCAGGAGAGCGAGCTGGAGGCGCAGAACGCGCGCCTGCGTGCCTCGCTGCAGCTGTACCAGCAGACTCAGGACGATCACCTGCAGCACCTGGTCCGCTCGCGCGCGCAGCAGAGCCTGATCCTGCGTCTGGCGCGGCACCGCTACAACTCCAGCGATCCGCTGCGCGAGGCCGCCGAACTGATCACCCAGGCCGCCTGCGAAACCTACGCCGTGGCCCGCTCGAGCATCTGGAACCTGGCTGGCGAGCGGCTCGAACCGGTGGCGCTGTATCGTCGCGACATCGACCGCCACGAGCAGCCGCTGGCGCTGGATACGCGCCCCTTCAAGCGCTACCTGGAAGCGCTCAACAGCGGCCGCGCGATCGATGCGCACAACGCTCTGCAGGACCCGCGCACCCGCGAACTCGGCGAAACCTACCTGCAGCCCGCCGGCATCGCCGCGGTGCTGGACGCCGGCATCCGCGTCGGCGGCGAGCTGGTCGGCGTGCTCTGCCTGGAGCACATCGGCGGCCAGCGCGAATGGCAGACCGACGAAGTCGCCTTCGCCGGCGAGCTGGCCGACCAGTACGCCCAGGTCCTGGCCAATCACCAGCGGCGCAACGCGGCCAGCGCGCTGCACCTGTTCCAGCGCGCCGTCGAGCAGAGCGCCAGCGCCTTTCTGCTGGTCGACCGCGACGGCCTGGTGGAATACGTCAACCCGAGCTTCACCTCGATCACCCAGTACAGCGTCGAGGAAGTGCAGAACCGCCGCCTGTCCGAGCTGCCGGCGCTGGAGAACCTCAGCGAGCTGCTCTTCGACGACGAGTCCAGCTTGGCCAAGACCAACAGCTGGCAGGGCGAATTCCGCAGCCGGCGGAAGAACCTGGAGCCTTACTGGGGGCAGCTGTCGATCTCCAAGGTCTACGGCACCGAAGGCGAGCTGACCCACTACATCGGCATCTACGAAGACGTCACCGAGAACAAGCTGGCGCACCAGCGCATCGAGCGCCTGGCCTACACCGACAACCTCACCGGGCTGGGCAACCGCCCGCACTTCATCCGCAGCCTGGAAGAACACTTCGAGCGCGACGCCGACGTGCCGGTCAGCCTGCTGCTGGTGGACATCGACAACTTCAAGCGGATCAACGACAGCCTCGGCCACCAGACCGGCGACAAGCTGCTGGTCAACCTCGCGCGGCGCCTGCGCAACAGCCTGGCACCGAACGGCACCCTGGCGCGCTTCGCCAGCAACGAGTTCGCCGTGCTGCTGACCAGGACCGATCTGGAAACCGGCCAGCGCCAGGCCAACCAGGTGCTGCACCTGCTGGACAAGCCGCTGTTCGTCGACAACCAGCTGATCAGCGTGACCGGATCGGTCGGCCTGGCCTGCTCGCCGGACCACGGGCGCGACCCGCAGACTCTGATGAAGCACGCCGGCCTGGCGCTGCACAAGGCCAAGGCCAACGGCAAGCACCAGCTGCAGGTGTTCACCGAGGCGATGAACGCCGAGGCCAGCTACAAGCTGTTCGTCGAGAACAACCTGCGTCGCGCGCTGACGCAAAACGAGCTGGAAGTCTTCTACCAGCCCAAGCTCTGCCTGCGCACCGGCGTGCTGCTGGGCATGGAGGCGCTGCTGCGCTGGAACCATCCGGAGCGCGGCATGATCCGCCCCGACCAGTTCATCGGCGTCGCCGAGGAGACCGGGCTGATCATCCCGATCGGCAAATGGCTGGTGCGCCAGGCCTGCCGCACCAGCCAGGAACTGACGGCGCAGGGCTTCGGCAACCTGAAGATCGCCATCAACCTGTCGCCCAAGCAGTTCTCCGATCCGGACCTGGTCGGCTCCATCACCAGCATCCTCGAGGAAGAGCGCCTGCCCGCCTCGCTGCTCGAACTGGAACTTACCGAGGGCCTGCTGCTGGAAGCCACCGAGGACACCCGCGACCAGCTGAATCGCCTCAAGGACCTCGGCCTGACCCTGGCGATGGACGACTTCGGCACCGGTTATTCGTCGCTGAGCTACCTGAAGAAATTCCCCATCGACGTGCTGAAGATCGACCGCAGCTTCATCAACGACATCCCCACCAGCCAGGACGACATGGAGATCACCTCGGCGGTGATCGCCATGGCACACAACCTCAAGCTGACCGTGGTCGCCGAAGGCATCGAGACCGTCGAGCAGCTCGCCTTCCTGCGCAAGCAGCGCTGCGATATCGGCCAGGGCTACCTGTTCGACCGGCCGATCCCCGGCGCCGAGCTGCTCGAACGCCTGCGCCGCTATCGCCACAAGAACTGACCTGCACGCACCTTCGTCGCGCGGCCCGGTCCAACCCTGCAGGTGACTTTCCAACGGCTTTGCCGGCATGCTTGGCCGTTCCGGCGCCGCCATCCGACGGCATCCGCCCCTCATCAGCCCCCGGAGGCAACCATGGCCCTGCGTTCGCAAATCCTCGCCCACAAACTCGAACTGCCGCAGCCCGAGCAGGCTCTGCCCGGCCGCGAAACGCCGCTGCCGGTGCCCGCTGCGCACTACGTCAACGGCAACGCGCTGCAGGCACCCTTTCCCGCCGGCATGCAGCAGGCGCTGTTCGGCCTCGGCTGCTTCTGGGGTGCCGAGCGGCGCTTCTGGCAACAGCCGGGAGTGTGGAGCACGGCGGTCGGCTACGCCGGCGGCTACACGCCGAACCCGACCTACGATGAAGTCTGCTCCGGCCTGACCGGCCACACCGAGATGGTGCTGGTGGTGTTCGACCCGCAGCTGACCTCCTACGAGACGCTGCTCAAGGTGTTCTGGGAAGCGCACAACCCGACCCAGGGCATGCGCCAGGGCAACGACGTCGGTACCCAGTACCGCTCGGCGATCCACGTGCTCAACGACGAGCAGGCGGCCGCCGCCGAAGCCAGCCGCGAGGCCTTCGAGGTCGAGCTGGAGAAGGCCGGGTTCGCCGGCATCACTACCGAGATCGTCCAGGCGCCGCCGTTCTACTATGCCGAGGCCTACCACCAGCAGTACCTGGCGAAGAACCCCAACGGCTACTGCGGCCTAGGCGGCACAGGCGTCTGTTTGCCGGCCTGAATCGGGCGCGCCGGCGCGCCGGCGCTCGCTGACGTCTAGACTCAGCTGCGAAATGCCAGTAAATAGCCAGCAGCCGATCAGCCTTGCGAGCCAGGCATGCCCGATACGCCCGTCTACATCACTCCCGACCAGCTCTGCGTCGGCCTCTACGTCCAGCTCGAACTGGGCTGGTGGGAGCATTCCTTCGCCTTCAGCAAGTTCAAGATCAAGGATGAAGGCCAGATCAGGGCGCTCCGTGACCTGGGCCTGAAGCGCCTGCGCTACGACCCCTCGCGCAGCGATTGCGCGCCGCTCGAATTGCCCAGGGAAGAAGCCCCGCCGCCGGCCGAGGTGCCGCCGCCCAGTGCCGAGGAGATCGCCCGCGAGAAGCGCGTGCAGAAGCTCAGCCTGCTGCGCAAGCGCCTGGCGGATGTCGATCGCAAGTTCGTGCAGACCAGTCAGCGCGCCAAGGGTCTGATCCAGACCCTGCGCCGGCAGCCGGAAGAGCTGACCAAGGAAACCGGCGCGCTGGTCGGCGAGATGGTCGACGTCCTGCTCGGCGAGGACGGCGTGGTGCTGCACAGCATCAACGGCAAGGCCTCGGACGACGCCTACTACCACCCGCTGAACGTGACCGTGCTGTCGCTGCTGCTGGGCCGCCAGCTCGGCCTCGACTCCGAGGCCTGCCACAGCCTGGGCATGGGCGCGGTGCTGCACGACATCGGCAAGCTGGACATCCCCAGCAAGGTGCTGCTCAAGCCGCCGCCGCTGACCCGCCCCGAGCAGCAGTTGCTGCAGATGCACACCGAGTATGGGCTGCGCGTCGCCCAGGAGCTGATGTTCGACGACGACGTGTTGCGCATCATCCACGAGCACCACGAGTACTGCGATGGCAGCGGCTATCCGCGGCAGCTGCGCGAAGCCTCGATCAGCCGGCTGAGCCGGATCGTCTGCATCACCAACTACTTCGACAACCTGTGCAACCCGCTCAACCCGCGCGACGGCCTTAGCCCGCACGAGGCGCTGGCGAAGATGTTCACCGTGCGCGCGCGCTTCGACGATGTCGCGCTGAAGGCCTTCATCCGGGTCATGGGGGTCTACCCGCCGGGTAGCCTGGTGCAGCTGGACAACGACGCCTACGCCCTGGTGCTGGCCATGCACCCCAGCCTGCCGCTGAAGCCGACGCTGATCCTCTACGACGCCAGGGTACCGAAGAACGAAGCGCTGATCGTCGACCTGGAACAGGAACCGCAGCTGGCGATCGCCCGCGCGCTACGCCCGGCGCAGCTGCCGGCCGAGGTGCTGGAATACCTCAACCCGCGCCAGCAGCTGTCCTATCACGTCGATGCGCGCCAGCGGCCCTGAGCCGCGGCCTCACTCCTCGATCAGCCAGTCCAGCCGCCAGCCGCCCTTGCTCTGCGCCAGATGCTCGGCGAGCCAGGGCAGCAGTTCGCGCAATTCCTCTTCCAGACCCCACGGCGGGTTGGCGATGGCCAGGCCGGAACCGTTCAGGCGTTGCGCCTCGTCGGCCGGGTGCACCAGCAGCTCGACGCGCAGCAGCTTGGGCGCACCGCTCTGCTGCAAATCCTTGTAGAAGCGCTTGAGCTGGCGCTCGTCCTTGATCGGGTACCAGATCGCGACGATCGCCTGGCGCATCCGCGCGATGGCTTCCTGCAGCGCCTGGGCGCAGCGCTGCAGCTCGTCGGCCTTCTCGAACGGCGGGTCGATCAGCATCAGCACGCGCTTCTCGCGGGTCGGCAGCAGCGCCCTCGGCACATGCCAGCCCTCGCCCAGGTGCACCGCCACGCGGCGGTCGCCGGCCATGTTTTCCTTGAGCAGGCGACCGTCTTCCGGGTGTTTCTCGTTCAGTTGCAGGTGGTCCTGCGCGCGGCTCAGGCGCCGCGCCAGCTCGGGCGAGCCGGGGTAGTAGCGCAGCGCGCCATCGACGTTCAGCGCGGCGATGGTGGCGCGATAGTCGGCCATCGCCGCCGGCATCTCGACATCCCACAGGCGGCCGATGCCGGCCAGCCATTCGCCGGTGCGGCTGGCGGCGTCGCCCTGCAGGTCGTACAGGCCGATACCGGCGTGGCTGTCGACGTAGGCGAAGGGCGCCTCCTTGCGCGACAGGGCGGCAATGATCCGGGCCAGGATCAGGTGCTTGAGCACGTCGGCATGGTTGCCGGCATGGAAGGCGTGGCGGTAGTTCATCGAAAGTCCTCGGATCAGGCGGCGAATTCTACCGCCCCGGCAGCGGCTTTTGCGCCTCCATCACGCTCGTGCATGGTGCTGGTCGAGGCGCATGCGCGGGCCCAGACTGGCCCGATTCAACCGGAGGTACCCATGTCCGAGACCCTGCTGAGTTCCCGCAACCTGGCGTTCGAGCTGTACGAAGTGCTCGATGCCGAAGCCCTCACCCAGCGCGAGCGCTTCGCCGAGCACAGCCGCGAGACCTTCGACGCCGCCCTCGGCACCGCGCGCAGCATCGCCGAGAAGTTCTTCGCCCCGCACAACCGCAAGGGCGACGAGAACGAGCCGGAATACGTCGACGGCGCGGCGAAGCTGATTCCCGAGGTCAAGCCGGCGGTCGACGCCTTCCTCGAAGCCGGCTTCCTGAATGCCACGCGCAGCTTCGAGCAGGGCGGTATGCAACTGCCGACGCTGCTCTCGCAGGCCTGCTTCGCGCATTTCCAGGCGGCCAACGCGGCGAGCACCTCCTACCCGTTCCTGACCATGGGCGCGGCCAACCTGATCGAGAGCTTCGGCAGCGAGGAGCAGAAACGCCGCTTCCTCGAACCGATGATCGAGGGCCGCTTTTTCGGCACCATGGCGCTCACCGAGCCGCACGCCGGCTCGTCGCTGTCGGACATCCGCACCCGCGCCGAACCGGCCGACGACGGCAGCTACCGGATCAAGGGCAACAAGATCTTCATCTCCGGCGGCGACCACCCGCTGTCGGAGAACATCGTGCACATGGTGCTGGCCAAGCTGCCGGACGCACCGCCGGGGGTGAAGGGCATCTCGCTGTTCATCGTGCCGAAGTTCCACGTCGGGGACGACGGCTCGATGGGCCCGCGCAACGACGTGGTGCTGGCCGGGCTGTTCCACAAGATGGGCTGGCGCGGCACCACTTCGACGGCGCTGAACTTCGGCGACAACGGCGCCTGTGTCGGCTACCTGGTCGGCAAGCCGCACGCCGGGCTGTCCTACATGTTCCAGATGATGAACGAGGCACGCATCGGCGTCGGCATGGGCGCGGTGATGCTCGGCTACGCCGGCTACCTGTACTCGCTGGACTACGCCCGCGAGCGGCCGCAGGGGCGCCTGCCGGACGGCAAGGACCCGACCTCCGGGCAGGTCTCGATCATCCAGCACGCCGACGTGCGGCGCATGCTGCTGACCCAGAAGGCCTACGTCGAGGGCGCCTTCGACCTCGGCCTGTACGCCGCGCGGCTGGTCGACGACAGCCAGACCCTGGACGACCCGCAGGCCCGCCAGCAGGCGCAGGAACTGCTCGACCTGCTCACCCCAATCGTCAAGTCCTGGCCCTCCGAGTTCTGCCTCAAGGCCAACGAGCTGGCCGTGCAGATCCTTGGCGGCCACGGCTACACCCGCGACTACCCGGTGGAGCAGTACTACCGCGACAACCGCCTCAACCCGATCCACGAGGGCACCCACGGCATCCAGTCGCTCGACCTGCTCGGGCGCAAGGTGGCGCAGAACAACGGCGCCGGCCTCAAGCAGCTGACCCGCCTGATCGGCGACTGCTGCCGGCGCGCCGCCGAACACGAGTCGCTCGCCGCGCTGCGCCAGCCGCTGGAGCAGCTGCTGCAACGCCTGTCGACGGTCACCCTGGCGCTGCTCGGCGACCTGATGCAGGGCAAGGTCAACCAGGCGCTGGCCAATTCGGCGCTCTACCTCAACGTGTTCGGCCACGCGGTGATCGGCTGGCGCTGGCTGGAACAGGCGATCCGCGCCGAGCAGGGGCTGGCCCGCGGCAAACCGGCCGACGTCGACTTCTACCGTGGCAAACTGCAGGCGGCGCGTTACTTCCTGACCTGGGAAGTACCCGGCTGCGCGCATGCGCTGGCGATCCTCGAAGCGCGCGACGACACCTGCCTGGGCATGCAGGAGGCGTGGTTCTAGCCAGCCCCTCCGCGCCACCGACCTCCCGCCCGGCGGGAGGTTTTTCCTTGGGCGAACCGCCCTCCGTCCCTCGCCGCTCCGCCCGGAAAAACGCCCGGACATTTTTTCACAGCGGCGCAAAACCTCAGGTTAGAATCCCTGGCATGCGACCTGCATAGGCAGGTCGGCCCGTACTCGTTCGAGCACGGCCGTTTTCGCCCTCCCGAGGAGTAGCCGTACGTGGATGCCATCACCATCAACAGCCTGTTCCTTATCGGCGCGTTGCTGGTGGGTGCGAGCATCCTGGTCAGCTCGCTGTCCTCGCGCCTGGGCATCCCGATCCTGGTGATCATCCTTGCCGTCGGCATGATCGCCGGTGTCGACGGCCCAGGCGGGATCGGCTTCTCCAACTACCCGATGGCCTACCTGGTGGGCAACCTGGCGCTGGCGATCATCCTCCTCGACGGCGGCCTGCGCACCCGCGTGTCCAGCTTCCGCGTGGCGCTCTGGCCGGCGTTGTCGATGGCCACGGTCGGCGTGCTGATCACCACCGGGCTGACCGGCATGGCCGCCGCCTGGCTGTTCGACCTGAACCTGATCCAGGGCCTGCTGATCGGCGCCATCGTCGGCTCAACCGACGCCGCCGCGGTGTTCTCGCTGCTCGGCGGCAAGGGCCTCAACGAACGGGTCAACGCCACCCTGGAGATCGAATCCGGCAGCAACGACCCGATGGCGGTGTTCCTCACCGTGACCCTGATCGACATGCTCGCCAAGGGCCAGACCGGCGTCGACATCGGCTTCCTCGGCCACCTGCTCAGCGAATTCGGCATCGGCGCGCTGCTCGGCCTCGGCGGCGGCTGGCTGCTGCTGCAGATGATCAACCGCATCCACCTGGCCCACGGGCTTTACCCGCTGCTGGTGATCAGCGGCGGGCTGATGATCTTCGCCCTGACCAACACCCTGCACGGCAGCGGCATCCTCGCCGTCTACCTCTGCGGCCTGGTGCTCGGCAATCGGCCGATCCGCTCGCGCCACAGCATCCTGCACATGCTCGACGGCATGGCCTGGCTGGCGCAGATCGGCATGTTCCTGGTTCTCGGCCTGCTAGTCACGCCGCACGACCTGCTGCCGATCGCGATCCCGGCGCTGGGCCTGGCGCTGTGGATGATCCTCGTCGCGCGGCCGCTGTCGGTGCTGGTCGGGCTGTGGCCGTTCCGCGCCTTCCACGACCGCGAGAAGGCCTTCATCGCCTGGGTCGGGCTGCGCGGCGCGGTGCCGATCATCCTCGCGGTATTCCCGCTGATGGCAGGGCTGCCGCACGCGCAGCTGTACTTCAACCTGGCGTTCTTCATCGTCCTGGTCTCGCTGCTGGTGCAGGGCACCAGCCTGCCGTGGGCGGCCAAGCTGCTGCGCGTCACGGTGCCTCCGGCGCCGGCGCCGATCTCCCGCGCCGGGCTGGAAGTGCACCCGACCAGCGAGTGGGAGCTGTTCGTCTACCGCCTCGGCGCGGAGAAATGGTGCATCGGCGCCGCCCTGCGCGAGCTGAAGATGCCCGACGACACGCGCATCGCCGCGCTGTTCCGCGGCACCGACCTGCTCCACCCATCCGGCAGCACCACCCTGGAAGCCGGCGACATCCTCTGCGTGATAGGCCACGACCGCGACCTGCCGGCGCTCGGCAAGCTGTTCAGCCAGGCGCCCAAGCGCGGCCAGGACCTGCGCTTCTTCGGCGACTTCGTGCTCGAAGCCGACGCCGAGCTGGGCGCCATCGGCGCGCTCTACGGCCTGCAACTGGACGACCTCGACGGCAGCCAGCCGCTGGGCCGCTTCATCGCCCGGCAGATCGGCGGCGAACCGATCGTCGGCGATCAGGTGGAATGGAAGGGCCTGACCTGGACGGTCGCCAGCATGGACGGCAACCGCATCGGCAAGGTCGGCGTCAGGTTCCCCGAAGGCGGTCGTCCGGGGCCGGGGCTGTTCCTCTGAGCGCATCGCGCCATCGGCAGCTGAGGCTATTGGTCGCGACGGCCTGCTAAACTCGCTGCCTTTCCAGCTGCACGACTGCCAACATGTCCTTCTTGCGTTGCCTGCCTTTCGCCCTGCTGCTCGGCCTTTGCCTGAGCGCTTCCCCCTCCTACGCCGAGCCGCCGTCGCGCGATGCCGTACAGCAGAGCCTCGACGGCCTGGCTCAACGCAAGCTCGCCGAGGCCGACCAGGCCGCGGTGCAGCAGGCCCTCGAACGCACCCTGAGCCTGCTCGACCAGCGCGCCGCCACGCAGCAGAGCCTGGACGACCTCAAGCAGCAGCTCGCCGAGGCGCCACGTCTGATCGGCGAAGCGCAGCGCCAGCTGGCGCAGCTCAAGGCCAGCGCGCCGGTGGACATCGCCAAACGCTATGCGGCGAGCAAGGTGCCGGAACTGGAACAACTGCTCACCGAGCGCAGCACCCAGCTCACTGAGTGGCAGAAGGCGAGCACCGCCGCCAACAGCCTGATCATCACCTCGCAGACCCGCCCGGAGCGCGCGCAGACCGAGATCAGCGCCAACCAGACGCGCAGCCAGGAAATCACCGCGGCACTGAAGTCAGGCAAGCTGGACGGCAAGCCGCTGATCGCCGAAAGCCGCGGCGCGCTCGAGGCGGAGCTGGCGCAACTCGACGTCCAGACCCAGCTGCGCCGCCAGGAAATGGCCGGCAACAGCGTGCTGCAGGACCTCGGCAACGCCCAGCGCGACCTGCTGCAGGAGCGCATCGCGCGGCTGGAAAAGGAAACCCTCGACCTGCAGCAGCTGATCAGCGACAAGCGCCGCGAGCAGTCCGAGCAGACCGTCGCGCAGCAGTCGGCGGAAGCGCAGAAGCTCAGCCCGGACAGCCTTCTGGCCCAGGAAAGCAGCGAGAACCTGCAGCTCTCCGACTACCTGCTCAAGGCCACCGACCGCCTCAGCCAGCTGAACCGGATGAACCTCGAGGCGCGGCAGAAGCTGGACAACCTGACCCAGGCCGATCAGGCGCTGGAAGAGCAGATCAGCGTGCTCAAGGGCAGCCTGCTGCTGTCGAAGATCCTCTACCAGCAGCAGCAGGCGCTGCCGAAGGTGAAGACCGACAGCGACCTGGCCGACGAGATCGCCGATATCCGCCTGTACCAGTTCGAGCTGAGCCAGCGCCGCGAAAAGCTCGGCCGCCCCACCGAGTACGTCGACAAGCTGCTCGCCGCGCAGCCGCCGGAACAGGTCACCCCCGCGTTGCGCCAGTCGCTGCAGGGCCTCGCCGACACGCGCAGCGAACTGCTCGCGCAGCTGAACACCGAGCTGAATTCGCTGCTCAACGAATCGATCAACCTGCAGCTCAACCAGAAGCAGCTGCAGGACACCGCCAGGAACCTGCGCGCCACGCTCGAAGAGCAGATGTTCTGGATTCCCAGCAACCAGCCGCTGGGGCTGGACTGGCTGCGCCTGGCACCGTCCTACCTGCAGGATCAGGTGGCGCGCGTGCCGTGGGGCTCGGTGACGCAGGAACTGCTGGCCGGTCTGGGCAGCCGCCCGTGGGTGTTCATCCCGCTGCTGCTGGTGATCGGCGTGCTGCTCTGGCGGCGCGGCGTCATCTACCGGAAGCTGCAGAAAATCCACGCGGACATCGGCCACTACAAGAACGACAGCCAGCTGCACACGCCGCTGGCAATGCTCCTCTACATCCTCCTGGCGCTGCCCGGCAGCCTGTTCCTGATGCTCTGCGGCCTGGCGCTGCGCTATGACGCGCGCGGGCAGAACGCCGCCCTGGGCGCCGCGCTGATCCAGATGGCCGAGGCCTGGCTGGTGTTCTACAGCGCCTACCGCGTGCTCGACAGCGGCGGCCTCGCCGAACTGCACTTCCGCTGGGCGCGCAGCCAGGTGGCCTTCCTGCGCACGCAGATGCGCAAGCTCGGCTTCGTGGTGATGGCGCTGCTGGCGGTGGTGAGCCTCGCCGAAATGCAGCCCGAGACCCTCGCCGAGGACGTCATCGGCATCGTCGTGGTGCTGGTCTGCTATGCGCTGATGGCCTGGCTGCTGGGCAAGACGCTGCTCAGCGGGCCACGCAAGAAGGCGGTCAACCTGATCATCGGCGTGGCCATCATCGCCCTGCCGATCGCGCTGATCGTGGCGGTCGGCTTCGGCTACTACTACACCGCGCTGCGCCTCTCCGACCGGCTGATCGACACGCTCTACCTGGTGATGATCTGGACCCTGCTGGAAGCCATGTCGGTGCGCTGGCTGTCGGTGGCTGCACGGCGCCTGGCCTACCAGCGCGCCCTGGCCAAACGCCAGAGCCAGGCCAAGGAAGGGCTCGAGGGCGAGATCGTCGAGGAGCCGACCCTGGACATCGAGCAGATCAACCAGCAGTCGCTGCGGCTGATCCGCGTGGCCCTGCTCGGGGTGTTCTTCGTCGTCCTGTACTGGGTCTGGGCCGATCTGCTCAGCGTCTTCGCCTACCTCGACAACATCACCCTCTACACCTACGCCAGCGGCACCGGCGCCAGCGCCGTGCAGACGCCGATCACCCTGCTCAACCTGGTCAGCGCGCTGATCCTGTTTGCCGTCACCGTGGTTCTCGCCGGCAACCTGCCGGGCCTGCTGGAAGTGCTGGTGCTGTCGCGCCTGAGTCTGGCCCAGGGCAGCTCCTACGCCACCACCACGCTGCTCTCCTACGCGATCGCCGGGCTCGGCTTCGTCGTCACCCTGTCGACCCTCGGGGTCAGCTGGGACCGCCTGCAATGGCTGGTGGCGGCGCTGTCGGTGGGTATCGGCTTCGGCATGCAGGCGATCTTCGCCAACTTCATCTCCGGNNATCGGCACCATCACCGGCACGGTGAACCGCATCCGCATCCGCGCCACCCACATCACCGACGGCGACCGCAAGGCGGTGATCGTGCCCAACCAGATCCTCCTCACCAGCCAGGTGATCAACTGGACGCTGACCGACACCATCACGCGCATCGTGCTGACCTACAACGTCAACCGCGGCTCGGACCTGGCGCTGGTGCGCAAGCTGCTGATGCAGGCCACCCAGGAGAATGCGCGGGTGCTGCGCGACCCGGCGCCCACCGTGCAGCTGACCGTGTACGGCGCGGCGACCCTGGACCACGAGCTGAAGATCTACGTGCGCGACCTCGGCGACCGCGGCCCGGCCACCGACGAGCTGAACCGCCGCGTCGACGAGCTGTTCCGCGAGAACAACATCAACGTCGCCGGCGTGCCGAAGATGGACGTCTACCTCAACAACCGCGAGGGTGACGAGAAGAAGATCGGCGCCAGCGCCGAGCCGGACGCCGCCGAAACACCTGCCGGGCAGCCGCCCAAGCCCTGACCCGGCAGGCTCGGCGGCGCCCGCGTGGCGACGCCGAGCGGACGACCGATGCCCCG
>DIEE01000302.1:940-3013 GCA_002418465.1 Pseudomonas sp. UBA5782 | reverse complement strand
GGGTTCGCCGCGCTGCTGGCGGGAAGCGGACTGACGGTGGTGCGGCACGGCAACGGCAGCTACGTGCTGGTCGCCAGCAGCGGCGCACTGGAGCTGAGCGCCAGCCGGGTGACCGCGCAGGCCAGCGACGCCACCACCGAGGGCAGCGGCTCCTACACCTCTGACAAGGTGAGCATCGGCAAGGGCGAACACGCGCTCAAGGACATCCCGCAATCGGTCAGCGTGATTACCCGCCAGCGCATGGACGACCAGAACCTCAACACCCTGGACCAGGTGCTGGAGCAGAGCACCGGCATCACCACCTTCCAGAGCCCGTCCGGCGGCAAGTACGTGTACTCGCGCGGTTTCGAGGTCGATACCTACCAGTACGACGGCGTGGCGATGAACCGCCGCTTCTACACCCGTGGCAACAGCTTCGTCGCCGATACACTGATCTACGACCGGGTGGAATTGCTGCGCGGTGCCAATGGCCTGCTGCAAGGCTCGGGTGGGCCGGGCGCGGCGATCAACCTGGTGCGCAAACGGCCCAAGGCCGAGCCTGCGGTATCGATCAGCGCCAGCGCGGGCTCCTGGGACACCTACCGGCAGAGCATCGATGCCAGCACGCCGCTGACGGCCGACGGTGTCCTGCGTGGCCGCGTCGTGGCTGGACATGAAGACCGCGACTATTTCTACGACACCGCGGAAAGCCGCAAGAACGTGCTCTATGGCATTCTCGAGTACGAATTCAGCCCGGACACGGTGCTGGCCGCAGGTGCCAGCGTGGAAGATCTGAAATCCACACCGTTCTTCGGTGGTCTGCCGCGCAACCAGGATGGCAGTGGCACCCGCGCCAGCCGTTCGACTTTCTACGGCGCCGACTGGAACAAGTGGAACAGCAAGCAGGTGACCTACTTCAGCGACCTGACCCACGACTTCAACGCCGACTGGCGCCTGAAAGTCGCGGGCAGCTACGTGCGCGAAACCAACGACATGCTCTACGCCTTCAGCCGTGGCGCGGTGAATGAGTCAACCGGCAACGGCCTCAACGCGCGGGCCTACCTGTACGACTTCGAGAATACCAACAAGGCCGTCGACATCAACCTCACCGGCAAATGGCGGGCCTTCGGGCGCGAGCATGAAGTGATCGTCGGCGCCAACGCCAACGACCTGGAAAATGACGACCTGATGGCAGGCAACTACACCTTCCCCGGCTTCGTGCCGAACATCTACGATCCGGTTTCGCCGCCGCGGCCCAGCGATGCCACGTTGCTGAACCTGCCGTATTCGGCCTACACCGACGGTCGCATCCGCCAGAACGGCTTCTATGGCGTGGTGCGCTACAAGCTCGCCGAACCGCTGACCGCCGTGCTCGGTGGTCGCGTCAGCAATTACACCTCGACCTTCGATTCCACCAGCGTGCTGACCGGCGTGACCAGTCCGTCCAAGGTCAGGGAGCGCGGTGTGGTGACGCCTTACGCCGGCCTGATATATGCCTTGAACGAGCAGTGGTCGGCGTATGTGAGCTATGCGGATATCTTTCAGCCGCAGACTGACCTGACCACGGACAATCAAACCATCGAACCGATTGTCGGCAGCAACTATGAGCTGGGCTTGAAGGGTGAGTTGCTCGATGGCCGGATCAACACCAGCTTCGCGATCTTCCGTATCGAGCAGGAGAACAAGGCGTTCTATGACGAACTCGGCGCTGTCAGCGCGACAGGTACGGTGCGGGCGAAAGGCTTCGATGCGGAAATCAGCGGCGAGCTGCTGACCGATCTGCAACTGTTCGCCGGCTATACCTACACCACCACCGAGAACATCAAGGCCGAAGAGGGTGAGGGCGAGTCGTTCAATCCGGCAACCCCGCGGCACATGCTGCGCCTGTGGGCGGACTATCGCCTGCCGGGCGAGTGGAACCGACTGAGCCTCGGCGCCGGTGGCAGCGTGCAGAGCAAGACCTTCAACAACAACTTCTACGCGCCACCGAAGATCGAACAGGGCGGCTACGCGATCTGGAATGCGCGCATCGGCTATCGCTTCAACGAGACCTTCAGCGCTGCGATCAACGGCAACAACCTGTTCGACAAACGC
>DIEE01000302.1:362-869 GCA_002418465.1 Pseudomonas sp. UBA5782 | reverse complement strand
CCCTTGGCGAACGAGTTCGCCAACCTCCCTGTGCGAGCGTGCCGCCAGCAACTCAATTCAACACGTTGGCGAGAATCTCGTAGACGATCCCGCTGGCCAGGGCGACCAGCACCATGTCGGCACCGACGCGGCGCCATTCGTAGCCGTCGTAGTGCGGCAGCTTGGCCAGCACCGGTGGCGGCAGGCGGCGACCGTAGCCGGCGGGCATCGGCCGGCCCTTGACGATCTGCACGTGGCTGGGCACATCCGGGCCGCGGCCGATGGCCTGGCGCTGGTTGTAGACCTCCTGGCGAACGGCGCCGAAGTCCGCCGGTGGCTGGCCGCCGTGCGCCGGGCCCTCGGCGTTGTTCTGCCGGTTCGCCTGCTGCGGCGGCTGATGTTGCTGTTGATTCGATTGTGCCGGCTGGCCGCCGTTCTGCGGGCGATTCTGGCCCTGCTGCGGGTTGCCGTGGCCCTGTTGCCGGCCGTTCTGCTGCTGACCGGGGCCGCCCTGGCCCATCGGCTCCG
>DIEE01000302.1:0-318 GCA_002418465.1 Pseudomonas sp. UBA5782 | reverse complement strand
GGTGCGGCGAGTGCCAGGGAGCTGCACAGGCTGACGGCCAGGCTCAGGCACAGAAGGGGACGGTTCGCTGTTCTCATGGATTCCTCGCGTTGCGTTGTCCGGGCGTCGGCCCGCAGGCCATCTTAGGGCGTGATGGCATCTAACAATTCCTCTGTATCCTGGTCTTTACCCATTGCTTACCCCGGCGATACACGTACCCTGCGCCGATCCGCCTGCCCTCCCTGGAGACTGTGATGCAGAAGAAAGGACTCTTCCTGGCCCTTGCCCTGACGTTGCTGAGCGCCTGCGATTCCTCGGCCCCGGACCAGGAATCGCAGG
>DIEE01000301.1:241-4188 GCA_002418465.1 Pseudomonas sp. UBA5782 | reverse complement strand
AGCGACAGCGCCGGCTCGGTACGCAGCCCGGCGGCGCTCTGCGGAGTCGCCGGCTTCAAACCGACGCGCGCGCGCATCGACCTGCGCGGCAGCCTGCCGCTGGCGCCGAGCCTGGATTGCCTCGGCCCGCTGGCGCGCAACGTCGAGGACTGCGCCCTGCTCTACCGCGAGCTGGCGCAACCGGACGAGGACTTCTGGCGTGCCGACGAATTGCCCTGGGGCGACGTCCGCGGACTGAAGATCGGCGTGGTACGCAGCTTTCTCGACGAACGTTCGGGCACCTCGACCGCGACCCGTGACGCCATCGAAGAGGCCATCGGGACCTTCCAGGCCCTCGGCTGCGAGGTGCACGACGTGTCCCTGCCCGCGCCCTGGGAATGGAACGCCGCCGGCATGGTGATCCTGCTCGGCGAAGCCTTCGCCTACCACGAACACTGGTTGCGCAGCCGCCCCCAGCAATACGGCGCGGGCCTGCGCGACGCCCTGCTACTCGGCGCCACCTTGAGCGCGGCGGACTACTGTCGCGCGCAGGAGCATCGCCAGGCACTGAGCGCGAACCTCGATTCGCTGCTGGAAGAGGTCGACCTGCTGCTCTGTCCGATCCAGGCCGGCGAGGCGCCGCCGCTGGACCGACTGACCACCTGGGGCTTTCTCGAGAAACCCAGCTACGGCATCGCCTTCAACCTCAGCGACAACCCGGCGCTGTCGGTCTGCTGCGGCTTCGGCCCGCAGGGCCTGCCGCTGGCGCTGCAACTGGTCGGCCGGCGCAACGACGAGATCACCCCGCTGCGCGCCGGGCACGCCTATGAACAGGCCTGCGAATGGCAACGGCGACGGCCGCCGTTATAAGCGCCGATCAATTAATTGGGCCGTGCCAAGTGCAAGTAATCCAATACGGACAAGTTGTGCCCGGACAATTAATCCGGCGTTCTTCGGCACTACCTAATACACCGCCAAAAATTAACCGGAAGACAACTAAATTCTCTGCCTGCGGCAATGTTCTGCAAACAATCGAATAGCCATAAACTGCGGCCACAACCGTTAGATCCGCCACACCGCCAACCGTCAATTCGCCGCCCTTACTTCGCGGCGGCCCGCAACAAACAGCAAGGGAAAAATAACCCATGAGTTATCAGAATATTCGCGTGCTCCCTACCACCCCGCATATCGGCGCCGAGATTCACGACATCGATCTGACCCAGCCGCTTTCCCCTGCCGTGGTCAAGGAACTGCACGAGGCGCTGGCCGAATTCCAGGTGATCTTCTTCCGCAACCAGCCGATCAGCCTGAGCGATCACGAAGCCCTGGCCACCCACTTCGGCGAGATGCACATCCACGTCGGCCCGGCCACCGAGAGCAAGCCGATCCCGGAAAACCCGGCGATCCGCATCCTCCACTTCGACAAGACCTCGAAGAAAGTCGCTGGCGAAGAATGGCACTCGGACCAGACCTGTGCGGCGATCCCGCCGATGGGCAGCATCCTGCACATCGTTCAGAGCGCGCCGAACGGCGGTGGCGCGACCTGCTTCGCCAGCATGTACGCGGCCTACGAAGCGCTCTCGCCGCTGATGAAGTCCTACCTCGAAGGCCTCACCGCGACCCACGACGGACGCCGCGTGTTCGGCCCGGACGCGCCGGTCAACTCCCACCCGATCATCGCCCAGCATCCGGTCACCGGGCGCCGGCTGATCTTCGTCAACAAGGCCATGACCTCGCACATCGACGGCCTGCCGCGTGACGAGAGCGACGCCATCCTGACCTTCCTCTACGCCCACTGCCAGAAGCCCGAATTCCACGTGCGCTTCCAGTGGCAGGACCATTCCATCGCCTTCTGGGACAACCGCTGCACCCAGCACAAGGCGATCTGGGACTACTACCCGAACGTGCGCTCCGGCTATCGCATCCAGATCAAGGGCAGCAGCGGCCCGCTGATGGCCTGAGGCGTTCGCGCCGGTTCCGGCCCGTTCCGCTGCGTCGGCGAACGGGCACCTTCCCCTCCCGATGGATAGCCAACTGGCCTGCTAATTGCGTAACTCTCCTGCAACCGTGAAAAGAGGTTGTCAGGACTGATCCAGATCAAAGGATTGCGCAACAGTGGTGCAGTGTTTAACGGGCCGACCGCATATCACGCGTGTCGAGCCGTTGCTGTTCGCTATTCATCCACCGATGTTGGCAGGTCGCATTATGACGCTCGGTCTTCTCCCGCATTTCGTCAACACGGCCGCCCTGCGTTACTTCTATGAAGTCGCTCGGCATGGCTCGTTCAAGGTCACCGAAGAAAAGATTCACATCGCCGCCTCGGCCATCCGCCGGCAGATCCAGCTACTCGAACAGGAACTCGACACCAAGCTGTTCGTCCGCGACCGCAATGGCCTGCGGCTGACCTCGGCCGGCGAGTCGCTGCTGTACCGGGTCAAGCGCGCGATGAAGGAACTCTCCATCGCCCGCTCGGAAATCGACATCCTGCAAGGCGAGCACACCGGCAACGTGCGCATCGGCATCAACGAGACGGCGGCGCGCGAGTTTCTCGCCGGCTTCCTCCAGGAGTTCCGCGAGGCCTATCCGCGGATCACCTTCGAAATCGTCACTGCCAACTCCAACCAGCTCACCGACATCATGATGCGCGGCGAGGTGGACATCATCGTTGGCTACGCGCTGGAGTTGCAGAGCGGCTTGCAGCAGGTGGTTTCCTACAACCTGCAGACCTGCATCACGGTGCACAAGGAACACCCGCTGGCCAACCGCGCCTCGGTCAAGGTGGCCGACCTGGTGGACGAGAACTTCATCATCCCCAGCGGCGAGCAGAGCCTGCACCACGTGATCAACGCGGTGTTCTCGCGGGTGGCGGTGAAGCCGATGTTCAGCATCGTCGCCAATTCCTTCGAGTTCATCGCGGTGATGGTCGCCCAGGGCATGGGGATCGGCTGCCAGGTGCGCCTGTCGGTAGGCCCGGACCCGATGCGCCCGGACATCGTCTACGTGCCGATCCGCGACGCCAAGATCAAATCGGCGATCCTTGCCTGCTACATCCCCGAGGAGGGCACCTCGAACAAGGCCACCCTGCTCTGCCTGGAATCGCTGCGCACCGCGCTGGATCGCTGGAGCGCCCAGTCGATGGGCAACTGGCAGGAAGACGACGTCAGCGACAGCCGCGTTCGGCAGCTGCACGCGATGTCCTGAGGGCATGTCGACGGGGCCGTTTTTGCGGCCCCTGGCGAACGAGTTCGCCCCTACAGGAGCGGCACGCCCCGCCCTCGACTTCTGACTAACGGGTTCGCCCATACGTGAGCGTCCCGCCGTAGGGTGCGCCATGCGCACCGCCTTCCCCAACGACTGAAGATCGAGCAAAAGGCGCGTGCGGCAGTTGCACTGCGATGTCGTGAGGAATGGTTCGAGGGGGCCGCGTTGCGGCCCTTGGCGAATGAATTCGCCCCTACACGAGCAACGCTCCCCGCTGTCGACTCCTGACTAACGAGCTCACCCATACGGGAGCGCCCCGCCGTAGGGTGCGCCATGNNGGGTGCGCCATGCGCACCGCCCCTCGCCGCCCCCTACAGATCGAGCACCAGCCGTGGACTTTTCGAGCGCGAGCAGCACGGGGTGAACAGGTTGTTCTCGGCCTGTTCCTCTTCGCTCAGTACCAGGTCGCGGTGATCGGGAATGCCTTCCAGCACCGCTGTAAGGCAGGCGCCGCAGATGCCCTGGCAGCAAGACACCGGGATCTCGATGCCGGCCTCCTCCAGCACCTCGTGGACGCTGCGATCGGCGGGAATCTGGTAGACCGCGCCGCTGCTGGCGATCTGCACCTCGAAGCTGCCGTCATTCGCCGTCGCCGTGGGCAGCGGTGCGGCGAAATGCTCGCGGTGCAGCTGCGCGTCCGCCCAGCCGAGCGCGCGGGCACTCTCCAGCACGTGCGCCATGAAGCTCTCCGGCCCGCAGACGTAGAG
>DIEE01000301.1:0-219 GCA_002418465.1 Pseudomonas sp. UBA5782 | reverse complement strand
TCGAAGTCCGCGCGGGCGAAGTAGCGCGAGGTGCGCGCGCTGAACGGCGCGTCGTCGAGCAGTTCGAGGAAGGCCGCGTGGGTCGGCGCCTTGGCCCGGTAATGCAGCTCGAAATCGGCGCCACTGGCGGCCAGCTCGTGCGCCATGCTCAGCAGCGGGGTGATGCCGATGCCGCCGGCCAGCAGCAGGTGCCGGCGACCCTGCGCTTGCAGCGCGAAG
>DIEE01000110.1:1386-8316 GCA_002418465.1 Pseudomonas sp. UBA5782 | reverse complement strand
GCGCGAGACGCCGCAGTCGGTGACGGTGGTGACCCGGCAGAAGATGGACGACCAGAACGTGCAGTCGCTGGACGACGTGGCCCGCACCACCACCGGCATCACCTACAGCAAGGTCGGCACCGAGCGTTCCACCTATTACTCCCGCGGTTTCGAGATCAACGACCTGCAGTTCGACGGTTTGCCGAGCAACATCTCGGAGAGCTATTCGATGGACGCGCTGTCCATCTCGAACATGGCCATCTACGACCGCATCGAGGTCGTGCGTGGCGCCAACGGCCTGATGCAGGGCACCGGTAATCCCTCGGCGGCGATCAACCTGGTGCGCAAGCGGCCGACCCGCGACTTCCACCTGGGCGCCGAGCTGGGCGCCGGTTCCTGGGACGGCTACCGCAGCCAGGTCGATGTGTCCGGGCCGCTGAGCGAGGACGGCCGTTTTCGCGGCCGCGCGGTGGGGTTCTACAGCACCGCGAACAGCTACCGTGACGGCGCCGAGAAGGACAACCAGCTGCTCTACGTGATCGGCGAGGCCGACCTCGACGATTCCACCGTGTTCAGCATCGGCGCCACGGTGCAGCAGGACAACAACAACGGCTATGACTGGGGCGGGCTGAACACCCGCGCCGACGGCTCGTTCTACCCGCTGTCGCGCTCCACCTCGCTGAACGGCACCTGGGCCTATCTGGACCGGACCAACTACAACCTGTTCAGCGACCTCACCCACGTGTTCGACAACGACTGGACGCTGACCCTGGCCAGCAACTCGATCTGGTCGGACGCCGGGTTCCTCTCGTCCTATCCCTCGCGTACCTCGGGCGACAACTTCAACCTGTTGGTTTCCAAGGCCGACTACGAAGACCGCCAACTGGGGCTGGATCTGTATGCCACCGGGCCTTTCCAGCTTTTCGGGCGCGAGCATCAGCTGATGTTCGGGGCCAATCAGCGCAAGGACGAGTTCGACGTGATCACGCGCTCGGCGACCAATACAGCGAATGTCAACATCGGCGACTTCGACTATTCGACGCTGCCGACGCCGATCATCAACTACGGGGCGCGCAGCGACGCCAACTACGTGCGCCGCGATCGCAGCCTGTATGCCGCGACCCGGCTCAGCGGCACGGACAAGCTCAGCGTGATTCTCGGCGCCCGGGTCAACTGGTCCGGTTACGACGTCAGGAGCCTCTATCTCAACGACGATTTCGGGGAAAATCGCCGGCTCATTCCCTACGCCGGGCTGGTCTACGATCTCGACGCGAACCACACCCTGTATGCCAGCTACACCGAGATCTACCGGATGCAGAACGTCTATGGCTCGGGCGGCACGCCGCTGAAGCCGCAGGAAGGCGAGAACTACGAGCTGGGCATCAAGAGCGAGTATTTCGACGGACGCCTGAACGCCTCGCTGGCGCTGTTCCAGACCGATCTGCTGAACATGCCGGAGGCCACGGCTGGCCCGCGTACCTGTGGCGTGACGGGCACCAGCACCTGCTACCGGGAGGGCGGCAAGGTGCGCAACCGGGGCTTCGAGATCGAGCTTTCGGGCATGCCGCTGGAAGGCTGGAACCTGAGTGCCGGCTACACCTACAGCGATCCCGAGTACGTCGCCGGCGCCAGCAAGGGCAATGATTACAACCCGCGTATCCCGCGGCGGTTGCTGAAGTTCTCCTCCGACTACCGGCTGCCCGGCACGCTGCAACAGTGGCGGCTGGGTGGCGATGTCTATTCACAGAGCCGCATGTCCTACAGCGGCAGCACCTTCGACATCGTGCAAAGCGGCTACACGCTGCTCAACCTGCATGCCAACTACCAGATCAACCGGCAGTTCAGCCTGCAGTACAACCTGAACAACGCCCTGGACAAGAAGTACTACCAGAGCATTCCGACCAACAACAACTGGGGCGGCCTGCTCTACGGCGACCCGCGCAACTTCGCCGTCACCCTGCGTTATCAGTACTGAGGAGGTCGGTTGACGGGCGCCTCGCCAGGGCGGTGTGTTTCCTGGCTAGGCGCCTTCAGCGTTCGGCGATCTCGCTGTGGTCGANNCCATGTAGCCGGGACCGCCGTCCAGCAGCACGTAGAATTCGCCGGCCGGACGCTTGAAAGTCAGCGTCGAGTCGGCGTCCAGCTTGCCGTGCAGGTGGATCGTCTGGTCGTAGCCGATCACGTCCAGGGTCACGCCCGGCGCCGGGCCTCCACCGATGAAACCGCCGTGGCAGCGCACCTGGTCGGCATCCAGCGCGACGCAGTTGCAGAAGGCGCCGTGGGCGAATGCCGCCGGTGCCGGCAGGGTCAGCAGCGCCAACAGGACGGCGAGGTGCGACGACGGGCGGATCATCGGATGGCTCCTTGCTGGTCGAGCCAGGCGAGCAGCGAAGGTGACGCCTGGATGAGGGGGAGGGAGGTCTGGTGCACGCTGCCGTCCCAGCCCTCGACGGTCAGCCAGAGCTGCGCATCGGCGGCGACGCGGCGCGGCACCGGCACCTCGGCGAACAGTCGGTACGGACTGCCGGACAGCAGCGCGCCGGCGGCGCGCAGGCTGTGTGGTTTGCCGATGCGCAGATAGGCGGCCTTTACCTGTGTGCGACAGCTTTCGCAGAGCGCGGCGACGAATTCCTTCATGTGCCCGGCTTCGCCTTCGTCTTCCGGGGCGCCGAGCTCCCATTCGGCCAGGCGCAGGGTCCAGGTACCGACCGCCAGTTCGCCAATCTCACGCTCGCCGAGGCCGAGTTTGCCAGTGAAGCGCGCCTGGTCGGTGAAGTACTTGGACATGAACAGCAGCGGCACGATCAGCAGCAATGCATTGAGGTGGAAGCGCCACCGGCGCCAGAGCCTCAGGAGGCGGCCGGGGGTGGCGTCGAGGGTTTTGCTCTGGCTCATGCGTTCTGCTCCACGCTTTTCGTGCTTGTCGTTCGCGCTGGCGCACGGACCTTCTTCAACTGCTTGGCGGTAGCTTGCGCGGTGCGCCTGGTCCAGATCAGCAGCCCGCTGAGCACCATCATGCTCAGCAGCAGACCGAAGAAGAACCAGATCAGCTTGACCCAGAGTCCGCCGAAATCGCCGAAATGCAGCGGGTACATGGAGTCGATGACGAAATCCAGCAGCGGCCGGTCGCTCTTCAAATAGGTATCGCCGACGCTGCCGTCATAGGGATTCAGCGAGGCGGACTGAAGCATCAGTGGATACCAATCCGTTCCGCTCAGGGTCAGGTGGTCGTAGGCGTCGCTGGGCAGGTTGATGGCGGTTACCTCCAGGCCGGGAATCGCCTGCTCGGCGATTTGCATGGCGCGGTCGAGGTCGAGCGGCGCGGGTGCCTGGCCGCTCGGTTCTACGGGCAGCGCATCGCGGGCGATCACCACCGGCGTTTCGAACGGAGTGATGCGCAGGTCGAGGTCGGAAAGGATTGCCTGGATCAGAAACCAGGTGCCGGTCACCGAGATGATGGCGATGAACCAGATCGACCACACACCCGACAGACGATGGAAATCGCCCCAGAAAATCCGCGCGCCCTGGTTGAAACGCAGCTTGGGCGAGAAAAATGCGCGCCAGAAGCGTTTGTAGACCACCAGCCCGGTAACCAGCGATGCGAGCATCAATGGACCAAGAAGGCAGACCATGTACCAGCCCCAACTGTATCCATGGCTGAACGGCACCAGCCACCAACCGTGCAGAGCCCGGGTGAAGTTGGGGAAGTCGAAGTTCGGGCTGCGGCCCTGGATCGCGCCGGTGTAGGGATTGACGTAGAGCGTCGCCAGGCTCGAGTCGGGATAGCTGACCCGCGCACTCAGGGCGAAGTGGCTTTCCTCCGGCTTGCGCAGGCTCTGCACCGCCATCGTCGGGTCCTGCGCGCGCAGCGCATCGAGCACCTGCTGGTAACTCAGCGGCTCGGCATCGGCGGATGGCGCGCGGGCGCGGATATCCGGGTTCGCCAGCCAGACGATCTCCTGGCTGATCACCGCCAGGGTGCCGGTGACGCACACCAGCAGGGCGAATACCCAGATCGGCAGGGCCAGCCAGCCGTGGACGATGAACCAGATTTTCGAGCGGGACTTCTTCTTGGCGGGCATGGACATGAGCGAGAGATCGATTTCAGGGCGGGAAGACACCCGCAAAGTCGTCGGCGGGGCGAAAGGGCGGAGGTTGGCGGCTCCTACCTACAAGGACGGATGAGAACGGTAAAACCCGCACAGCAAGATGAAAGAAAATGTTTCTGCCGGCGATTTGCCGGCGCCGCTCGAAAAAAAACACAGCGTTCGAGAATTTGCCTGCGGGTTTTTCACTTCTCGTTCGTCTTGTTAGGAAAGCGACCGATTTCAACGTCGCGATCCAAGAGAGGAACGCTTCCATGCCTGCACCCCTTCGTCGCTGCCTGCTGCTTGGCATCGTCGCGCTCGCCGCACCCGCCGCGCACGCCGACTACCTATGGCTGGCGCGCGAGGTGGGGCAACCGGCGACGGCCTACCTGAGCGAGTTCCAGCCCACCGAACACCTGTCGCCTGGCGGCCTGCTGCAACCGCAGGCGCTGCTCGCCGAGGGCAAGACGCAGCCGTTGCAGGTTCAGGGCGATGCACTGGCGCTGAGTGGCGTAACCAGCGGCGACCTGCGTGCCAGCGCCAGGCGCGCCAACGGCAAGGAGCTGACCCTCTACGAAGCGCGCGAAGGCCGCCACGAGACCCGCGCGCTGAACGACCTGGAGCTGGTGCCGACCAGCGCCGACGGCAACACCTTCGCGCTGCACTGGAAGGGCACCGTGGTCGCCGCCTCGCAGGTCAACGTCTACACCTCCGAGCAATGGACGCGCACGCTCAAGCCCGCCGCCGATGGCAGCATCACCCTGGAGACGCCGTTCCCCGGCCGCTACGTGCTGCAGGTCACCGCGCAGGTCAACGGCGCGGCGACGGTGGACGGCCAGCGCTACGACAGCGTGGTGCATGTCGCGACGCGGTCCTTCACGGTGCCGCAATGAACCGCGGGCTGAACGCGCGCGGCGCGCACGACAACCGCGTATTGCGTGAGCTGATGCAGCGCGCGGGCCTGCGCTGCAGCCTGCCGCGGCTGAAGATTCTCGATGCGCTGTGCGACGCCGGCGGCATGTCCGCGCCGGAACTGCACGCACGCCTGCTCGACGGCGACGTGCCGATCACCCCCAGCTGCGTCAGCCAGGTGCTGCGCCGCCTGCACCTGAGCGGCGTGATCCAGCGCGACGAACAGCGCCGCTACATCCTCGTCAGCGACGACCTCGAGCCACTGGCCGACGACGCAGCGACCCGCCACTGAACAGGACGTCGTACCCATGCGGTTGAACAAGCGAAGCCGGGTGATCGGCGTGGTCGCCCTGCTGCTGGCGCTCGGCCTGAGCGCGGGCTGGTCGTTTTCCCGGCCGACCTCGCAGTACCGCAGCGAGCCGGTGGCGCGTGGCGATATCGAGGCGACGGTCAGCGCCATCGGCACCCTCAGGCCGCGAACCCAGGTTGAGGTCGGCGCGCGGGTCTCCGGGCAGATCGACCGCCTGCACGTGAAGGCTGGCGACGTGGTGGAGAAGGGGCAACTGCTGGCCGAGATCGACCCACGGATTCCCCAGGCCACGGTGGACGCCGGGCGCGCCCAGCTCGCCGACCTGCAGGCGCAGCTCGGCGAGCAGCGCGCGCAGCTGGAACTGGCCGAGCAGCAGCAGGCGCGCCAGCAACAGATGTTCAAGGAAGGCTCGACGCGCCTGGAAGACCTGCAGACCGCACAGGCCGCGCGCAAGATGGCGGCGGCGCGCATCGACCAGCTCAAGGCGAAGCTGGAGCAGACCCGTTCGACCCTCGGCGCCGACCGCACCCAGCTCGACTACACGCGCATCTACGCGCCGATGGCCGGCACGGTGATCTCGCTGACCGCCGAGGAAGGCCAGACGCTCAACGCCACCTACCAGACGCCGGCGATCCTGCGCATCGCCGACCTCTCGGCGATGACCGTCTGGACCGATGTTTCCGAGGCCGACGTCAGCCGCGTGAAACCCGGCATGCCGGTGTTCTTCGGCACCCTGGGCGGCGACGGCCGGCGCTGGAGCGGCACGGTGCGCCAGGTTTTGCCGGCGCCGCAGGAACCGAAGAGCGAGGAGGGCGGCAGCGCCCCGTCCACGGGTGCCACGGGCAAGGTGGTGGTCTACACCGTGCTGTTCGACGTGGACAACGCCGACAACGCGCTGATGCCGCAGATGACCGCGCAGGTGGCCTTCGTTACCGCCGCGGTGAAGGACGTGCTCGCCGTGCCGCTGGCGGCGCTGCAGCCGGTCAGCGGCCAGCGCGGGCATTACCGCGCGCGGGTGCTGGACGGCGACGGCGTGGCGCAAGCGCGCGAGGTACGCCTCGGCGTGCGCAACCGCATCCTTGGCGAGGTGCTCGACGGCCTCGGCGAAGGCGAGTCGCTGGTGCTGGGCGAGCTGAACGACGACGACAAGCCGCGGCGGTTCCAGTGGTGAGTACCGCCGCCGCGCCCCTGATCGAGCTGAGCGATATCCGCAAGGGCTATGGCGGCGGCGCCAGCCCTCGGGTGCAGGTGCTGCACGGCGTGTCGCTGCGCATCGAGGCCGGCGAATTCGTCGCCATCGTCGGCTCCTCCGGTTCCGGCAAGTCGACGCTGATGCACCTGCTTGGCTGCCTGGACCGCCCCAGCAGCGGCGAGTACCGCTTCGCCGGTCAGGACGTGGCCGACCTGGACTGCGACCAGCTGGCCTGGCTGCGTCGCGAGGCGTTCGGCTTCGTCTTCCAGGGCTATCACCTGATTCCCACCTGCAGCGCGCGGGAGAACGTCGAGGTGCCGGCCATCTACGCCGGCATGCCGGCCGAGCGGCGCCAGGCGCGGGCCGGCGAACTGCTCAGCCGACTCGGCCTCGGCGAACGCCTGGACAACCGCCCGAACCAACTCTCCGGTGGCCAGCAGCAGCGCGTG
>DIEE01000110.1:0-1374 GCA_002418465.1 Pseudomonas sp. UBA5782 | reverse complement strand
AGCCGCAGCGGCGAGGAAGTCATGGCGCTGCTCGACGAGCTGTCCGCGCGGGGCCACACGCTGATCCTGATCACCCACGACCGCCAGGTGGCGGCGCGGGCGCGGCGGGTGATCGAGATCCGCGACGGGCTGATCGTCGCCGATTCCGGCAGCCAGCCGGTCGTCGCCGCGCTGCCGCTGCCGGACCTGGCACGCGCCCGCGACGCCAGCGGCGCGAGTGTCTTCGGCGAGCTGGGCGACGCCGCGCGTTCGGCCTGGCGGGTGATGTGGCTGAACCGCTTCCGCACCGCGCTGACGCTGCTCGGCATCGTCATCGGAGTGGCCTCGGTGATCGTCATGCTGGCCGTCGGCCTGGGCACCAAGCAGCGGATCATGCTGCAGATGGCCTCGCTCGGCGCCACCATCATGTACGCCAGCGGCGACTTTCCGCCCGAGGGCGGGCCGAAGGGCGACGTCAGCGTCGAGGACCTCGAAGCGATCGGCGAGCTGGCGCCGATACGCCACGCCATGGCGGTGATCGGCGACCCGCTGACGGTGCGCTACGGCAACCTGTCGAAATCCATCTACACCTTCGCCTGCAGCGAGGACATGCCGAGCATCCACCGCTGGCCGGTGGTGGAGGGGCGCTTCTTCAACGCCGACGAGGACCGCGAACTGGCGCCGCTGGTGGTGCTCGGGCACGAGGCGCGCGCCTACTTCTTTCCCGACGGTTCGAGCCCGCTGGGCCGCCAGTTGCTGATCGGCGGCTCGTTGTTCGAGGTGATCGGGGTGATGGCCGAGAAGGGCGCCGACTCGGGCGTCGCGGACTACGACGACATGGTCTTCATCCCCTATCGCGCCGGCCGCGCGCGGGTCTACAAGGGCATGATCCAGCCGGACTATGCGGTGATCGACGCCGCCTCGCCGGCGCAGGTGGCCGAGGCCGAGCGGGCGATCCGCGCACTGTTGCTGGAGCGTCACGGGCGCGAGGATTTCTCCATCGGCAACGCCGCCGCCAAGCTGCAGGCACAGGCGCAGACCCAGGACAGCATGACCCTGATGCTCAGCCTGATCGCCGCGGTGTCGCTGCTGGTGGGCGGCATCGGGGTGATGAACGTGATGCTGATGACCGTGCGCGAACGCACCCGCGAGATCGGCATCCGCGTCGCCACCGGCGCGCGCCAGCGCGACATCCTGCGCCAGTTCCTCACCGAGTCGGTGCTGGTAACCCTGGTCGGCGGCGCCATCGGCGTGATCATCGGCCTGGGCATCGGCGCGCTGCTCATCGTGGCGCAGGTGCCGGTGGTGTTTTCCCTCAGCGCGATCCTCGGCGCCTTCGCCTGTGCGGTGGCCACCGGATTGATCTTCGGCTTCACCCCGGCCCGCCAGGCCGCG
>DIEE01000111.1 GCA_002418465.1 Pseudomonas sp. UBA5782 | reverse complement strand
GTCCGCCGTGACCTGGGCGCGGGCCTCGGCAACCAGCCGCGCGGCTTCCAGCGGCGCGTTCATGTCGAACGCATCGGCGCGGGTGCGCGCGCGCAGCAGCGCCCATTGCACGCCGTCCGCCTCGGCGAAGAGCGCCCCGCTGCCGAGGTCCAGCTGCACGTTGGCGCTCGCCGGGCGCTGTTGCGCGATCGCGGCGGCGAGGCCCAGCCAGTCCTGCTGGTTGGCGATCAGGCTGAAGCCTGCGAAGGGGTCGAACAGCTGCTGCATGCGCTGTTGGATGAACGCTTCAGGGGCGTCGATCAGGCGTTGCCGCGTATCGGCGCCGAGCAACGCCAGGCGCCCCTGCAGCAACTGCTCGCGCAGCGCCGGCAGGTCCGCCTGCACGCCGTTCTGGACCTTCTCGAACAGCGGGCTGGCTTGCCAGCCAGAGGCGATGCGCGCGGCCTGGGCGAGCGCCCGTTCGCGATCGGGGTAGCCGATCAGCACCAGCAGCTCGCGATTCAGCGGCTCCTGCATACGCTGCTCGGCGCTTTTCTGCAGGGCGTCGCGGCTGCCTCCGGGCACCAGTTCGAGGATGTCGGTGGACAGCGGTGCGCCGTTGCGCCACTGCCAGGCGCCCAGCACCAGGAGCATCAGCAGGCCGGCGAGGAAGACCCGCGGGGCGCGCCGTTCAATCGGCGAAATCATGCTGTTCCTGGTCGGAGAGGGCGTCGGCCGCGATGCTGTTTTGCAATTGCAGCTCGGTGCGGTCGCCCTGGGTTTCGTCCAGTACGATGCGCTGCACCAGCGCGCCACCGTCGATGCGGATGCTGGTGAAGATCTGCTTGAGCAGTAGCGCGCGCGGGGTCAGCGTCAGTTGCCAGTCCTTCGCATCGCCCTTCAGGGCCAGCTCGAAATCGCGCTGCAGGCCACTGCTGTCGCCGCCGAGCACGGCGAGGAACAGGCGGTTCTGCTGGGCGCTGGCACTGCGCTGCGGCAGCGCTTGCCAGCCACCGGCCTCGCGCCGGGCGATGCCCTGGTCGTCGATGCGGTAATCCTGCTGCAGCGGTGTCTTCAGCAGCCAGAGCAGGCCATGCTGCTTGGCCAGGACGAACTGTCCGCGGCTGGTCAGCGGCTTTTCCAGGGCGCGGAGAAACTTCTGCTGGACGAATTCGCCGCGCACCACCGTCGGTTTGCCCAGTTGCGCCGCCAGCTGTTCGAGGCTGAACGCCTGGGCCAGCGCCGGGAGCAGCAGCGCGGTCGCCAGCGCCAGGGCCAGGCGTTTCATCCCAGCGCCCTGCGTACCGCCTCGACGAACACCGTCGGCGAGGCGAGGAGCATTTCCCGGCTGGCGATTTCCACCGCCACCTGCACGCTGCTGGCGCGGGTCAGGCGCTCACCGGTTTCGACGTCGCGAATCAGGTAGTTGATCTTCAGGCGGTTCTCCCACTCGACCAGATCGGCGCGCACGCTGATGCGCTGGTTGAAGCGCGCCGGCCTCACGTAGCGCAGCTGCAGGTCGATGATCGGCCAGCCGTAGCCGGCGTCGCGCATCTGCTGGTAGTTGTGGCCGATGCGATCGAGCAGCGCGCAGCGCGCGACTTCCAGGTATTTGACGTAGTGGCCGTGCCAGACGATGTCCATCGAATCGACGTCGAAGAACGGCACCAGCACCTCGATTTCGCTTTGCAGCACGCCGTCCTTACGCATACAGCCCCCAGTGGCGATTGCGGATGTGGCTCAGGCACAGGCGCAGCTCGGCCTCCAGCGCGCGGTCCTCGATCACCGGCGCGAAGTCGCTTGCGAGCTGTTCGCGCATCGTCGCCAGAGCCGTCGGCAGCGCGCGGGAGTCGGTCTGGCCGGCGCGCAGCCAGACGCCCTGGTTGGCGGCGAGCAGCGCCGCGGCGGCGACCTGCTCGCTCAGCTCCAGGCTGCGCAGGGCGTCGCGCGCGGCGATGGTGCCCATGCTGACCTTGTCCTGGTTGTGGCATTCGGTGGAGCGCGAGAACACGCTGGCCGGCATGCTGTTCTTCAGTGCTTCGGCGGTCCAGGCGCTGGCGCCGATCTGCACCGCCTTGAAGCCGTGGTTGATCATCGCGGTGTGCGCCGGCGCGCCGGACAGGTTGCTCGGCAGGCCGTGGTTGTAGCGGGTGTCCACCAGCAGCGCGAGCTGGCGGTCGAGCAGGTCGGCGACGTTGGCCACCAGGTTCTTCAGGCTGTCCATGGCGAAGGCGATATGCCCGCCGTAGAAGTGCCCGCCGTGCAGCACCCGCTCGGCTTCGGCGTCGATGATCGGGTTGTCGTTGGCGCTGTTCAGTTCGGTCTCGATGAACTGCCGCAGCCAGCCCAGGCTGTCGGCGAGAACGCCAAGCACGTGCGGTGCGCAGCGGATCGAATAGCGATCCTGCAGGCGGTGCAGGGGCGGTGTCGGACCTTCGATGGCCAGGTCGTCGCGCAGCCAGGCGGCCACCTGGGCCTGGCCGGGGTGCGGCTTGGCGGCGAACAGGCGCTCATCGAAGTGCTCCGGGTTGCCCTGCAGGGCAATCACGTTGAGCGCGGTGATGCGCGTGGCCAGGCGCAGCAGATAGTCGGCCCGCACGTAGGCCTGGCAGGCCAGGCCGGTCATCACCGCGGTGCCGTTCATCAGCGCCAGGGCTTCCTTGGGGCGAAGCACCAGCGGCGTCCAGCCGAGTTCGCGATGCACCTCGGCGGCGCTTCGGCGGGCGCCGCGCCAGAGCACCTCGCGTTCGCCGGCGAGGGTCGCGGCGACGTAGGACAGTGGCGTGAGATCGCCGCTGGCGCCCACCGAGCCTTCCTCGGGAATCAGCGGCAGCACGTCCTCCGCGAGAAACGCCTGCAGCCGTTCGAGCAGTTCGATGCGCACCCCGGACATGCCGTGGGTCAGCGAGCGCAGGCGCGCGGCGAGCACGGCGCGGGTGGCTTCGGCGTCGAGCAGCTTGCCCAGGCCGCAGCCGTGGAAGGTAAACAGGTGCTGCGGCAGCGCCTCGACGTGCTGCAGCGGCACCGCCACCACGCAGGAGTCGCCGTAGCCGGTGGTGACGCCGTAGATCACCCCTTCGCGGTCGAGCAGGGTATCGAGGAACTGCGCCCCGCGGGCGATCCGCTCACGGAAGGCGGCGTCGTCCTGCAGGCGTGTAGGCGCGCGGCGTTCGGCCACGGCGACCAGCGCTTCGATGGAAAGATGGCTTTCGCCGAACACCACGGGATCAGTCGTCATGCGATTTCCAGAACGGGTAGAAGTTGAACCATTGCAGCGGCGCCTGGGCGCAGTGCTCGCCGAGGCGCTGGGCGTAACGCTGCGTCCAGTCGCGGATCACCTGCTCGCGGTCGTTGCGCCGCCAGTGGATGCGCTCGGCGAAGGGCTCCAGGTGAATCCGGTAGCGCCCGCCCTGCTTGATGCAGAACAGCAGGCTCGCCGGGCACTGCAGCAGCCCGGCGAGCAGCCACGGGCCCTGCGGAAACTCGGCCGGCTTGCCGAGAAAGTCGACCAGGCTGCGCCGGCCGCCGTGCAGCGGCACGCGATCGCCGGCGATCGCCAGCCATTCGCCGTTATCCAGCCGCTCCGACAGCTGCAGCATGATCGCCGGGTCCAGCTCGCTGACCTGAATCAGGCGCACGCGGCTGGCACCGGCCTCGCCCAGCAGGCGGTTGAAGCGCTCGGCGTGGCGGGTGTGCACCAGCACGTTCATGCTCACGTCTTTGCCCAGTTCGGCCAGTGCCCTGCATACCTCGAGATTACCCAGGTGGGCGCCGACCAGTAGCTGGCCACGCTCGCCCGAAAAGGTTTTCTGCCGCAGCCCGGCCGGGTCCAGCAGTTCGATGTCGTGCATGTGCAGCTTGCCGTTCCAGACGTCGAGCTTGTCCAGCAGGCTGTCGGCGAAAGCGAGGAACTGGCGGAACACCGAGCGGGCGTTCGGCTGCAGCGTGGCTTGCCCGCTCCATGCAGCGAGGTTGTTCTGGTATTCCCGGGCACTGCGACGCGCGCGGCGGCCGAACAGGAAAAAATAGAAGACGATCACGTGGAGCAGTGGCGCGATCGGCCGGCGGCCCAGCGTGCGCGCGGCCCAGGCGGTGAGGCGCATCAGCAGGAAGCTGCCGCGTTCGTCCTGCGCGGCCCAGTGCTGGCGGGTGTCGCTCATGCGCGCCACCGGCGCCAGAGGATCACTGGCGCGCGACCGAGCATGCCGAAGAACAGCTTGGCGTGCATTTTCGAGATCAGCGCGTTGTCGTGCCACAGGCGAAAGTGCGACAGGCCGTCGAGCGGGTAGTGCACGCGGGTCGGCAGCCAGCGCATCGGCTGGTTGCGCCAGGCCAGGCGCACGAGAATTTCCGGGTCGAAATCCATCCGCTTGCCCAGCCGCGCCGAGTCGATCAGCGCCAGGGTCGGCTCCAGCGGATAGACCCGGAAGCCGCACATGCCGTCGCGGATGCGCAGCGAGAGGCTGTTGATCCAGACCCAGACATGGGTCAAGTAGCGCGCGTAGAGACGGCTTTTAGGCACGCTCTCGTCGTACTGCGGGTAGCCGCAGATCAGCGCCTGCGGCGTCTGCTTCGCGGCGGCGAGGAAATCGGCGACGTCGCCGAGGTCGTGCTGGCCGTCGGCATCCACCTGCAGCGCGTGGCTGAAGCCCAGGCGTCGGGCCTCGCGCAGGCCGGCCATCACCGCGCCGCCCTTGCCCTGGTTGAGCGCCAGGCGAACCAGGTGGACATGCTCGGCGTCGGCCAGGCGATCCATCGCCGCGGCGCAGGCCGGGCTCGAGGCGTCGTCGACGATCACGCAGGCCAGGCCCGCCTCACGCAGCGCCTGCAGCACCAGCGGCAGGGCGTGCTCGTGGTTGTAGACCGGGATCACCGCGCAGGGCCTAAACATGGGCAGGCCCGAGGAGGATGCGCCCGGAGGAGCAGGGCGTATCGCCGTTGCGGTAGGTGAAGTGCAGCTTGCTGCGCTCGGCGTCGAAACGCAGCGTCAGTTGCAGGCGATCGCCGGGGCGTGCGAGCTGCTGGAACTTCAGTACCTCCATGCCGCAGAAACGCGGGGGCAACGGCAGCAGCTCGCGGGCCAGGCTCAAGGCCCAGTCGATCTGCACCACGCCCGGGAGCACCGGTGTACGCGGGAAATGCCCGCTGAAGTGCGCCAGGTCCGGCGGCACATCCAGCTGTAGCCGCCATTCGCCGTCCACTTCGTTTTGTTCGACCAGCTCCGGCTGCCTGGTGCGTGACGCCTGCAGCAGCGCATCGACCTGCGCCTGCGGCAGCTTACCCTGCGCGGTCAGCGGCAGTTGCCGCAGCAGGCGCCAGCGACGCGGCAGTGCCAGCGCTTCGCAGTGGTTGCCTAGGTGCGCGCGCAACGCCTGGGTCAGCACGCGGCGGCCCTGATTGCGCAAGGCGTGCAGGCCGGCGTCGCTGAGCGCGACCAGGGCACCCAGATAAGCACGGTTTTCGCTGATCACGCCGAGACGGCAATCACTGACCCACGCATGGCCGGCCAGTGCCTGTTCGAGCATCGGCAGGGAGATGCGTTTTTCTTCCAGCTTGACGATGCGATCGAGGCGACCGAGCAGCTCGAAGCCGCCGCAGGCGTCGAACCGGACGGCATCCGCGGACTGCTCGACATGGCCGGCCGGCAGGTAGGTGGAGGCGATGCGCAGCGCGCCGTTGTCATCCTGGCCCAGTTCGACCCCGGCGAAGGGCTGCCACAGCGTGTCGCCCTGGCGCCAGGCGATGCCGCCGGTTTCCGAGCTGCCGTAGATTTCCGTTGGCCACTGGCCGAGTCGTTGTTGCAGGCTTTGCGCGGCGCCGGCCGGCAGCGCGCCGCCGGAGGAAAACACCTTTTTGACCCGGCCCAGCGCCGGCCAGTCGAGGTTGTCGCCCATGCGCTTGAGCAGCGCCGGGCTGGCGACCCAGGCGAACGCAGCGGCGTCCGCAAGGCCCAGGCTGGCGAGCTGGATGTCCTCGGGAAACGGCAGAGCGCGGCGCAGGAAGGTGCGTCCGGCGGCCAGCGGCCAGAGCACGCGGAACAGCAACCCGTAGATGTGTTGCGCAGCGACGCTGCCGATCAGCGTGGCCTCGCCCAGGTCGGCGCCCCACAGCGTCTCCAGCACAGCGACCTCGTTGGCCAACTGACGCAGGGTCTTGCCTATCAGTTTGGGTGCGCCGCTGGAGCCGGAGGTGCTCAGCGTCAGGCGGCAGGCGTCCAGATCCAGTTCCGCGGCGGCCAGGGGCTCGTCCTGCAGTTCATCGAGGCACGTGTCGCCGGGCTGGTCGGTCAGCCAGAGATCGACCTGCGGCGCCAGACGCTGGCGATTGCTCGGTTGCAGGTCGGCCGGCAGGATCACCTCGACACCGGCGCGCCAGGCGCCGAACAGCGCGACGGCCAGTTCGGCGGCATCTTCCAGATGCAGGGCCAGGCGCTGCACGCCGCGTTTTTGCAGGGCGGCGGCCAGGCGCAGGGCGTGCTGGCGGAACTCGACGTGTTCCAGCGTCGGGGCGAGGCTCAGGGGGCGCGCGCCGGGCGCTTCCAGCAGCAGGCGATGCAGGGCGCTCATCCGTTGGCCCTCACGCGTTGGCGCAACAGCCACTCGCCGGCGAACAGCACGCCCATCAGCAGGTAGGAGATCAGCCCGTTGTAGAGCGTCCACCAACCCAGCGGCGCCCACAGTGTCAGGGCCGCGGCGAGCAGGCCGTTGCAGAGGAAGAAGATTGCCCAGACCGCCGTCACCTGGCGGGTGTAGCGGATCGCCACAGCCGGCAGCTGCGGCTCGCGCAGGCGCGCCAGGCGCTCCACCAGTGGCGGGCCGTACCTCAGGCTCAGGCCGAACAGCGCCAGCAGCATCAGGCTGATCAGTACCGGGTACCAGCGCAGCCAGTGTGCGTCGCCGATCACCCCGAGCAGCACGCAGAAGCCCAGCGCGCCAAGCGCCAGCCAGCGGTTGCCCGGGCGTTCGGCACTGCACAGCATGCGCGCCAGCCAGAGGCTGCCGAGCAGGATGGCGAAGAACTGCGGGGACAGATGCCCGATGCCGAGGTAGACGGCGAACGGGTAGGCCAGACCGACCAGCAGCAAGCCCAGAGTGACCAATCGACTCAAGCGACGGCCTGCATCTTGTGCATCGCCTCGACCACGTCGGCCACGGTGCGCACCGATTTGAAGTCCTCTGCCGCTATCTTCTTGCCGGTCTGCCGTTTCAGGTGGTCGATCAGGTCGACTGCGTCGATGCTGTCGATTTCCAGGTCCTGATAGAGGTGGGCGTCCGGGGTGACCCGCTCGGGTTCCAGCTCGAACAGTTCGACCAACGCGTCGCGCAGGGTGGCAAAGATTTCGTCGCGATTCTGCATAGTCGTTCCTTCAGGCCGCTTTGCTCGCACTGACGTAAGCCGCCAGGCTGGCCACGTTGGCGAAATGCGTGCGGGTGTCCTTGGCTTCGGCGTCGATCTTGATACCAAAGCGTTTCTGGATGGCCAGGCCGAGCTCCAGGGCATCCACCGAGTCGAGGCCGAGGCCGTCGCCGAACAGCGCCTGTTCACGATCGATGTCGTCCGGGCCCATGTCTTCGAGGCCGAGGGACTCGATGATCAGGTTTTTGATGTCAGTTTCCAGTTGGCTCATCTTGGGCGAGCTCCTTCATGAAGTAGTGGTGCAGATGATCGTTGAGTTTGCGCGAAGCGATCGGCGCGGAGTCCTGCTCGGCGAAGTGCTGCGGATGAATGTCCTGGCCCACGTGCAGGCGGAAGTGAAAGCGTCGCGAGGGAATGCTGTACCAGGGCTCGGCCTTGGTCAGGGTGGTCGGGGTGACGCTGATCACCACTGGCGTGATCACGCGGGCGCCGCGCAGGGCGATCGCCGCGGCGCCGCGGTGGAACTCCGGTGCGCGGCCGGGCGTGGTGCGGGTGCCTTCGGGGAACACGATCAGGGTCTGTCCCGAGCGCAGCGCGTCGGCGGCTTCGTCGAGCATGTCCATGCTGCCGCTGTTGCTGATGTAGCCCGCGGCGCGCACCGGCCCGCGCATGAACGGGTTGTTCCACAGACTCTGCTTGACAACGCAGTTCGCATCGCGGATGCAGGCGATCAGCACCACCACGTCGATCAGCGAGGGGTGGTTGGCGATGACCAGCTGGCCCGGTTGGCCCAGGCGCTGAATGCCTTCGATTTCGTAGGTGAGAACGCCGCTGCGGTACATGAACTGGACGAACAGCCAGAACAGTCGGCTGATGGTGGCGCGCGCACGCTGGCGGCGGCGCGCGGCGTCGCCGGGAAGCAGGCTCAGCAGCGGGAAGATCACCAGCCGCAGGCACAGTCCGCCGATACCAAACAGGGCGAAGCTCATTGCCGTGGCGATCAGCCGCCAGGCATGGGGCGCGCTGCCATGCGCCTTCACTGAGCGCGTTGCCAGTTCCATGCGCGGCCCTTCCAGAGGTTGCTGCACAGCGCTCCGCCTTGCAGCAGGGTGAGCAGGAAATTCAGCGCGTGCGGCCAGCGCGAGGCGGGCGCCTTGGCGCTGGACGTGTTGCAGGAGAGCGTCCATTGCGTGCCGCGTCGCAGTCGCAAGGCCACGGCATAAGGAAAGGGTACGTCGTCGATCCAGGGAGCGTAGGCCTGCGGCGGGCGGTCCTCGGCAATCACCAGCAGTACCTGCGGCGCGCCCTCGGCGAGCAGTCCCGCGGCTTCCAGCAGGGCATGTTCGAGGCCGTCGCCTTCGGCGGCAATAGATGTCATCTCGCTGTCGTCGCTGCGCAGGATCGACCACAGGCCGATGATCGCGTTGTGCACCGAGAGGCTGAATTGGGTGGGTGACAGCGGCTGCCGTTCGGCCAGCTCGCTGAGCAGGGCGAAGGTGCGCGGCGTTTCGCCGTGACGGGAGGCGAATACCATCGGCATCGGCGCCTGACCCTCGGCCAGCGGCCAGGCCACCTGGAAGGTCATGCGTGCCAGGCGGCTCATGCGGCGGCGCTGCATTGCGGGGAGGAAGTCGACTACCGGCTCGGCCGTCGGCTCGCCGCTGGCGCACTCGGGGTCCTGGCTCCAGCGCGTCCAGTCGTCCGCGTCATCCAGGCCAGGTGCCCATGCTCTCCATTGATCGATGCTGAATTGAATCACGTCAAAGCGCTCGTTTCCGCCTGTGCGGGCGTCCATTGCGAGGTGCGTCTTCCCTGAAACGGGGCCGGTGTGAAGCGATCCAGGCCGTGCGCGGCCGGCATTATCCCGACGCCGCTCGCTCCAGGCAAACCATTGTTACAGTGTCGAATGTGATGCGACGCAACCTTCGGAGCCGCAGGCTTTCTAATCGCGCCCTTTATAGCAAAAGCTGGGCGCCGGGTTGGCCGCCGCTCATCGTAACGACGGCGATACGTTGTCCGGCCCTGTCCCAACAGTGTCATCCGGACGGCGTAGAGTGGCTGGCGGGTCTTTTCATGGAGGTTTTCACATGCGCCGCGTGGTGTTCAATCAGAAGGGCGGAGTGGGCAAGTCGAGCATCGCCTGCAACCTGGCGGCGGTGAGTGCGGCGGAGGGTTATCGCACGCTGCTGGTGGACCTCGACACCCAGGGCAATTCCAGTCATTACCTCACCGGGCTGGCCGGCGAGGAGATTCCGCTGGGGATCGCCGACTTCTTCAGGCAGATCCTCTCGTCCGGGCCGATCGCCAGGAACGGCAAGGTGGACATCTACGAGACGCCGTTCGACAACCTGCACGTGATCACCGCCACCGCCGAGCTGGCCGACCTGCAGCCCAAGCTCGAGGCGAAACACAAGATCAACAAGCTGCGCAAACTGCTCGACTCGCTGGACGAGGACTACGAGCGGATCTACCTGGATACGCCGCCCGCGCTGAACTTCTACACGGTTTCCGCGCTGATCGCGGCCGAGCGCTGCCTGATTCCCTTCGACTGCGACAGCTTCTCGCGCCAGGCGCTGTACGGGCTGCTGCGCGAAATTGAGGAGATTCGCGAGGATCACAATCCCGGCCTGTCGGTGGAGGGCATCGTGGTCAACCAGTTCCAGGCGCGGGCGGCGCTGCCACAGCGGGTGCTCGACGAGATGATCGGCGAAGGTCTGCCGGTATTGCCGGTCTACCTCAGCGCCTCGGTGAAGATGCGCGAGTCGCACGAGGCCTGCACGCCGCTGATCCATCTCGACCCCGCGCACAAGCTGACGCGACAGTTCGTCGAGCTGCACCAGCTGCTCGAAGCCCGCGGCTGAAAGCTCAGCGCGCGTGGGCGCGTAGTTGGTAGATCGCGCGGCTCTCGGCCACCACCGTGCCCGAGGCGTCGGTCAGTTGCAGCTCCAGCCGGTACTCGGCCTTGCCGGCGCGTTCCGCCTCCGCCTGGATGCGCTCGATTTCCTCGGCGCCCAGCCGCGCCTCCACGCGGATGTCGCCGCTGGCAGGGCGGCAGAAGCGCAGGTTGAATTCCTTCACCAGCGGATAGAAACGCTGGCTGTCGAAGCTGGTGAGGAACAGCGCGCCGCCGGGCATCTCGGCGAGGGTGAAGAGCGCGCCGGCGTACATGCTGCCGATGTGGTTCTGGTTGCCGGCCAGCGGCGCCAGCAGGCGTACGAAACCCGGCTCCAGCACTTCGGCCTTGAGGCCCATGCGCTGGACGAAGGCGATGCTTTCTTCGGTGAGTTGGCGGGCGATCTCGGCGGGCAGCGGCATGGGCGACTCCTTCGATGGAGCCCCAGCCTAGCCCGCGGCGCCGGTGCGACAATGATCGCCGCGCTCGCCGGCACTGACCGATGCGCTCAGAGGCCCTGGCCGTTCAGCCAGGCGAGCAGTTGCGGCAGCGGCATGGCGCCGCTCTGGCGCGCGCTTTCTTGGGCGTTGCGGTAGAGGATCAGGCTGGGAATCGAGCGAATGCCCAGGCGCGCGGAGAGTTCGCGGTTGGCTTCGCTGTCCAGCTTGCCCAGTCGGCAGCGCCCGCGCAGTTGCGCCGCGGCCTGGGCGAACACCGGGGCGAAGGCCTTGCACGGGCCGCACCAGTCGGCCCAGACATCCACCAGCAGCGGCAGGTCGCCCTTGATCTGCCGGTCGAAATTGCCCTGGTTCAGCTCGAACGGCGCGGCGCTGAGCACTTCGGCCTTGCAGTGGCCGCACTTCGGCGTCTCGCCCAGGCGTTCGGCCGGTACGCGGTTGAGGCTGGCGCAACGCGCGCAGGGAATCAGCAGGGAATCGCTCATCGGGTCACTCCGCTTCGCTTGTCGATGGTCGTCGCGGTCATTCTAGCGCAGGGCCTCACCCTCTTTCGGCTGCGCTCGACGCCCTTATCGTTGAACGATATTTGCGTGTGTTCGGGTCTTTCACTTGTGTCGGGTGCACCGCCGATGTGCATGCGCACCGCTCGGTGGCGCGAACCCGGCGTGGCTATTGGGCGGTAGCGCTGCGGCAGCCTGGCGCCTGCGCAATTTATCGTCGGCATTTGCCGAATCTCTCCGTTTTTGTTCAACGATATTTTGCTGAATTGGCGGATTGAGGACTTTTCTTGCGGATTTTTCGCGTCGCTCCGGCACTGGCCTGCTTCTTGTTCCGTATTCCTGCATGGCAACGCCGGACGACGGCGCGCAGGGCCCGGGTCGGGCCTACGGCGGAGCGGGATCAGGAGAAGATCGTTGGACGAACTCGATGAGCGCGAAACGGACAGCGGCGAGACCATCGCCTCGGCGGCAATGCGCGCTGCCGATGCGCTGCGCGAACACATCCTGGTCGGCAAGGTGCCGGCGGGTTCGGTGCTGCGTGAAACCGCGCTCTGCGAGCTGCTCGACGTCTCGCGCAACACGGTCCGCGAGGCGCTGCGCCAGTTGGTCAGCGAGGGCCTGCTCGACCAGCAGCTGTACAAGGGCACCACAGTACGCACCATGTCCTGCGAGGACGTGCGCGACATCTTCGCGGTGCGCCGGGCGCTGCAGTTCCGTGCCATCGAAGAGAGCGCGCTGGCGCCGCAGGAGCGCTTCGACGCCCTGCAGCGCTTCGTCGACGATGCCGACCAGGCCGTCCGCGCCGGCGACTGGCTGAGCGCCGGCACCGCCAACCTGCGCTTCCACCACGGCATCGTCGCCCTGCTCGGCAGCCAGCGGCTGGATACCTTCTTCGCCGTGGTGATGACCCAGCTCAGCCTGGCGCTGGCCGATGCGCGCAGCGACCAGGGCTTCCAGTCGCACTGGATCAAGGGCAACCGCAGCATCTGCGAACACCTCTGCAGCGGCCAGCGCAAGGAAGCGGCGCTGGCGCTCACCCAGTTCCTCGACGAATCCGAGCGCGTGGTGCTGGACATCGTGCGCTTCACCTGGCGCCGGCTGAATGCCGGTGCGGCGGCCGGGAAACCCTTCGCATCCTTTTCCTAGCGCGGCTCGCGCAGCGCTTTCGCTTCACCTCACCGCAACGGAGATTGGCCCATGAACCTGAAACGTATCCCCCTATTGGTCGGCATGCTTTCCGCGATGTCTGTGCTCTCTTCTCCGGTCTGGGCGGCGGCCAGCTGCGAGCCGGCCAACCTCGCCAGCAAGTACCCGTCGCTGGTCGGCAAGACGATCAAGATCGGTGTCGACCCGCAGACGCCGCCCTACGTGATGCGCGATGCCAAGTCGTTCGAGAACCTGGTCGGCATCGACGCCGACATGGCCCGTTCGGTGTTCGACTGCGCCGGGGTCAAGTACGAATTCTTCCCCGGCGCCTGGGCCGGGCTGGTGCCGGCGACGCTGGCCGGGCAGATCGACGTGCTCTGGGACAACCTCTACTACAACCCTGAGCGCGGCAAGAAACTCGACTTCGTCATCTTCATGGAGGCCGGCACCGGTGCCATGACCCAGGCCGGCAACCCGAAGAAGATCACCTCGCAGCAGGGCATGTGCGGCGCCACCGCGGCGGTGACCCTCGGCGGTTTCGAGGAAAGCATCGTCAAGGAGGCCGATGCGGCCTGCAAGGCCGAGGGCAAGCCGGGCGTGCAGATGATGTCGTTCCAAGACGTCGCCGCCGGCATCCGCCTGATCGACAACCAGCGCGCCGACATCATGATGTGGGATGCCGGGTTGATCGACACGCTGGTCGCCGATCATCCGCAGAAGTATTCGCGGGCCTTCATGACCCTCAGCGGCATCCAGATCGGCCCGGGCGTGCGCAAAGGCGACGACGATCTGCGCAAGGCGATCCAGGACGGCATCGAGGTGCTGCAGGCCAGCGGCGGCCAGGCCGAGATCTTCAGGAAGTACAACGTCGATCCGGCCTCGCAGGTTCCGGTCGTGCTGAAGAACGAGAAGTGACGGTGACGCGTCCACTCCTCCCGCGAACGCCGCGCTGGCTGATGGCGCTGCTGGTCTGCCTGCTGCCGGTCGCTCCGGCGCTGGCGGCCGGCGACGCCGAAGCGGCGTCGCCGGGCAACCTGGTCCCGCTGTGGGGCTACGTCAGCTCCGGCTTTCTCTGGCAGGGCGCCTGGATCGCCGTGCAGATCACCGTGCTGGCGATGATCGCCGGCCTGGTGGCCGGACTCGGGCTGGCGCTGATGCGCCTGTCCAGCCTGGCGCCGCTGCGGGCGATCTCGGCGTTCTACATCTGGGTGATCCGCGGCACGCCGCTGCTGTTGCAACTGGTGTTCATCTAGGACGCGCTGCCGCTGATCGGCATCCGCCTGGACAGCTTCACCACCGCGGTGATCGGTTTCGCCATCAACGAGGCGGCGTTCTGCGCGGAGATCATCCGCGGCGGCATCCTCTCGGTTAACCGCAACCAGTCTGTGGCGGCGACCTCGTTCGGCATGGGCTCGATGCTCACGCTGCGGCGCATCGTGCTGCCGCAGGCGATGCGCGCGATCCTGCCGGGCATCGGCAACGACGTCATCAACATGCTGAAGATGACCTCGCTGGCCTCGGTGATCTTCGTCGCCGAACTGACCTACCGCTCGCAGCAGATCGTCGGGCAGAACTTCGAGTTCTTCACCGTATTCACCGCGACCGGCCTGATCTACCTGGCGCTGACCTCGGCGATCAGCCTGCTGCAGAAGCACCTGGAGCGAAAATTCGACTTCGAGCGCAACCCCGCGCAGGACGCCGGCCTGTTC
>DIEE01000113.1:277-3991 GCA_002418465.1 Pseudomonas sp. UBA5782 | reverse complement strand
CGTGCCCGGCGCGGGTACGGCGACCGGCGGGGGCGGTGGCGGCACCTGGCCGCTGAGCGCCGCTTCGGCGCGCGCGGTATCGATCTTCGCCGCCTGTTCGGGCGTGACCGGCGTGGCGGGGGGCGTGGCCGGCATCGAGTCCGGCGGCACTATCACTTCGGACTCGGGCAGCAGCGTGTAGAAGTCGTACTTCGGCTTCACCGGGCCGGCGGCTTCCGTGGCGGCCTTCTGTGCGGCTTTTTGCGCGACCTCGGGTTTGACCCGCTTGATCTTGTCGTCGCCGGGCTCGAGCTTCATCAGCAGCACCACGAAGGCGCCGATCGCCAGCCCACAGGCGAGCCACAGCCAGCCTGGGATGGGTTTCTTCGCCGGTGCCTGGTAGCGACTGGCGCCGCGCTTGGGGGGAGCCTTTTTCCTTGCCGCCACTTACATGCGCTCCAGGGTCTTCAGGCCCAGCAGTTCCAGACCCTGCTTGAGGGTGCGGCCGGTCAGTGCGGCCAGCCGCAGGCGGCTCTGGCGGGTCGGCTCGTCCTCGGCGGCGAGGATCGGGCAATGCTCGTAGAAGCTGGAGAACAGCCCGGCGAGGTCGTACAGGTAGCTGCACAGCACGTGCGGCACGCCTTTCTCGGCGACGTTGCCGAGCACTTCGCCGAACTGCGCGAGCTTGCCGGCCAGCGCCAGTTCCTGCTCGGCCTGCAGGACGATGCGGCCGTCCAGCTCGTGATAGCCCTTGCCCAGCTTGCGGAACACGCTGGCCACGCGGGTGTAGGCATAGAGCAGGTAGGGCGCGGTATTGCCCTCGAAGCTGAGCATCTGCTCGAAGTTGAAGCTGTAGTCGCTGCTGCGGTGCTTGGAGAGGTCGGCGTATTTCACCGCGCCGATGCCCACCGCGTGGCCGATCTGACGCAGCTCGGCCTCGTCCAGTTCGGGGTTCTTGCCCTTGACCAGGGCGTAGGCGCGCTCTTCGGCCTCGTCGAGCAGGTCGACCAGCTTCACCGTGCCGCCGTCGCGGGTCTTGAACGGACGGCCATCGGCGCCGTTCATGGTGCCGAAGCCCATGTGCTCGAGCTGCATGCTCGGCGGCACGAAGTTCGCGCGGCGCGCCACGGCGAAGACCATCTGGAAGTGCAGGGCCTGGCGCTGGTCGACGAAGTACAGCGCGCGGTCGGCCTTCAGCACGCCGGCCCGGTAGCGCGTGGCGGCGAGGTCGGTGGTGGCGTAGAGGTAGCCGCCCCCGGCCTTCTGCACGATCAGCGGCAGCGGGTTGCCTTCGGAGTTCCTGAACTCGTCGAGGAACACGCAGCGTGCGCCTTCGCTTTCGACGAGCAGGCCCTGGGCGTCGAGGTCGGCGACCACCTGGGCGAGATCGTCGTTGTAGGCGCTCTCGCCCTTGACGTCGGCCATGCTCAGCTTCACGCCGAGGCGGTCGTAGACCTTCTGGCAGTGGCTCAGGGAAATGTCGTTGAAGCGGTGCCACAGGCGCAGGCATTCGGCGTCGCCGGCCTGCAGCTGGACCACCAGGTCGCGGGCGCGGTCGGCGAATTCGCTGGATTCGTCGAAGCGCTTCTTCGCCGCGCGGTAGAAACCTTCGAGGTCGGAAAGCTCGGCGTCGCTGCCTACCGGCTGTTCCTGCATGAACGCCAGTAGCATGCCGAACTGGGTGCCCCAGTCGCCGACGTGATTCTGCCGGATCACCTCGTCACCGAGGAACTCCAGCACCCGCGCCACGCCATCGCCGATGATCGTCGAGCGCAGGTGGCCGACGTGCATCTCCTTGGCCAGGTTCGGCGCCGAGAGATCGACCACCACGCGCTGCGTCGCGCCGCTCTTGCGCACGCCGAGGCGCTCGTCGGCCAGCGCCGCTTCCAGGCGCTGGGCCAGGGCGTCGCTGTTCTGGAAGAAGTTGAGGAAGCCCGGCCCGGCGATTTCCACCTTGGACAGCTGCTCATCGGCCGGCAGCGCGGCGATCAGTTTTTCCGCCAGGTCGCGCGGCTTCATCGCCGCCGGCTTGGCCAGCATCATGGCGATGTTGCTGGCGAAGTCGCCGTGGGTCTTGTCCTTGCTGTTCTCCACCTGGATCGTCGGCGTCAGACCCTCGGGCAGCACGCCGTCGGCGACGAGGCGTGTCAGGGCTTGCTGGATCAGGTGGCGAATCGTGTCTTTCATAGTCTGCTCTGTCGGCCTTGGCGGGTCGAAAACTGCGGATTATAGAGGCAGTCAGGAGTCAGGCGCGAGGAGGTAGGGTGCGCCATGCGCACCGAGCCCGCGCAGTGCCTTGCGTCAGAACAGATCTATCGGGTCCACGTCCAGCGACCAGCGCACCGCGCGGCCGCCGGGAAATTGCTCCAGGCGTTGCAGCCAGACGCTCATCAGCCGGTGCAGTGGCGCGCGGGCGTTGGCCTGCAGCAGCAACTGCGCACGATAGCGGCCGGCGCGGCGCTCCATCGGCGCCGGCACCGGGCCGAGCAGCTCGATGCCGCTCAGCTGCAATTCCTCGAGCAGATGCTCGGCCTCGTCGCAGGCCTGATCGAGAAAGTCCTCGGCCTGGCCGGGCTTGTGCGCCTCGCCGCGCAGCAGCGCGAGGTGGGCGAACGGTGGCAGGCCGGCGGCGCGGCGCTCGCTCAGGGCCTGTTCGGCGAAGGCGAAATAGCCCTGCTCGGTCAGTTGCACCAGCAGCGGATGCTCGGCCAGGTGGGTCTGGATGATCACCGTGCCCGGCTCTTCGGCGCGGCCGGCGCGCCCGGCGACCTGGACGATCAGCTGCGCCATGCGCTCGCTGGCGCGGAAGTCGGCGGAGAACAGCCCGCCGTCGGCATCGAGGATCGCCACCAGGGTGACGCGGGGAAAGTGGTGGCCCTTGGCGAGCATCTGCGTGCCGACCAGCAGGCACGGCTCGCCGCGCTGTATGGTGTTGAACAGCTTGTCCATCGCGCCCTTGCGCGAGGTGCTGTCGCGGTCGATGCGCAGCACCGGATACTGCGGGAAGAGGATTTCCAGGCGCTCCTCGGCGCGCTCGGTGCCGGTGCCCAGCGGGCGCAAGTCGACCATGTCGCACTTCGGGCAGTTCGCCGGGCGCCGTTCGACGTGGCCGCAATGGTGGCAGCGCAGTTCGTTGGAGCGCTGGTGCACGGTCATCCGCGCGTCGCAGCGCGGGCAGGTGCTGATCCAGCCGCAGTCATGGCACAGCAGGGTCGGCGCGAAGCCGCGGCGGTTGAGGAACACCAGTACCTGCTGGCCGGCTTCGAGGGTCTGCGCGATGGCCTGCTGCAGTGGCGCGGAGATGCCCGAGTCCAGCGGCCGACTCTTTATATCCAGGCGCAGGAAGCGCGGCGGCTTGGCCCCGCCGGCGCGCTGGGTCAGGCGCAGCAGGCCGTAGCGTCCGGCGTGAGCGTTGTGCAGGCTTTCCAGTGATGGCGTGGCCGAGCCGAGGACGATCGGCACGTCGTCCTGGCGCGCACGCACCAGGGCCAGGTCGCGGGCGTGGTAGCGCAGACCTTCCTGCTGTTTATAGGAAGCGTCGTGTTCCTCGTCGACGATGATCAGCCCGGGGCGCTGCAGCGGCGTGAACAGCGCCGAGCGCGTGCCGATGACGATGTCGGCCTCGCCGTCGCGGGCGGCGAGCCAGGCGTCGAGGCGTTCGCGGTCGTTGACGTTGGAGTGCAGCAGGGCGATCCGCGCATTGAAACGCTGCTCGAAGCGCGCCAGGGTCTGCGG
>DIEE01000113.1:0-263 GCA_002418465.1 Pseudomonas sp. UBA5782 | reverse complement strand
AGCAGAAATGCCTGGAAGCCGCCGAAGCTCGAGCGTATCGCCTCGCAGGCGGCGCGCTGCTCGGGGTTGAGCGGCAGCTCCGGCTGCGCCAGCCAGCCGCCGGCGCGTTGCAGCGGCGCGCTTCGGCGTACCTCGACGCAGACCAGGCGCTTCTCCAGCAGCAGCTCCAGGCTGTCGCGATTGAGTTCGAGCTTGCTCAGCAGCGAATGCGCGACGCCGTGGGCGTGCTGCGCCAGGGTGCGCAAGGCTTCGCGCTGGCGCGG
>DIEE01000114.1:11147-12170 GCA_002418465.1 Pseudomonas sp. UBA5782 | reverse complement strand
CCCGCGCCGCCGCCACCGCCGCCTCCGGAGCCGCCGCCACCCGCGCCGCCGCCACCACCTCCGGCACCCAAGGCGAGCAAGGATGCCGTGGCGCTGTCGCAGAGCGTGCCGGTTTATCCGCGCCAGGCACGGCAGGNNGAAGGGCAGGTGACGCTGGACCTGCTGATCCGCCCGGACGGTTCGGTCGCCAGCGCCAGGGTGTTGTCCTCCAAGCCGCCGCGGCTGTTCGACTCGGCAGCTGTGGACGCGGTGAAGAACTGGAAATTCCAGCCACGCACCGTCGATGGCGTCGCTGTCGAGCAGCATGCCCAGCAGACCATCAAGTTCGGTCTCAAGACGATCACCATCCAGTGACCGACACCGCGCCCGCAAGGGCGCGGTCTTTCCCCGCTTTCATCGTGCTACAGCAGGACAGGGAGGTCCGCCCTTGCCCGGCGCAGGTCATTCTGCGCCGGTTTTTTTTGCCCGAAATAACACTATTAGTCGTACTTCGGTGAATTGACGACTAACTATTGGTTGTAATGGCATGTATATATTTCTGGCGCCGGAATCATATCTTCGCGTTATTCGGGGTGTTATCGACGGGCTAATAATTAGTGCGCTTTTGTCCGGGCAGTTCATTGCTAATTAATCGCTTCGCCGCGCTTATTTATTGATATTTACCGACCTCGCCAATCCCTCTAGCTTTGTATCGAAACGGAAACGCCAAGTTACCTTGTCAAATAATATCCGTGATCAGCCTTGCCGCTCATATCACATAAGCCAAACGATTCTCGTCGCCACGTTTATTCGGCTGGCCAGGGCACCTCTGTATGAAAAATGCCTTCACCGACAAATACAGGAGCCCGAAATGGGGGAGTTCACTACAGGTTGCAAACGCCTGAACATGGCGATCGCGCTGGCGATCCCGGTGTTTTGCATGCCGGCTTATGGCCAGGAAAACAGCGAAAGCAAGGAACGCGAGGAAACCCTCAAGCTGGAGGACTACACCGTCGAGGAAACCGTCGAGGACAACCTCGGCAT
>DIEE01000114.1:10683-11065 GCA_002418465.1 Pseudomonas sp. UBA5782 | reverse complement strand
CAACTACACCACGCCGATCCGCGCGGCCAGCTCGGTGGATATCGTCCGCGGCCCGGTGAGCCCGATGTTCGGCGCCGGCAAGGTCGGCGGCTACATGAACTTCACGCCGAAATCGGCGCGCTCCAGCACCGCCAAGTACATCGACAAGCCGAGCGGCGAAGTCGGTGCCACCATCGGTTCCTACGACCAGTACATCCTCTCCGCCGAGGGCGGCGCGCCGTTCAAGATCGGCGATCGCCAGGGCGGCGTGTACGGCTTCTTCGAGCAGGAGGATTCGAAGAGCTACTACGACAACGTCGAGCCGCAATCGACCCTCGGCCAGGTCGCCTTCGACATGGACTGGAGCGACAGCTTCCGCACCGAATTCGGCGGCCAGTACCTG
>DIEE01000114.1:458-10456 GCA_002418465.1 Pseudomonas sp. UBA5782 | reverse complement strand
CCTCGAAACGAGACATCGGCCAAACCGAGACCTTCACCGGTTACTTCGACCAGATCTGGAGCCTGGGCGACGACTGGGAAGTGAAGAACCAGATGTTCTACGACAGCAACAACCACCTGAAGTACAGCGACAACGGCTTCACCGGCAACTACCACGCCTACACCTGGGAGGACCGCCTGAGCCTGAGCTTCCCGATCCAGCTCGGCGAGGTCACCGCGGCCAACGTGATGGGCGTCAACTACCGCTACTACAGCGCGGTGAACCGGAAGGCGCAGGACGACCAGATCCTCGACCGCCGCGACGTGTCGGTCGGCGCCACGCCCAACGACAGCTTCGACATCGGCCACAGCGGCAACGTCAACCTGGGCAATGGCGAGTACCTGCGCAACTACAACGTGGAGAACAACTCGCTGTCGAAAAACAGCGGCGCGTTCGCCATGACCGACATCAACTGGCGCGAGTGGAACCTGTTGCTGGGCTACCGCTTCGACTACTTCGACGTGCGCTCGGCGGACAAGGCGCATGCCACCGACGGCCGCCTGGTGAGCGACGCCAACGGCGACGGCAAGCCGGACTGGTACAGCGACACCGGCAGCACCGATTCCTACAACGTCAGCCTGTCGTACCGCACGCCGTGGGGCTTCATCCCCTACATCACCCACGCCACCGCCGGTTCGCTGCAGACCAACCAGATCGGCGACATCTCGGTCGGCGACATCCAGAGCGGCGCCTACCTGCAGGATTCGGAACTGGACGAGTACGGCATCAAGTACAGCAGCCCGAACGGGCAGGTCTACGCCGCGCTGGCGTACTTCGATCAGGAACGCAGCTACGCCGATTCGCAGAGCGGCAACACCATCCTGGTCAACAGCAAGGGCTACGAGGCCGAACTGCGCTGGCTGATCAACGAGCGCTTCTCGATGAGCGTCGCCGGCAGCAAGCTCAGCGTGAAAGAGAAGGGCGCTCCCTTCACCGTGCTCAACGGCGCCGCCGTGGCTGCCGCCTACGGGCTCGATCCGTCGCAGGTCTACGGCTACCGCTTCTTCAATACCGGCTCGATGCTCGGTGGCGAATGGGATCGCGGCGGCGTGCCGGAATACGTCGCCAGCGTCTACGGCAACTACACCCAACCGCTGTTCCGCGGCCACATGACCGCCAGCCTCGGCTTCACCTGGGCCGACGAGACCTGGGCCGACAACCTGGAGACCATCAAGCTGCCGGCCTACACGGTGTGGAACGGTTCGCTGGGCTATCGCACGGACGAGTGGTCGGCGCTGTTCTCGGTGAACAACCTGTTCAACGAGGAGTACTTCACCTCGGCCGACACCTTCGACTCGGTGCTGGTCCTGCCCTCGGCCGGTCGCACCATGGCGGCGAACTTCACCCACAAGTTCTGACCGTCACAGCCAGGAGAACGACATGCACGCATTCAACGCAACGCTGCGCCGACGCCTCGCGGCGCTGGCCGGCAGCCTCGCGCTGGGCCTGATCGCCCTGCTATCGCCCCTCGCAGCCAGCGCCGCGCAGGTATCGCCCGGCGCCAGCCCGGCGACCATGGACTGCAAGGCGCTGGAAAAACTCGACCTGACGGCGCTGGACGGCGCGCCCTCGGTGATCAGCCTGGCCGAGGTGGTTCCCGCCTCGGACAAGCTGCCGGAGTACTGCAAGGTGGTCGGCTACATCCAGCCGCAGATCCAGTTCGAGATGCGCCTGCCCACCGCCAGCTGGAACGGCCGTTACCTGCAGGCCGGCTGCGGTGGCTACTGCGGGCTGGTCAATTCGGAGGCCTGCAACGACGGCCTCGGCCGCGACTTCATGGTCTCGGCGAACAACATGGGCCACGTCGGCACGGTCGCCGGCACGCCGCTGTGGGCCACCGAACCGGGCCTGCGGGTGGATTACGCCTACCGCTCGACCCACGTGATGTCGGTGCTGGCCAAGGCACTCGCCGAGCGCTACTACGGCAAGCGCCCGCACCACTCGTACCTGCGCGGCTGCTCCACCGGCGGCCGCGAGGCGATGTCGGCGGCGCAGCGCTACCCGGCGGACTTCGACGGCATCATCGGCGGCGACGCGGCCTTCCCGGTACGCCAGGGCGCCATCGCCAACGCCTGGGACATGCGCCAGTTGCTGCGCGACGACGGTTCCGCGGTGTTCACCCCGGCCAAGCTGAAAGTGCTCAACGACGCCGTGCTGGCGCGTTGCGACAAGCTCGACGGGGTGGTCGACGGCATCCTCATGGAACCGCGCGACTGCGACTTCGACGTGCGCGGCGTGCAATGCCCCAAGGGCAAGGACGGCGCCAACTGCCTCACCGGCGAACAGGTCGGCGTGGCGCTCAAACTCTACGATGGCCCGCGCAACGCGAAGGGCGAGCGGCTGATTCCCGGTCACCGCGCATTCGGCAGCGAGCTGGCCTGGGACGATCCGGGCGGCCTGCGCCTGGGCTTCTCCAAGGGCTACGGCTACCTGGGTTTCCCCGACGATCCGGCGAGCTACGACTACCGTCATTTCGACTACGACAAGGACATGGCCAAGCTGGAGGAAATGGCGCGTTTCTACGATCCGGTGGAACCGCACCATGCACCTGACCTCGCCACCTTCCGCGCCCGTGGCGGCAAGCTGATGCTCTACCACGGCTGGGCCGACCCGACCGTGCCGCCGTTCGGCACCCTCGACTACTACGCCAAGCTGACCAGCGCCTCGGGCGGGCTGGAGAAGACCAAGCAGTGGGCGCGGGTGTTCATGGTGCCGGGGATGTTCCACTGCCGCGGTGGCAACGCGCCGAACACCTTCGACATGCTCGATTCCATCGTCGACTGGGTGGAGAGGGGCCAGGCACCGGAGCGCATCGTCGCCACCCAGATGGCCGGCGACAAGGTGCTGCGCACGCGGCCGCTGGTGGCCTATCCGGGCGTGGCGCACTACACCGGCAAGGGCGACGTGAACGATGCGGCGAACTGGGTGGCGGTGCAGCCGAAGACGTTGAGGGATGACAACATCGATTGGGTGTGGGGTCCGAAGAAGTAAACGCGCGAACGGCGCCGGCAACATGGCCGGCGCCGTTCAGTCCCGCCCCGCCAATCCATCGCCCGCACGGGAATCACGGCAAGTTTTCCGGTCACCCACACCAAATGTGCGGTGACTGATTCAACTTCCATGTTGTGCAGGTTCCTTGGAATAAATAGCGTCTAACTCTTTGAATTAACGGGCGCCGCCAGGCGTGCGGTAGGGTGATTGGTTAGGCGTCGCAAATAAAGCGCGGAGCGAGAAGGCAGAACAGAACGATGCAAGGAAACGGGATAAACAGTTTGTAATTTATCCAAACATCGACTGGTGCAAGAAATGCGACGCAGAAATTGGCCAGCCCAAGGACCAGATAAAGTGCACAAAGTGCCCATGTAAATCTCTTGAAAAAACTAGGGGCTACTTTCATTCGCTCACCCCAGACCAGATAAAAGAGGCCTTTTCTAATGAACAGAAGAGAAGAAGCCAAAACAACACAGATGAAGAGATAAACGATGCTCGGCTTAAGCAGCACAAAAGTTGGAGTAGATGAGACCCCTGAGCTAGCGAAAAGCAGCACCAAAGGAATAGACAAGGCGATTTGAAGAACAAAAATGCGCCACAACAGGGACGCACTCAGGTGGATTCCCGACCATAGCTCCCTGGAAGACGCAGGTGTTACGTCGACTGTCGCATGAGCTGATTTGTGTGTATCTCTTTCGGTCATATATTGCTCGATTATTGGGCCTAACGATTAAGCTAAGGGGCCGGCGTAGCCGGTCCCAGCGAACGAAGTGAGCGCTTTGAGCGCATTGTTAGCCGACAGACACACCGAAAAATTGCCGTGCAGATTTTGCGATGGCTGGAAGCTGTCCGATTTCCATACAAATATTTCCCTCGAAAATCCATGGCTCAGCATTTCCAAGTGTTGAAAGTTTAACCTTGAGATTGACAATACCGCGGGAATTGCAGGTTGCCACCAATGAAAATCCACCCTCAATGGACTCCCATTTTTCTGAGGATGACCACGGTAGCTCATGGCTTGCAAGGTGTTCAAATAAGTTAGCTAAACCATACGCGTCGGTATAGGCCCAGACTTCGCGTTTTATACTTGGCTCGGAAGACGTGAAGCAGATAGTAAAATAATCACCTTGTACGTCATCAAAGCTAAGTTTGTTGCCAGATTCTGAAGAGTGTATGGCGAACATCTCTTGCCTCTGTAGGCTAACGCCCGCGTTAACAGGCGGCTGCCGGCGAAGCTGGCAGACGTCCTGTTGAACAACCAGTTAGGCCGCACCGCGAAGGAGCGGTATTGCACTTGGTGTTTGAAAGCATTCCGTAGATATTTTGAAGCAAGTTCAAGAACTCCCCCTTCAGCCCAATCACACGAACACAAACAGTCTCAACCACTCTTCAAAAGACGAGGCAATCTGTTTTGCACTCTTTGTATTGACCTGGTAGCACAACACACCATCCGTTGATGCGCTAAAGCAGTATGGAGCGTTTTCATCAGGTTGAAGAACGAAAAGGTCTGCAGGAAGTTGCTGCTCGTCCCGGCTGTGCAATGTCTCCCCATACAGTGAGCTACCCTCCATCAAGAGCGGTGAGCCATCAATGATTCCAGCCACTAGGCTGTCATTGATGGAGAGTGCTCCGACTTCTTGAAGGAATTTACGATAGGCCGCTGGAAGCTGGATGTTAAGTGCCGCTTCAAGAGCCTCTATATGAGTCACTGAGGCTGGGCCAGCTGCCCATACGTCTTGGCCTGCAGCACTGGCGTCTTCAATGAGCTTATGGAAATCAATCATCTGCACTGCTGATTCCATTGTTGAGGCCTAACTATAAATAGACACCAATTGGTGCCGTAACGCTTTCATAGTCTTGGTGGATAACGTTCCTGTTCTCTTTGCTGTCCCTGTCTAGGCTGGGAGGTGTAGCGGTCTGGATGACCGTATAAGGGAGTTATGCACCATGGATGGAAAGCCCCGGTTGCTCGATCAAGTTCGCGAGCAGATTCGTTTGAAACATTACTCGATTCGCACTGAGCGAGTCTATTGCGAGTGGGTTCGTCGATTTATTCGATTTCACGCCTATCGCCACCCCGCCGAAATGGGCGCGGTGGAGGTGGAGGCGTTTTTGTCTGATCTGGCGGTGCGTCGGTATGTATCGGCATCCACGCAGAATCAGGCACAGGCCGCGTTGCTGTTTCTCTATAAGCAAGTGCTCAAGGTGGAGTTGCCCTGGCTGGGTGAGGTGGTGCGTGCCAAGAAGCCGGTGCGCTTGCCGGTGGTATTGACTGTCGAGGAGGTGCAGGCGGTGCTGGCGCAGCTTGAGGGTGAGTTGTGGTTGATCGCCAGCCTGCTGTATGGCTCGGGCATGGGTTTGATGGAGGTGATGCGATTACGGGTAAAGGATGTGGATTTTGCGGCGCAGCAAATTGTGGTGCGCGACGGCAAGGGCATGAAGGACCGCGTCACGGTATTGCCGCAACGGCTGCGTGAGCCGTTGCGCAAGCACTTGCTTGCGGTGAAGGCCGTACACAATTCGGAGTTGCTGGCCGAGCGCGGCGATGTGTATCTGCCGCAGGCGTTGGAGCGCAAGTATCCCAAGGCACCGTGGGAGTGGGCGAGGCAGTACGTGTTTCCGGCGCAATCCTTGTCGACCGATCCACGCAGTGGCAAGCGGCGGCGTCACCCTGTCGATGAGAAGCGCTTGCAGCGTGCTTTCAAGGCGGCCGTGCGCGCGACGGGCATCGCGAAGCTGGCGACTCCGCACAGGCTACGCCACTCGTTTGCCACGCATTTGCTGGAGTGCTGTCAGGACATCCGCACGGTGCAGGAGCTGCTGGGCCACGCAGATGTGAAGACCACGCAGATCTATACCCATGTGCTTAACCGGGGTGGCCTGGGCGTGATCAGCCCATTGGACCGCGCCTGAAGGCAGTGCCCGGCCGATGATTGACAGAGCCGGTTGAACAGGAATTCGGGCACCTCTTTGGCTACTTTGGGGCGATGCCAAAAGGAGTCCGCTCAACGCAACGGACGCCTCAGTCAACGCGTCCGCTTTTTGTGGGTTCTTCGCGCTTTCATGGGGAGGCAAGGATTGACACCGGACTGGCAAGTCAGTGTGTCGAGTGAAAGCTTTGCTTTCATTGAGTGCCTGAGTTGCCTGATAGATTGGTTTCGTTCTGCTGGGCGACTCACTGTTTTCAGTCGCGAAAAAGTAAGCAAAAACGCTTGCCCCTGCATACGGCCCCAGCTACGCCGGGGTTCGTTACTCGCTTCGCTCGCCCTTCGGGTCAGCCTGCGGCTGTTACTCCGCTACGCTCCGTTTCGCTCCATCGCCGCTCCGAGGGTCGTCGTAAAGGGCCATCCATGGCCCTTTACGAGGGGACGCCCAGTCCTCTCGCCGCATCCCTGCGGCTCGCTCCTCTGCGCAACGATTCCGCTCACCCTCCTGAAGGGACGCTGGGTGTCGCCTGACAGCTGGTGCAGAAAGAAAAAAACCAAGCCAAGCCAAAGTAAACATCAACGAACTTCCAGGCGACTCGGATTCCGGTCCCGTCAGGAGGCCGAGTGGAGGTGTCGCGCAGGGGGACGCGAGGCATGGATGCCGAGCGAGGAGCGAAGGGACAGGGACGTCCCTTCGTGACGGCCCCCGGAGCGGCACCGGAGCGAGGGAACCCCGGCGCAGCCGGGGCCGGATGTCGGGCGCGTTTTCTCTTGGGTTACTTTCTCTTTCGCGCGAGCAAAGAGAAAGTGACTCGGCCGGGGGCCGAAACCAGGAGTGTCAGCACGCTCGATAATCGCCCTGATCACCAAGGTGCAAGCCCAGACCAGATGCCAGCATCACCCAAACTTGCCAGTCCAGTGTCAAGCAACCCTGTCCCCATGAAATGCGAAGAACCTTTTGTAGGGGCTAGCACGTCCGCCCGGCTGGGCCTTGCCAGGCGAACACGTCTGCCCCTTCAACCTATTTCCTGTTGGCACCCATGATCGATCAGGAACTTGCGCCTCTGGGCAACTAATTATTAGTCCCCGCGCAACTAATTAATCGCCTTTCACGCCCTGTAACGGCCTCGTTTCATTCGCGTACGACACCGGCGAATTTTTCGCGGCGTACCGCTGATTTATTGATATTTACGAATACCCCCAAGCCCTTTAGGTTTGCCTCAAACGAAGGCGCCGCCTGGATGCGGCGAACATATCGTGATCAGCCTTGCAGCGATGTAACCAAGTGCAATTACCAACTTGGCAGTCAGTGAATTCGACTGAACAGGGCGCATGTATAAGAAATGAATTCATATAAATATACAGGAGCCTTGTATGAGCGATTTCACCCCCCGTTATAAGCGACTTAGTTATGCGGTAGCCCTGGCGCTGCCGTTCCTCTGCGCCGGTGCCTTCGCCCAGGAAAGCGCCCCCGCCAGCGACGACACCGTCAAGCTGGACGACTACACCGTCGAGGAAAGCGTCGAGGACAACCTCGGCATCATGCCCAGCACCGGCAACACCGGTTCCAGCGTGTTCGGCGTAGGCAAGCCGCTGGTGGAAACCCCGCGATCGGTGACCGAAGTGTCTTCCGAGCTGATCCAGAACTACGGCCTGCGCGACGTCAACGACCTGGTGCGAATGACCCCCGGCGCCTACACCGGCTCGTTCTTCGGCGTCGCCGGTTCGGTTTCGCTGCGTGGCGAGGAGGCCGACAACTACTTCCGCGGCATGAAGCGCGTGCAGAACTCCGGCAACTACACCACGCCGATCCGCGCGGCCAGCTCGGTGGACATCGTGCGCGGCCCGGTGAGCCCGGCGTTCGGCGCCGGCAAGATCGGCGGCTACATGAACTTCACGCCGAAGTCGGCCAAGTCCGGCACCTCGAAGTACATCGAGGAACCCACCGGCGAAGTCGGCATGACCGTCGGCTCCTACGACAAGTACATCACTCACGCCGAAGGCGGCACGCCGTTCACCCTCGGCGGTCGCCAGGGCGGGGTGTATGCCTACTACGAGAAGGAGGATTCGAAGAGCTACTACGACTACGTCGAGCCGAAATCGCAGCTCGGCCAACTGGCCTTCGACCTCGACCTGACCGACAACCTGCGCGCCGAATTCGGCGGCCAGTACCTGGACGCCGACCGCGAGCAGAACGCCGGCTGGAACCGCGTGACCCAGGACCTGATCGACCACGGCACCTACATCACCGGCGCCGCGTCCGATCTCAACAGCCGCGGTTCGGTGCTCTACCCTGACGACGTGCGCGATGGCATCGCGCCGGGCGTCGGCTTCCCCTCGGGCAGCGGCAACGCACTGCTCGACGTGTTCTGTTCCGGTGGCTACAGCGGCTGCAGCCTGCCGGCGGTGGACAACGGTTCGCTGAGCAATCCGGGCACCAAGAAGCTCGACCACAACGAAACCATGACCACCAAGGCCGACCGCGGCGAGACCACGCTGCGCACCGCCTACTTCGACCTCATCCGCGACTTGGGCGACGGCTGGGAACTGAAGAACCAGTCCTTCTACGAGGACATGGACCACTACAAGTATTCCAGCTACGGCTTCACCGCCAAGTTCGACTCCTACGTCTGGGAAGACAAGCTCAGCCTGAGCTTCCCGGTGACCCTGGGCGAAGTGGCCACCAACAACTCGGTCGGCGTGAACTACCGCTACTACAACGGCGTGGATCGCGAAGCCTACGGCGACGAGATCTTCGACCGCCGCGACATCACGGTCGGTGCCACGCCGAACGACACCTTCGACTCCGGTAACGAAGGCAACGTGTCGCTGGGCAATGGCCAGTACCGCCGCCCGTTCACCTCGCAGAACTTCTCGGTGAGCAAGAACACCGGCGCCTTCGCGGTTTCCGACATGAACTGGCGCAACTGGAATCTGACCCTCGGCTACCGCTTCGACTACTACGACGTGAAGGCTTCGGAGAAGGCACTGTCCACCGCCGGCACGCTGATCGGCGATGCGGACGGCGACGGCAACCCGGACTGGTTCAGCGACGACGGCACCGCCGACTCGTTCAACATCAGCCTGGCGTACAAGACGCCGTGGGGCATCGTGCCGTACTTCACCTATGCCGAATCCAGCTCGCTGGCGACCAACTCGGCCGGTGGCATTCCGGTGGAGAACGTGCAGAACGGTTCCTGGATCCAGGATTCCAAGCTGCGCGAGGCGGGCATCAAGTACAGCAACCCGAGCGGCACCGTCTACGCCGCGCTGGCTGCGTTCGATCAGGACCGCAGCTACCAGGACGCGCAGAGCGGCACCGACATCCTGGTCAACAGCAAGGGCTTCGAGGGTGAGCTGCGCTGGCTGATCGACAAGCACTTCTCGATGAGCGCCGCGGCGAGCAAGACCCACGTGAAGGAGAAGGGCAACCCGTACACCATCCTCAACACCGCAGCTGTCGCCGCAGCGATGGGCGTCGATCCGGCGACCCTCTACGGCTATCGCTTCTACGACGCCTCGGGTTCGATCCTCGGCGGCGAATGGGATCGCGGTGGCGTACCGGAGTGGGTGACCAGCCTGTACGGCAACTACACCCAGCCGCTGGGCATCGGCGAACTCAACGCCAGCCTCGGCTTCACCTGGGTGGATGCGCAGTGGGCGGACAACCAGAAGCAGATCCGTCTGCCGTCCTACACCGTATGGAACGGCTCGGTCGGCTACGACTACAAGAACTGGAGCACCCTGTTTACCGTCAACAACCTGTTCGACGAGGAATATTTCACCTCGGCCAACCTGTTCGATTCGGTCCTGGTGATGCCGTCCGAAGGACGTACCTTCACCGCTTCGCTCAACTACAAGTTCTGATCGGCGCCTGACTGCCGGGGCACCCACGCGGTGCTCCGGCTCCGGCCGATGCAGGCCTGGATACCTTCCTTGAGTACAGTTCCGCTCGCTTCACCCAACCCTGCCGTCATCCGTCCGATCATGTTCGGGCTGATGCTGGCCATCTTCCTCGGCGCGCTGGATCAGACCATCGTC
>DIEE01000114.1:0-380 GCA_002418465.1 Pseudomonas sp. UBA5782 | reverse complement strand
GCGGCGCCCTCTACGGGCGCCGCCGCCTGCTGCTCACCTCCATCGGCCTGTTCACCCTGGCGTCCTGCCTCTGCGCCGTGGCCCGGGACATGCAGCAGCTGATCCTCGCCCGCGTGCTGCAGGGCCTCGGCGCCGGCGGCCTGATCACCCTCAGCCAGGCGATCATCGGCGACCTGATGGCGCCGCGCGAACGCGGCCGCTACCAGGGCTACATCAGCGGCATGTTCGCCCTCGCCAGCGTCACCGGGCCGCTGCTCGGCGGGCTGCTCACCGCCACGCTGTCGTGGCGCTGGGTGTTCTGGATCAACCTGCCGCTGGGCCTGCTGGCGATGGCGAGCAGCAACCGCGGGCTGCGCGGTCTGCCGCAGCCGAGGCATCCG
>DIEE01000070.1:5460-5637 GCA_002418465.1 Pseudomonas sp. UBA5782 | reverse complement strand
GCGAGGTGTGCATGGCGCGCACCCAGGATTCGCGTGGCGTTTCGCCGTGCAGCAGATTGAGGAAGTGGCCACCGATGGAGTCATCGTCGGTTTCCACATCGATGCGTTTGCCGTTGTGGCTGAAGTGGTACCAGTACAACAGGGCCGAACCCAGCGAGGCCATCAGCTTGTCGGCGA
>DIEE01000070.1:4564-5389 GCA_002418465.1 Pseudomonas sp. UBA5782 | reverse complement strand
GCTTGCCGTGCACCAGCAGGTGGGCGATTTCTTCAAATTCGCAGCGGTTGGCAAAATCCAGTACATCGTAGCCACGGTAATGCAGGTCGTTGCCGGTACGGCCGACGGTGCACAGAGCGGTGTTGCCGGCGGTTGTGCCGCTCAGGGCTACCGATTTCTTGGGTTTGAAGCCCGGCGTGGTCGTCTCTTGAGTTGCGCTCATCGCGGGTGATTCCTCATCTGATCCGGTTGGATTTATTGTTGTTCGTCCAGCGCACAAGCTGGGCTGCGCCCTTCACGGGGCGCGGCAAAGATCACTTCTTGGCGGCGAACAGCGCGTCGAGTTTCTGCTCGAAGGCGTGGTAGTCGATTCGCTCGTACAGCTCCATGCGCGTCTGCATGCTGTCGACCACGTTCTTCTGGGTGCCGTCGCGACGGATCGCGGTGTAGACGTTTTCCGCCGCCTTGTTCATCGCGCGGAACGCCGACAGCGGATAGAGCACCAGGGATACGTCGGCGCCAGCCAGCTCCTCGGTGGTGTACAGCGGGGTCGAGCCGAACTCGGTGATGTTGGCGAGGATCGGCGCGCGGACCTTCTCGGCGAACAGCTTGTACATCGACAGCTCGGTGATCGCCTCGGGGAAGACCATGTCGGCGCCGGCCTCGATACAGGCCGCGGCACGCTCCAGTGCCGACTCCAGGCCCTCGACCGCCAGCGCATCGGTGCGCGCCATGATCACGAAGCTGTCATCGGTGCGGGCGTCCACCGCGGCCTTGATGCGGTCGACCATTTCCTGCTGGGAAACGATCTCCTTGTTCGGCCGATGACCGCAGCGCTTGGCGCCG
>DIEE01000070.1:0-4504 GCA_002418465.1 Pseudomonas sp. UBA5782 | reverse complement strand
CCGGCGCGCTTGGCCAGCAGGGCGTGGTTGGCGTTGATCGCACCGACCACCTGCAACGGGTGCTCGCTGGCTACGGCGTCACGGAAGCGTTGCCCGGCAGATACATGACTCATGACTCACCTCTTGTTGTGGTTGTGTCCTGCGCGCCCGGTTGGGCGCCGGGATAGTGGCGTTCGACGTTGCGCTTGGAAGCGGCGATGTGGCGGCGCATCAGCAGTTCGGCCAGTTCACCGTCGCGATCTGCGATGGCGTCGAGGATGCGGTGGTGTTCGGTGAAGGCCTGGCGCGGGCGATTGGGTATCGCCGAGAACTGGATGCGGTACATGCGCACCAGTTGGTAAAGCTCGCCGCAGAGCATCTGCGTCAGGGTGCGGTTGCCGCTGCCCTGAATGATCCGGTAATGGAAATCGAAGTCGCCTTCCTGCTGGTAGTAGCCAAGGCCGGCCTGGAACGCCTCGTCGCGCTCGTGCATCTCCAGCACCTGGCGCAGCTCGTCGATCTCAGCTTGGCTCATGCGCTCGGCGGCCAGGCGGCAGGCCATGCCTTCGAGGGATTCGCGGATTTCGTAGAGTTCGATCAGTTCGGCGTAGCTCAGTGAAACGACACGGGCGCCCACGTGCGGTACGCGCACCAGCAGGCGCTGGCCTTCCAGGCGATGGATCGCCTCGCGCAGGGGGCCACGACTGATGCCGTAGACGCGCGCCAGCTCCGGCTCGGAGATCTTGCTGCCGGGAGCGATCTCGCCCTTGACGATGGCCGCCTGGATGCGTCGGAAGACGTGCTCGGAAAGGGTTTCCGACTCGTCCGCCACGACCAGGCCGATATCAGCGGCATCCAGCATATTGTCGACACCAGTGCGTTTTATTTCGGACAAATCTACGCCAGGCCGGCTTTTAGGTCAAACAAGACAATAGGATTGTTGACAGTTTGCATCCTTCGGTTCACCAGCGCATGGCCAAAACCGCGTCCGCTGCGGCCTATATGCGTCTGTCACCGCGGAAAATCAGCATGCTAGAATGCCGACCGCATGCGCAGCTCCGGAATAACGCTCGCCATGCCTGCAAGCCCGATGCACGAAGGCTCGCGCCACCCGCAGGTCACGCCGACCCGCCGCTGCGATCATCCAGGACGTATGAGATTCAAGCCCTTCGCTCCTTCCCTCTTCTGCCTGTTCCTTGCTCCCGATGCGGGTTTTGCCGGTGAGAAGACCGTGTACGGCCTGAACGAGCACACGCGTCTCGCCGAACTCGACCTGGAAGTGGCAGCGAAGCTGGATACCGGGGCCAAGACCGCCTCGCTCAGCGCGCGCGACATCGAGCGCTTCAAGCGCAACGGCGAGCCCTGGGTGCGCTTCTACCTGGCCATCGACGATGCCCATGCCCACCCGATCGAACGACCGCTGGCGCGGATCAGCAAGATCAAGCGCCGCTCGGGCGACTACGATCCTGAACAGGGCAAGACCTATACCGCTCGCCCGGTGATCGAACTGAGCGTCTGCATGGGCCGCGCGCGGCGTGACATCGAGGTCAACCTGACCGACCGCAGCGCCTTCGAATACCCGCTCCTGATCGGCTCCGAGGCGCTCAAGCGCTTCGATGCGCTGGTCGATCCCAGCCTCAAGTACGCCGCCGGCAAGCCCGGATGCGCCGACTCAATCTCTGCCGAGTAGACCCCATGCGCTCTCTTACCCTGCATCTGAAAGTCCTGATCACCGTACTGGTGACGCTGGGCGCTCTGATTACGGCTTACCAGATCTTCATCCTCGGCATCCCGGTGACCGAGGACGAAACCGACGATCTGTGGAACATCGACGCCAAGGTCGAGTTCGTGGCGACGCCGCATGAGCCGGTCAAGGTGCAGATGTTCGTGCCGCCGCTGAACCAGAACTACGTCAGCCTCAACGAGAGTTTCATCTCCAACAACTACGGGGTGAGCATCAACCGCACCGGCGACAACCGCAAAGTCACCTGGTCGGCGCGCCGCGCCAAAGGCAACCAGACGATCTACTACCGTCTGGTGCTGACCAAGCGCTACAGCGGCGAACAGCCGAAACCCAAGGGCCCGATCTTCCGCGACGAGCAGATCCCGGTGGACGGTCCCGAGAAGATCGCTGCCGAAGCGCTGATGGCGCCGATCCGCCAGCATTCGGCGGACGTGGAAACCTTCGTCGGCGAGACCATCAAGCGGGTCAACAACCTCAACGACGACAACGTCAAGCTGCTGCTCGGCGGCGACCAGTCCGTCGCCAACAAGGCACGGGTGGTCGACCTGCTGCTGTCCATCGCCCACGTGCCGATGGAGCGCGTGCACACCCTGCGCCTGGTCGCCGACCAGCCGCAGAATCCGGAGCTGTGGCTGCGCAGCTTCAACGGCGACAAGTGGCTGTACTTCAACCCGGAGAGCGGCGAACAGGGCCTGCCGGCCGACCGCCTGATGTGGTGGACCGGTGACGAGCCGCTGGTGACGCTGGACGGCGGCAAGAAGATCCAGGTCAGTTTCACCCTCAACAACAGCGAGATGAACGCCATCCGCCTGGCCAAGCTGACCGACGAAAACACCGACGTCGACTTCCTCGAATACTCGCTCTACGGCCTGCCGCTGCAGACCCAGCAGACCTACCAGATCATGATCATGATCCCGATCGGCGTGCTGGTGATCCTCATCCTGCGCAACCTGATCGGCCTGCAGACCCTCGGCACCTTCACCCCGGTGCTGATCGCCCTGGCCTTCCGCGAGACGCAGCTGGGCTTCGGCATTGTGCTGTTCACCCTGATCACCGCGCTCGGCCTGTCGCTGCGTTCCTACCTGGAACACCTGAAGCTGCAGATGCTGCCGCGGCTGTCCGTGGTGCTGACCTTCGTCGTGGTACTGATCGCCGTGATCAGCCTGCTCAGCCACAAGCTCGGCCTGGAACGCGGGCTGTCGGTGGCGCTGTTCCCGATGGTGATCCTGACCATGACCATCGAGCGCCTGTCGATCACCTGGGAGGAGCGTGGCGGCGGCCATGCGATGAAGGTGGCGATTGGTACGCTGTTCGCCGCGACCCTGGCGCACCTGCTGATGATGGTGCCGCAGCTGGTCTACTTCGTGTTCACCTTCCCGGCGATCCTGCTGGTGATGGTAGGCTTCATGCTGGCGATGGGTCGCTACCGCGGCTACCGCCTGACCGAGCTATTCCGCTTCAAAGCCTTTCTCAAGGACTGAGCCATGATCGGTCTGTGGAAGAGATGGAAGGCCCTGGAAGCGCTCGGCATCATGGGCATCAACCGGCGTAACGCGGACTACGTGCTGAAGTACAACAAGCGCAGCCTGTACCCGATCGTCGACGACAAGATCATCACCAAGCAGCGCGCCATCGAGGCCGGCATCCACGTGCCGGAGATGTACGGGGTGATCTCCACCGAGAAGGAAATCGACAAGCTCGACGAGATCATCGGCGAGCGCAGCGACTTCGTCATCAAGCCGGCCCAGGGCGCCGGCGGCGACGGCATCCTGGTGATCGCCGACCGTTTCGAGGGCCGCTACAAGACGGTGTCCGGGAAGATCGTCAGCCACGAGGAAATCGAACACCAGATTTCCAGCATCCTCACCGGGCTCTACTCCCTCGGCGGCCACCGCGACCGAGCACTGATCGAATACCGCGTCACCCCCGACCAGATCTTCAAGAGCATCAGCTACGAGGGCGTGCCGGACATCCGCATCATCGTGCTGATGGGCTACCCGGTGATGGCCATGCTGCGCCTGCCGACACGCCAGTCCAACGGCAAGGCCAACCTGCACCAGGGTGCCATCGGCGTCGGTGTCGACCTCGCCACCGGGGTGACCCTCAAGGGCACCTGGATGAACGCCAAGATCACCAAGCACCCGGACACCACCAATGCGGTGGACGGCGTGCAACTGCCGAACTGGGACGGCTTCATGCGTCTGGCGGCCGGCTGCTATGAGCTGTGCGGCCTCGGCTACATCGGCGTGGACATGGTGCTGGACCAGGACAAGGGCCCGCTGATCCTCGAACTCAACGCCCGCCCCGGCCTGAACATCCAGATCGCCAACGACTGCGGGCTGACCCTGCGCACCCACGCCGTCGAGGCGCACCTCGCGCAGCTGGCCGAGCAGGACGTCCAGGAAAGTCCGGAAGAGCGCGTGCGCTTCGCACAATCGCTGTTCGGCCACGTGCCGAGCCAGGACTGACCCCGCTGGCGCCGGTGCGGCGCCAGCACCCTCACCCTTCGCTGATCAGGCCCAGCGTCTTGCCCTTGAGCACCGCCTGGGTGCGGCTGCGCACGCCCATCTTGGCGAACAGCTTGTGCAGGTGCCATTTGATCGTCGCCTCGGAGAGATGCACCGCCTGGGCGATGTCGCGGTTGGACATGCCGGCGGCGACGAAGCGCAGGATTTCCTGCTCGCGGTAACTGACGTCCTGGTTCTCGTCGACCTTGTCCGGGTCGATGCCGAGCCGGGCGAACTGTCCGCGCAGCAGCTCGCCGAGCCCTTCCCAGGCGCT
>DIEE01000069.1:441-38472 GCA_002418465.1 Pseudomonas sp. UBA5782 | reverse complement strand
ATGTTTCAAGGGGCTCGTTCACGTTTCTAGACATTCTCGACATGCTTAACCCAGAGCAAAAAGCCTGACCGAGAGCAAGGCCGGGTCAACTATTGGCAAGGTGTCTACGCACACTCTGAAGACCGCCTCTGGCGAAACGCTTCAAATGATTTGCCAGCTCGCCGGACGATTTGGACACCACGTCGCGTACTGGCTCAGGTGCTGCATGGCTCATTACTAACAACATCAGACAAGGCGCCATCACGCTGACCATACAACGAACTAACGTATGATCCTCATTATCGACTTTCAGAATTTGCCCAAGGATTGAACGCACTAGTAAGAACTTGGGCATAACACCTTCCGCCAAAAGCGCCTTCACATGCGCTGTAGGTGAAAGCAACTCACGCGCGACGACCCTTACCGGCCAATCGTCCTCAGAGTAAATCTGCATCACGAGACTATCGATGAGGATCTCGAGCTTTTTAATTGGGGAAATAGAATCTCGGGCAAGTACCTCCAGAGCTTCCAGACTGATCAAACGACCATGGCCCTCTATGAGAACTGCCTCATAGAGGCCGGAACGGCCTCCAAAATGATAGTTAATAGAAGCAAGATCGACACCCGCGGTCTCGGAAATCACTTTGCTGGACGTCGCTGCAAAACCATTCAAGGCAATGNNGCAATGAGCTTCCCAGCCGCGTTAAGGACCTTCAGACGCGTGGCGTCGCCATCTCCGCGGGGGGCTCTGCGTGAAGCGGGCATATGCGATTCCTAGCGCTAACCTATGACGTCCCATCATGGCCTTCAACAGGCCCGGTGGTTCTCAGAAGTGGGCGATTCTAAACAAAAACCGGGAAACGAAGAGCAGCTTGGTTCCGGATGCATTCCTTTGCCTGAGACGCCAACACGAAAAATTAGATTTTTTTGTAGCTTGACTTGGAGCATAGTTTAAATTTAATTTAAATTTCAAATCGATGATCTGGGCAACGTGACTCCTTGACTCCGTCGCTCACACACTGAAGAGGCCTTCCATGTTGAGACTTTCAAAAGCCCCGGTGGCTCCTTGCAACGCCGGGTTGGATACCGATGCACTAAATCGGTTGTCTGCGAGCATCCAAGCCGACATTGACCATGGTCATAACTTCGGAGCTTCCGTGATCGTCGCCCGTGGAGGAGTGATCGGCTATCGAAAAAACTTCGGAACTGTTGCACCGGGTCGGGCGGCAGCCGATGAGGATCGGTACCTAATGATGTCTTTGTCGAAATCGTTCACTGCAGCGCTTACCTTGCGAGCAGTCGACCACGGACTCTTCTGCCTTGACTCGCGCATCGCGGATTTCATCCCTACTTTTGCTGCTGGCGGTAAGCAGCGCGTAACCGTAAGGCACTTGCTCACTCATACCGCCGGCACCTATTCAAGCTTCCTCCCACCAGCGCCAGTCTCACCTAAAGAAATCGGTGATCTTGCGAAAAATGTCGCGGCTATCAGCGGCCTTCCAGCGGCCAACGTTCCCGGCGAGCGCGTAGTTTACAACCCGTTCGCGAGTTATGCCGTCCTCGCACAATTACTCGTGGAAACAGATCCCGCAGGAAGAGCCTTCCAGACTATCGCGCAAGAAGACCTCTTCAATCCATTAGGAATGACCAACACGTCTTATGGGCTCTCGCCACAAGATCCACGTCGCGTACCGGTGAGCTTTACAGAACGTAACACCACGCCCGCTAGCGCCATGACCGCACAGGTTCTGAATGACCACCTCACTGAAACGAGCGAACACCCGGCCGGAGGAGCATTCGGTACGGCTGACGACGTGTTCCGGTTTGCCGAAGCGTTTCGTCGTAAGGGTTCACTGGAGGACTACCGCCTGCTGTCCCCAGCCTTACTGGAATACGCATGCCGTAACCATACCGGCACGATGAGTAATGGCGCATGGGATTGGTACCGCGAAGCCAATGGGCTAGAAGACTACCCGGCGAATTTCTCGCTTTTAGGAGGGTACGTTCGCGGAGTCGGACACTTCATGAACGGCGCTGGATACACAGCATCGCCACGTACGTTTTACGCAGTAGGTGGCGGCTCAACTATGTGGATGATAGATCCGGATCGGGATCTTACATTCATATTCTTGAGTGCCGGCTTTATAGAAGGGCTTGCCCATTTTGATCGACTACGGCGACTTGGAGACTTGGCACTTGCCGCGTGCATTGACTGAAAATCGACATTAAGTGAAGACGCCAACACCTGACAAAAACGATCAACCGGAGATCGTAGATTGGCATGACTAGACACTGGAAGAAAAATTTCATGGCCTAGCTGATGGGTATCGTGGCAATCACGATACCCGCCGTGACAAACTCAGGCGATGGCGTAGGTGTCAGCATCGGCTACGTGCTTGGTACCGTTATCGCAGTAGGTGCCAAAGCCTTATGCAACAATGAAAGCAATGAAACTGCCGGCTCTGGGGGCGTGGATTACCTGATTGAACGACGCGCGCTCAGGCCAGATATCGGGATGTCCTATCAGGACGAAGGCTACTTTGGCGGCTCTGATGTGGGCTACAGCTTCGGCAGCCGACTGATTGACTTGGGTCTTGCGCAGATTGGCCCAATAGCGATGAAGAGAAGAAATCGCCTGCTCCCGCCCCAAGGACACCTGATCACTTCACATAAACGGCCTCCCTCCCCTGCGGTTGAACATGCCCTGCGTAAGATCTTAGATGATTTGCAGACTCGGTTGCTAACCGGCAACTGGCATCTGCGACTAGCATTCGTTGTGCGATGCTATTGATGTCTTACCTATCAGTGGACACTTCGCTACCATGAGCATCAACTTCGACCTCAATGATCTCCAAGCTTTTCGCGCAGTTGTTGAGCATGGCAGCTTCCGCAAGGCGCCGATTCAATCGCATCACTCAACCAGCCCTGAGTCGGCGCATTGAAAAGCTGGAGATAGCCCTCAATGTAAAGCTATTTGAACTCACTACACGCGAGGTCAGCCTCACTACAGTGGGCAGAGCCTTTCTTCCTCAAGTCGAGCGTCTTCGTGACGATCTGGACACCGCACTGATGAGTATCAGCAAGGTTTCCTCCACTCGGATAGGTAGCGTCACAATCGCTTGCGTCCCCTCTAGGGCGTACTACTTTATGCCGCAGGTCGTCAGCGAGTTTCACCGCTTGTATCCCAAAATCATGGTCAAGATGCTGGATGAACGCGCCAACCTGAATTGATAAATAGAGGCCTAAGCTCAAAAAAACTGAGCAGGAAAATGTGGCAACAAACCTCAATCACCGCGGTCTCAGTTGAAATTGCGCTTAGCAAATACCTTTTTACCACTTCACCCACAGTTCGCGACAGCTGCTAGTACCTGAAAGCCTATGAGCAATATAGATAAAAACGGTAATTCGGTGCAGACGACTGCCACCGCTATCGATGCAGCAGAGCGCATTCAACTGGCATTGGATGCAGGCGCCATTGTTGGGACCTGGGTTTGGGATATACCACACAACCAAGTTAAAGCCGACGAGCGCTTTGCCCAGACGTTTGGCCTACCTGTTGAATGGTGTTTGCGCGGCCTTCCCATTGAAAATGCCACTACCTCAATCCATCCGGATGATCGACTTCGGGTGCAAGCGGCTATTGAGCACGCCATGGAACACGGTGGTCAGTACCAGTGTGAATACCGGGTTCTACAGGCTGACGGTGTTTACCGCTGGGTTGAGGCCATTGGGCGTGCAGAGCTGAACGGGGATGGCCAGGCAATCAGATTCCCTGGTGTGCTCCGGGACATTGATCTGCGTCGATCAGCCGAAGCTGAGCGTGATAGGTATTCCCACCTCCTCAAAACCTTCACTGACGCCGTTCCTGGCGTGGTGTATGCGAAGGATATTGAGGGCCGCATGCTAGTAGCAAACAGCGGCACAACCCAGCTGATTGGTAAACCCCCGTGGTCTGTCCCGGAGCCAGTGGACAGGTAGTTAAGAGCTACTGCTCGTATTTCGCCGTTCAAACTCCATCGGACTGAGATAGCCCAACGTCGAGTGGCGACGGCGGTGATTGTAAAAGCGGATGTAGTCGAACAGGTCGGTTTTTGCCTCCTGGTAGCTGGCATAGCGAGTCAGGTACACCCGCTCGGCCTTCAACGAGCGGAAGAAACTCTCCATGGCTGCATTATCCCAACAGTTTCCCCGTCGCGAATGACTAGGCACGATGCGGTGCCGCCGCAGCAGCGCCTGGTAGTCATAGGCGCAATATTGGCTGCCACGATCCGAGTGCAGCAGCACCTCGGTCTTCGGCTGCCGGCGTGCAACGGCCATCTCCAGCGCTGCATGTACCAGAGCCTGCTGCATGCGGTGGTGCATTGCCCAGCCGACAACGGCGCGCGAATAGAGATCGAGCACGACGGCCAGGTACAGCCAACCCTGCGCAGTTCGCACGTAGGTCATGTCCGAAACCCAGTGACGATTGGCGCGATCCGAAGCGAACTGGCGATCCAGGTGATTTGGAGCAATGGGGAGGTCGTGACGACTGCCTGAAACCAGCCTCCAACGCTTGCGTGATCGAACTCTCAGGTCGGCTTCACGCATCAGTCGAGCGACCCGGTGCCAACCACACACATGCCCCATGGCCGACAGCTCAGCTTTGATGCGGCGATGGCCATAGATCCCATTTACTTCATGGTGGATGGCGCGAATCTCTTGGCTCAGGCGCCGATTGGCCATCTCTCTCGCCGAAGGAGGCCGCTGCTGCCAGGCATAGAAACCGCTGCGAGATACCCGCAATAGCCGGCACATCGGTGCTACGGGATAACGACCGGCCAACGCCTCAATAGCGCGGAATCTCACTTCGTGGGCTGCGAGAAGATGGCGATCGCCTTTTTTAAAACATCGCGCTCCAGGGTGACTTGGGCCAGTTGCTGGCGTAGCCGGCGAAGCTCGGCACTCTCACCGCGCTGCTTGCCATTGCCCGGAAAGGCATCGTCACCTTGCTGTTCGTACTGGCGCCTCCATTTGCCCAGCAGGGTTTCAGCGATGCCGAGCGTCTCGGCCACATGACGAAGCGGCGTGCCGGCGCGCACCTGGTCTACCGCTTCACGTTTGAAAGATTGGGGAAAACGTCGTCTGGTCTGGGTCATGAACACTCCTTGCGGCGGACATTATCCACCTTAAGTCAGTGTCCACTCAGCCCGGGACAGACCAAGATCGCCATCCTTTTCTACAACGCGATGCGCTTCGGCATGGCTTATCAGGACCCAGGTGCCGATCACTATGAGCAGAAGTATCAGGAGCGAGTGGTGAAGGGATTGCACCGCCGGGCAGCCGAGTTTGGCTTCACACTGCAAGCTGTCGAAGGTGTTTCTTAGGAAGGCTACCGCTCTCCTGATGTCGGACGAGTTCAATCGTATGCGCTGATAGACCAGTTGAGTGAGCGGGAGCCTGTGGAAATGGTCCGTTCAGCCTTCGAGTGGTGCGCTCTTGCTACTACGCCCATCGTTTTCGACGTCGCCGTGTCGATGCTCGCTGCGCGGCGCTACACAGCCAGGTCAATCAATTGTTCAGCCAGAGTCGCGGCTCGACCGGAAGTCGGAGCATCTTGGGCATGCTGCGCGACGGTGGCGAGACGATTGGTCGTTTTCGTGTGCGCAAGCTGATGCGTGAGCTGGGCCTGGTCAGCAAGCAGCCGGGCTCGCACGCCTACAAGCAGGCCACGTTGAACGACCAGGTGTTCCGAATCGACTGAATCGCGAGCTCACGACCAAAACGCCCAATCAGGTCTGGTGGGCGACATCACCTATGTCTGGGCGCAAGGTCGCTGGCATTACCTAGCCGCAGTGCTAGATCTACCTACCCACCGAGCAGTTGGCTGGGCGTTCTCGGCCAAACCGGATGCCGAGTTGGTAATCAAGGCCCTAGACATGGCTCACGAGCAACGCGGCAAGCCACAACAGGTAATATTCCATTCGGATCAGGGCACCCAGTACACAACCGCCTGTTCCACCAGCGGTTGTGGCGTTACCAGATGCAGCAGAGCATGAGTCGTCGGGGTAATTGCTGGGATAACGCGCCGATGGGGCGTTTATTCGCAGTCTAAAATCGGAGTGTATTCCATCGACTGGATACCTAACCGCTCAGGAAGCTCAACGGGACATCAGTCACTATCTGATGCACCGTTACAGGACAGGCCGCTAGTTCAACCACGAACTACCACCTGCGGTGGCCGAAGAAAAACTTAACCCACTGTCCGGGATGGGTTGAGCACTACAAGAACACGCGCTCAGGGATGGCTCCAGAGTGCATCAATGCCAGGCTACCGCCGTACCGGCTGCCCCTTGCGCAGGCACTTCGCCCCTTTCGGTCGCAGACCCAATTGCTGGGACCGCTTGATCAGGTAGCTCATCGCATGATGAGCGTTGTCACGCGCCTCTTCGTCACCTCGATGAATCATCCCGATACCGCATTTATCACCGTACTGGGCTTTGCCCTGATTGCAGTTGTGGTAACTCCCTTTGCCACGGGTGATCTGCTCCCACAGAGCACCGATCTGCTGCGCCTTGTAGATATCACCCCGCACCATAGCGCCATTGAAGAAGAAGGCAGTGTGGATGTGATAGCCGCGACGTTCTCCCTGCTCGACACGACAGATATAGCCAGTTTCATGCTCGAAAATCGGATTGCGTTCACGCGAGCGGATCAGTCGCTGCAGATCCGCAAACACATGCTCAACCCGCAACCTGGCCTGAGCAGCAGCGCGATAGTACAGATCAATCCTGATCACCAGGGTAGTGGCGTAGCGATCCAGTACCTGGTCAAGGTATTCAGCCACTTCACGGGACTGCTGGTGCCATTTATACGTCGAATCACCCCGACGGCGACGGTAGCCGCGTTCCAGAGTCAGTTGACGGATACGCTCAGCCAGGCGGTTTAGCGTATCGCTGTAGTCGCGGTATTGGGACGTTTCTTCATCGAAGGAAGTGATCCCGGCCAACAACGGACTGTGTTCCACGCCCATGTCGTGACACGCCTGCTGGAACAGGCGTAGGGACGGCCCGTAGTGGTAGCCATCGCTACGGCTGACCAACTCCAGCATCTGGGCAAGGTTCTCGAAGTACCGAGCGAGCTTGGTACGCTTGGTTTTGCCGCTGTCAGTCACAGACTGTACAGGCCACTCGCTGTGCTCTACCGCGTCAACCAGATCTTCGATCTGGAATGCGATATCGGACTGAGAGAAGGTTTTGGATGTGTGACGATGGTTCATGGTGTTGCACCTGGGTTGTGAGTACATATCAGGTGCAAGGTCTGTATTTTTTTACTGCTGGAAGCCTGCTGGCGCTGTTGCTGTGTGGTCAGCAACAGCGCCCTGTCATGACCATGTGCAGCTAGCGCTGATGGCTACGACTCATGGTGTCACGGGTATGGTTGATGAGGTATTGAGGTATATAACTAGAACAAGCATCCTGTCGCTTAGCTCTGCATCGACCAGACAGGAAAATAGAGAAACGATTCCCCCAGCTACCGAGGGATTTCCTGCACATAGAACACAGGGAGTTAGCTGAGAAATTTGGCGACCAAGCGGTATAAGTGCTCTGACCGACTGTCAAATCGGTCAGAGCATCAATTTATGCCGTCAAAACGACACAGGCTGCCTACCTTCAGCAGCTTTCTCGGCCAACGACCTACGAGACAGACAAGCAGCAAGACCCGCTAGAGCCACGACAAAGGAGTGGGTCAAAGTGTGGGTCGCAAACAGAAATAAAAAAATAAATAATACAAATCAAATACTTAAAACAAATAAACACCGGCCACAAGCCGGCTTTTTTATTGCCTACGGACATTAGTAATTAGAACAAATATCCAAAGAATCGGAAGCTTATACATACAAGCGCTCCGATGCTTGGAACGAGAACGTTGTATCGAAAGCACGGGGGCAGATGTAAAGCCAAACCGACCCCAGATTCGCCGAGCCCCTAGTTGAGGGAAACACCAAGGAAGACCGCAACTAATCGGCGCCACTCCGATCAAACGCATCAACCTGAGATGCCGAGTGTCTAAATATGCAAACGCAGGCAGGTATTTAGCGGCTTGAAGACCATAATAAAAAAAATGGAAGCAGGGATGTATAAATGGATTCCGTATATGCCATGGTGGTCCTACCATACGGGCAAGCCCGTACGCATTGATTGCCACGCCCTGCTGTCTTCGCGGAGCCTATCAGGCAAGGGGTGGGGCCACTCGTGAGTGACAGACCAACCTCCCAGCGGCCACTGACAATTGGCCTTATCGGCGCGTCGGGTTTCATCGGACGTCACCTGCTGGATTCGCTTCTCCCTCTGCCATGCGAGGTTCGGCACCTGCGTCGCTCGGCGACATCTGCTCCCTTCGCGGATGGGACCCGCCATTACATCGGCAACCTGAGCACCCCCGACTCGCTGCAGGCATTTCTCACCGGCACCGATGTTTTGATCAACCTCGCATGGTCAACCGCCGCCGAAGAATCTCCGCATGATCACGCTCGTCAGCTTGCCTCGGCCTGCACAGAAAACGGCGTTCGGAGGCTGATACATGTCAGCACCGCGATGGTATTGGGCCGCTCCGACTGCCGCGAAGCCAATGAGGATACGCTGCCCAATCCGTTGTCCCGATACGAGGAAAGCAAGCTGGTGGTGGAACAGGAGCTAGCCACCACCCTGGATTCTCGGGTCGACCTGGCGATCCTGCGACCAACCGCGGTGTTCGGCCCTGACTCCAGGAATCTCGAGCAACTGGCGAGACGCATGCTGGACTGGCCTCTCTGGACCCGCGCCGTGCTGCGCTTCGTTTACGGCAACCGAAACATGCATCTGGTGCCCATCGAAACAGTCGTCCAGGCGATCGAATTACTGGCTTTCCATCCAGAGCCGCTGCTGGGCCAGGTTTTCATCGTCGCAGAGGATGCACATCCGTCGAATCACTACCAGCGCGTCGACGAACTCCTCGCCGCATCGATGGATGTACCGCAGCTGCGCTCAACCCTGAGCATTCCCTCTTCAGTGCTTCATGCCCTGCTGCGCCTCTCGCGGCGTTCCCAAGACGACCCACGTCTGCAGATCATCGGGACCCGGTTAGCCAGCCTGGGATTCGCGCCGAAGAAAGATTTTGAACAGGCCTTAATGGAATACGGTCGATGGTACGCGCTGCAGCGGCAGGAAAATTCATGAGGATACTGCTGGTCTGTGACTCCATTGACTCCACTCTGGGAGGCGGCACGGCCGAGCGAACCTTTCAGTTGGCCAGGGCGCTGCAGGATCTTGGACACACCGCCATGCTGCTGAGCACCACGGTTGGCCTTACCGCTGACCGGCGCACCGAACTAGCCGAGTTCGAGTGCCTGCTGCTGAGCAACCTGGGCCGCCGCTTCTACCTACCACTGGCTTCTCCGGCACGCATCAGCGACTGGATAGTAAGGGCCGATGTCGTACAGATGACCGGACACTGGAGTTGGCTCGCCGGGCTCGTCGGCTGGCTCGCGAAGAGCCACGACATACCCTACTTCTATTGTCCGGCCGGCTCGCTACCGGTCGAGGGCCGGTCGCGCCTGCTGAAGAAACTTTACAACGCAGTAATCGGTTACCATCTGGTCCGCAACGCCGAACGCTGCATGGTGGTGACCGACGCAGAGCGCAAGGACTACCCTCCTTACGGTATCTCTAGCGACGCGCCATTGCTGATTCCCAATGGGGTTCACGAGCAAGATCAGGAGGAGGATCGTTCGCCGCCTCGCTGGAAGCCAGGGAGCGCTGAATCGCCCTTGATCGCGTTTCTCGGGCGCCTTGCGCCGATAAAGGGGCCTGACCTGTTGCTGGAAGCATTCGCCCAGGTCAAGCAGGATTATCCGACCGTACGCCTGGTGGTGGCGGGCTCGGATTTCGGTGAACGCGCAACACTCGAAACCATGGCACAGCAGTTGGGAATCGCCAGCAACGTCGAGTTCCCCGGACACTTGCAGCCAGACAGCAAATACTCGTTGCTGCGCGCGGCGGATTTCCTCGTAATACCCTCCCGGAAGGAAGCAATGTCCATCGTCGCGCTGGAATCGGGTCTGGTGGGTACACCGGTGCTGCTCACCGACCAATGCGGCTTCGACGAAGTGGAAAGAATCGCCGGTGGCCGGGTCGTTCCGGTCGAAGCGCCTGCAATTGCCGAAGGTATGCGCCAGATGCTTGCACAGCGGGACTTGTTGCCCGCCCAAGGCCAGCGACTCAGGGAGCTCGTTCTGCAGAATTACACCTGGCGCGAGGTCGCCCAGCGTTGTCTGCGCGCCTACTCAGGAATTTTTCCGTAACATCAGCATGACCGAAGCACCGAAGGAGCGGGAATGCTGAAAGACAGATGCTTGCTGATCGCAGGAGGAACGGGGCCCTTCGGCAAGGCCGAGTTTGGCGGTTTTCTTCGCAGCGCCTCGAGGGGAATCCACACCCTTGGTCGCGACGAAAAGAGCCAGCCTGATGTGCCGCCTCGCCATGCGCATCCCAAGTCGAAGCTTCACCGACGCGACGCGCGCCATTTCGCCAGCCTCCAGAGCGCGACGCGCGATGTCGGCAGCGCCTTTCACGTTGCGACGCCCGAGCGGGTTTCTTACTGCGCGCCCGACGTCACGAAAGCGGCGCGCACCAAGATCAGGGGCACCGGAAACCCGGACAAGGCGACCTATTCGGCTAGCGCCCAGGCGCTTCCCAAGGCGCTGAATGAGGTTGTCATCACCCGTCAACGCCCGGCGGATGAAGCCGTTGGCCCTGAACAACGATCTGGACGGATCCCATGATCGCCCCGATGGCCCTCGGCGCCAACGGGCCTGGAAGTCGAGTCGGCGTGAGTTCGGAGTTTGCATTCATGATGCCGAGCACGGCGCAGCCCCACATTTCCGCAGGCGCCTCGGTGCTGGGGATGCTCAAGGGCGAGAAGGTGCCGACATGAACCCCACCACCTCTCCGGTTGCCGCAGGCAAATCTTCCAGCCTGGCACGCAACAGCGCCATTTCTCTCGCGGTGCGCCTGCTCGCGGCCCTCTCGGGGCTGCTCGTCACCACACTCATCACCCGCACGCTGGAGCCCGCCGCGGCGGGCAACTACTTCATCTTGTTCAGCTTCTGCTCCATCAGTGCCATCGTGATCGGTTGCGGCGTGAATCTGAGTGTCGTGCGACTGGTATCCGAAGCGATGGCCTTGGGCAGGCCAGAACGGGCCAAGGGCGCCATATGGATGGCACTGAAGCTGCTGGCCTTCGCCGCGCTGGTCTATGCCACCGTGTTGTTGCTACCGCCGGTGAGCAGACAACTGTCGGCATTCCTGAAATTCCCGCCGGACGTGCTCCTGCCGATCCTCCTGGTCATCTGGACAATAGGCCTGGCGCTGCAGTCAGCCCTTGCGGAAACTTTTCGCGGCCTGCAGGACATACTCCGCGCCTCAGTGTATGGCGGCCCGTGCTCCAGCCTGCTGTACCTGACGGCGCTCGGCATCGCCGCGCTGTATAGCGCTCCAACACTACAAAAGACCGTCGCCCTGGTGGCCGGAGCAACGCTTCTGGCGGTTCTCATCTGCTCGATGGCACTGCACCGTGCTTTGCGTCGACTGCCTGCGCCACAAATGCCGGGCTGGCGGACATTACTGGCGCTATCCCTACCCCTGTGGGGCACCAATCTGCTTCTGGTCGTGCTGACCCAGGCCGATCTGTGGATTCTCAACCAGTTGGCCGACAGTGCCGAAGTTGCCCTGTATGGAGCTGCCTCGCGACTCACACAACTGCTCACCCTGCCCCTGCTAGTGCTCAATTCGGCCTTGGTCCCGATGATCAGCGAACAGCACGCGCTCGGCCAACATGCCCGGCTGCAAAGCCTTCTGCGCGACTCGGCCGCGCTCGCGGCATTGCCCGCCATCTTGGCGCTGTTCCTGTTCGCCGTTGCCGGCCCGCTGCTGCTTGAGCTGTTCTTCGGCGCCAGCTACCGGGGGGCGCACGGGGTCCTGCTGATCCTTGGCGCCGGCCAGTGCGTCAACGTGCTCTGCGGCTCGGCCGGCTACACCCTGATGATGACCGGGCACCAACGCGACATGTTGTGGATCACCGGGCTGAGCGGTGCGTTGTTGATTCCCCTCGCGCTCCTGCTGGGCGCCTGGTTCGGCTCCAGCGGCGTGGCCCTGGGCGTCGCCACCGCCCTGGGTCTACAGAGCCTGGCCATGTGTGCCTGCGTCAGATTGCGCCTGGGACTGGTGACAATGGCCTCGCCGCAAGGGATGCTACACCCCCTGCGAACCCTGAAGAGACTGTTATGAGCCCACGCGTCAGCCTGGTGGTACCTGCCTACAACGCAGAGCATTACCTTGCCGAAACGGTGGACAGCCTGCTTGCCCAGGATTATGGCAACCTCGAGGTCATCGTCGTCGACGACGGCTCCACCGACCGTACGGCCTCCATCCTCGAGGGCTATGCCGACAGGATCGTGTTGCTGCAACAGAGCAATCGGGGCCAGTCGGCCAGCCTTAATCGCGCCTGGGAGCATGCCTCCGGCGATATCCTGGGCTACCTGAGCGCCGACGACCTCCTTGAACCCGGCGCTGTCGGCAAGTTGGTCGCCGCGCTGCTCGAAAACGAGCAGCGGATGCTGGTGTACCCCGACTACTGGCTGATCGATCACGAGGGCCGACGGCTCAAGCAGGTCATCGCTCCAGCGTTCGACCACTACGAAGTGGCGATAAACGGCTTCTGCCCGGTAGGCCCCGGCGCGCTGCTGCGCCGCAGCGCGCTGGAGCGAATCGGCGGATGGGACGTGCGTCTGCGGCTGATTCCCGACTGGGATTTCCTGCTGCGCGTAGGCCTGTGCGGCACGGTGCATCATTACCCGGAAACCCTTGCGGCGTTCCGCGTGCACGAGCAATCGCAGACCTTTCGCGCGCCTGACGAGCAGTGCACGGAGGAGTACGCCATCGCGATGCAGGGCTTTTTCTCCCGCAACGATGTCCCGGACAGCCTGGCGCGGCAGCAATTTCGCGCCCGCGCCAACACCCAGGTGCTGACGGCGCGCCTGCATTTGCTGGCGGGACGCTGGCGCAAGGCAGCGGCTGCCCTAGCCGAGGCCTCGCGCAATTGGCCGGCCTGGCCGACCCGTTACCGCAACCTCAAACTTCTGGCCAACGGCCTCTTCGGCCTGCCGCGCCTGCGGGCCAGGAATGCATGGCGCGCCTGGCTCAGGCAGCGCCTCGATCACCCCTTGCGCCGATAGAAGACCCGTTCTCCGGAAAGCATCAGCCAGAGCAGCACCATGAAGAACGCGGAAGTGGTCTCTCCGATCTGGAACAGCTGGTTATTGGCCGGGGTGTAATAGAACAGGATCATCATCATGTACGCCGTCGTCAGCCAGAGGACGCCCTGGCGGTCGAGGCAGCGGCGCCATCCCAGCGACAGCAGAAAACCGAAGACGCCCATCATGAACAGCGTCCCACCCACGCCGAAATCCGACACCAGCCAGGTGTAGAGGGAGTGCCAGAGCATCATCATGCTCCAGCCCTTGCGCTGCTCCAGGACGCTGGGCAGGGAGTTCTCGGTGAAATAGCGGGTGCCCAGCAATGCGTCCATGTTTCGATTCAGGAACATCGAGTTGCCGAAGCCGAAAGTGCTCGGCGAGTCCAGGTCCATGCTGGCCGAGAAGGCGTAGTAACCCTGTCCCATGTAGCGCGTCAGCGACTCATAGGTGATCACCAGCGCAGGCGGCAGAACCTGCGCATACTCACCGTCGCGGCGATCGGCCTGGACCACCACCTGCCCTGCGGGCAGTAGCCCTGCCGCCCCCACGCCGCCCTGTCGGCCGACCTGGCCGGCCGAAAAGAATCCCAGGAACAGCGCGAACGCGAGGACGAACAGCAGCAGGTAGCGCGGACGGAAGACCTGCAGGCGAATGCCACCGGACCAACTCGCCAGCACCAGCAGCAGCGGCAGGGTGATGACGACATCCGCGATCGCCTTGTTTGTGCCGATCGCCATGTACACGCACATGTGGAAAACCACGGCGCCGACACCCAGCAAGCGCCGCCCCCAGCCCAGGCCATCCCAGAGATAGATCAGAAGCGGGAAGGCCGAAGTGATGGGAACGGCCAGCAGAATCCGCAGATATTCCGCCCAAACGTAAGGGTTGCCGTCGAGCAGGCGATAGTAATTTTCCACGTAGGCCTGCCCCGGATCGCGAAGGCCGAACAGGATGTCCGGCACCGCGCTGCCCGCGCGGGCCAGGCTGGTGGGAACTGCCAGGGCGAGGCTCACCGCCAGGCACAAATCGAAGAAACGGCGCACCTTCGCCTCGTCCAGCACGGCCCCTTCGGGAGAAGGCACGCAGGCCGCGGCCAGGTAGCCGACGAGAAAGAACGCCTGGGAAGCCAGCAGGAACACCAGCAGCCTCTCCGGCTCCCGTACCGGCCAAGGCCAAGGACCGAAGAAGAACAACAACACGCTCAGCCCCAGATAGGCCTGGAAATAGAACAGCGGGAAAAGCCACCGCATGAGCCGGGCGCGGTCAGTCAGCACGCAGCCGCCTCGTTCGCAGACGTGCCATCGCCACCCGGATCGGCTTGCTCAGCGTATTGCGCAGCAACTGCAGCAGGTATCGCGGATGCATGAAGCCGCGATGCCGCGAACAGGCCTCGATGTAGTAGCGCCCACCCCGCAGGAGGCGGCCGCCACGCATGGCGTTGCGCGCCATGAGGAAATAGGCGAACGCATAGGATTCCTGCTTGCGTAGGAGGATGCTCGGCGCGACATCCCCGGCGAAGTACTCGTCCAGCACCCTCAGGTATTCCCTGGATTGCTCATCGGAAGTCGACTGATAGGAAATGGACTGCCCATGCAGGCGGTAGGCGGCAAGCGGTTCGGGCAGGAAACGGATGTGTCCTTCACCGGCCAGGCGCATCCAGAACTCACGGTCCGGCGCCAGAAGCAGATAGCTTTTCCAGCCGCCCACCCGGCGAAAGCTGTCGGCCCTGAACAAGGCACCGGGACCGATGTGGCACTCCTGCCGGACCACCAGCTCGTCGAGATCGAACCCTTTGCAGAGGCCCCGCTTGACTACCACACCCTCCTCGTCGATGAGATCGCAGTCCGGATAGACACAGACCGCCGACGGATCCTGCTCGAGCACGGCGACAAGCCGCGCCACCGCATCCGGAGCCAGCAGGTCGTCCGAACTCAGGTAACCCAGGTACTTGCCCTGCGCCGCCTTCCATCCCGCGTTCAGTGTGGCGGCCTGTCCCTGGTTGGCCTGGGTAGACCAGTTCACGCGGCCATCGTAACGGCTCAGCACCGACTCGGTATCGTCGCTGGAACCGTCGTTGATGACGATGTACTCGATGTCCGGATAGGTCTGCCCGAGCACACTGTCCAGTGATTTCTGCAGGTAGCGCGCCTGGTTGTAGGTGGGCGTGACCAACGTGACCAGTGGCGCCTGCGGCGTCATGCTAAGCGCACCTCGCCCTTGCGCATGGCTGCGGCACCTATCACCGAGGCCAGCAGCGTCCCGGCGATCAGTCCGATCAGCAAGGCGGCCAGCAGTATCAGCGCCGCGCGTGGTTTTACCGGCACGTCGGGCGGCAGGGCCAACTGATCGACCTGCACCGTCCGCATGCTATCGGGCATCCGGATGCCGCCGAGGAAAGCCTTCTGCTCCTCCAGATCACGCAGCGACTCGATGAAGGGATCGTCGGACTGGCGAGCCTCCAGCAGCGCGATCTCCTCGCTGATCGCCTTCGAGCCACGCAGGTACAGCAGGCTACCGTCGATGAACGAGGCCAGGTTGTCTTGCGCGGCAACCCGAATGGAACTCACCTGCGGGGACTCGAGGCCTACGCTACGGGCAATCTGCTGCGCCTCCTTGAGCGCTGCAATGCGATCCTCGCGTCTCTTTCGCGCCGTCTCTCTCAACAGATCGATCTGCCGCTGCAACTGGATGCTGCGCTGATGGATCGACGCCTCGACAGTCTGGCGGATCTCCTGGTCCGCCAGACGCTCGGCGCTGCGTACGTACGCGTTGGCCCAGTCGGCGGCCTGCTGAGGTTGCTCGGACAACACGTCGACCTGGAGGATATAGGGCCTGAGCCTGTCCGGGGCCAGCACCTGAAGTTGCTTGTCGAACGCGCGGCGCAAGGCGCCCTCCGCGCTCCGGCGCTGCCTCTCGCTCAGTTCCGGTAAAACCGTTTCCCTGAAGAAGCTCAGTCGCAGGCTGTCGCTGAACAGATACTTCTGAAACGTACCGTAGACCTTGTCCGGGTCCCAGACAGGCAGTCCTACCCGCCCGTTGTCCTGGTTGTACCCGGCAATCGAAGCCGGGGTCGGCGGCAACAACGTGGTTCTTGCCTGGTAGACCGGCGCAGCGAGGAACAGGTAAAGCCCAGCGCAGGCCAGCGCGACCAGCGTCGGCCCGGCTACCCACTTCCAGCGCCGCAACAGAAGCCGGAGGTAGTCGAAGAGGTCCAGGTTATAGGAGGAATCCGCAGCTCCACGTTGCGTCAGCATGTCCACTAGAAGATCCCTTGATTTTTTGTGCTCGCGGGATAGTACCGATTTCATTCGCCAGCGCCAGTGCTGCTCCCCGTAGCCCGGCGGCTTCAGACCATCGGACTCCACCTCCCGTGGAGGTGCCTATCGTCTGCCCCCTGTTTTCAAGCCTGCGGCATCTGCCATCCCTGCGTAGGTGGGTGACCGAACCGGCTATAAGGCGCGAACGAAGGGTTCGATTTGAAAAGACCAAAACGGAGCGGTTATAGGGCTTTTAGTCCCTCGTAACGCTATCGACACAACAAAACCCCCTGACGGGCTGGCAAATAGCCACGCTTCGAGGCATTCTCCTGCGGCGCCTAGTCGCATGCCCGCATCAAACCTCAAAAAACAACCTTCCCCACGCCGTGAATTACCCGGCGCGAGGAGAAGACATGCCTGTATCGATCATCTGATCGAACGACCGAACTGCCGGCCCGCCGTGTGTTCTGTTGAAACAGCCGCCTTGCCGATAGAACAGAGAAACCATGCAGCTTTCCTCCGACGGCGTTGCGCGCCAGCCCTCTTCACCGACCGCCCCCCACTGTTCGCTGGTCATCGCCACGCTGCACGACGACGGCGAGCTCGCGCTATGCCTGGCGAGCCTGGCCAAGCAGCAGGACGCACCGCCGTTCGAGGTGATCGTGGTCGACCAGAACGACGACGATCGGCTGGTCGAGGTGGTTTCCCGCTTCGCCGGGCATCTCGACATCCGCCATGAGCGGGTCGCCTTCCGCAGTGCCACCCGCGCCCGCAACCTGGGTGCGCGCCTGGCGCGGGGAATCTGGCTGGGTTTTCCGGACGATGACTGCCAGTTGCTGGCGGATGCCCTGGGCGAAGTGCAACGGATCTCCGACGACCCTCTGACTTCGGTGATCACCGGCCAGACCATCGACGAAACCGGCGCGCCGAACGTGCTGCGCTGGAAGCAGGAGGCGACCGAGTTCAGCCGCCGCACGATGTTCAGCTGCGTGACCGAGGCCACGCTGTTCGTGCGCCGCGAACTATTCCTGCGCACCGGAGGCTTCGACGAGCGCTTCGGCCCGGGCGCGCTCTTTCCCGCCGCAGAGGGCATCGACCTGATGAACCGGCTTTTCGATCACATGGCCGGCCAGAAGGCCTGCTACAGCCCGCGCATCAAGATGCAGCACCCGAGCAAGATACCGCCATGGAACGCCTGGGCCGCGGGCCGTTTTCACAGCTACGCCATCGGCGACGGCGCGCTGATCGCAAAGAATCCGCAACCACACATGCTCAACTGGGGCCTGCGCACCCTGATTTCGGCGTTCATCCAGCTGTTCACCCTGGAGGGCTGGCGCAGCGCCGCCTTCGCCGCGCGAATCCTCGGCCTGCTGCGCGGCTTTGCGGCCTTCCACCTGGCATCCTGGCGCAAATGACATGCGCGGGCTGAAGTACATCTCATGGGCAGACACCACCGGCTACGCAGTCGCGGCGAAGGCCTACGTGCGTGGATTGATCGACGCCGGAATCGAGTTGACCTGGACGCCGATGCTGCCCGGCGCAGACCGTTACCAGTTGCAGTCCGTCGACACCTGGCCGGAAGCCAGGCTGAACGACGTATGCAATCGGCCGATCGACTACGACACCGTGCTGCTCCACAGCGTGCCGGAATACTTTCCCGCGCTGATCGAGCAGGAACGCCGGGAAGGGCGGCGCATCCTCGGCTACACGGTCTGGGAGCTGGAAATGCTGCCCGCACACTGGCCGGCCATCCTCAACCGGCTGGATGCGGTGCTGGTGCCCTGCCACTGGAACGTCGAGGTGTTTCGCCGCTCCGGAGTGCGCGTGCCGATCCATGTAGTGCCGCACCTGTCGCAGTTCGAGGGCATCGCCGAGGCCGGCGACGCCGCACATGCCTCCCTGCAGGCGCGCCTGCCCCGGACCGACGGTGCCCGGCGGCGCCTGGTTTTCTATACCGTGGGCTATTGGTCGAATCGCAAGGCGCCCTACCTCGCCCTGGAAGCCTACTGGAAAGCCTTCGACGCCAATGACCCGGTGCTGATGATCGTGAAAACCAGCCGCAACGACATCACTCGCTGGCATCGCCACTGGCGTAATGGCTTCCGCCGTCGCCACCCGTCGCCGATCGACAGCGTCGCCAGGCTGGCCCGGCGTTTTCGCAACCCGGCGCCAGTCGCGGTGATCGCGGACGAGACCCTGAGCGATGCGGAAATGCTCGCACTGCATGAACTGGGCGACTGCTTCGTTTCGCTGACGCGTACCGAGGGCTGGGGGCTTGGTGCCTTCGAGGCGGCGCGACTGGGCAAGCCGGTGGTGATCACCGGTTACGGCGGGCAGCTGGATTACCTCGATCCCGAGTTCAGCCATCTGATCGACTACACCCTGGTGCCAGTGCACGAACCGACCTGGTCCGCCAGTTACAAGCCGTCCGACCACTGGGCCGAGCCCTCGGTGGAGCAAGCCGCGCGCCAGTTGCGGGCGATCTTCAATGATCCGGAGAGCGCACGCCGGCGCGCACACCGGCAAGCCGCCCGGCTGTCCAACGATTTTTCCCGAGGCGCCGTGATCGATGCCCTCATCGAGGCCCTCGCATGACCGACACCGCCGCCATTCCCAACGTATTCCATTTCGTCTTCGGCCTGAGGGAACAGACCGAGCCATTTCATCTGATGTACTACCTCGCCCTGGCCTCGTGCCTGGAGGTGAACAGGCCGGACGCGCTGCACTTCCACTATCACAACGAGCCGCATGGCGAATGGTGGGAACGTATCAAGCCGCGCCTGCACCTGCGCCGCATCGATCCCGAGCGGTTCGTCACCGACTACCGCTACGACGACCCGCAAGTCGCGGCGTTCCGCTACGCCCACCTGGCCGATTTCGCACGGCTGCGGATATTGCTGGAGGAAGGCGGCATCTACGCCGACATCGACAGCCTGTTCCTGCGTCCGCTGCCTGCGGCATGGCGTTCGCGGCAATTCATTCTTGGCGAGGAGAAGGCTCCCGCCGGCGCCGAAGACGGACGCTCGCTGTGCAACGCGTGGATTGCCTCGGCGCCTGGCGCGGCGTTCTGCCGCCGCTGGCTGGAAGGCATGGAGCAGGCCTTCGACGGCAGCTGGAGCAATCACTCGACGCTGCTGCCCTACAGATTGAGCAAGCAGTTTCCCGAGCTGCTGGACGTGCAGCCGCAGGCGTCGTTCTATGCGCTGGACTGGACGCCCGAGGGCATCGGCGACCTGCTTCTGCGCAACGTGAGGCTGCCAGACGAGGCATGCAGCCTGCACCTGTGGAATCATCTCTGGTTCGCCGAGTCGCGGCTGGACTTCAGCCACTTCCATGCCGGCTTGCTGACGCCCGACTACGTTGCCTTCGCCGACACCACCTACGCGCGCAATGCCCGGCGCTTCCTGCCGGAGGACATCGCGCCGAGCCGGCTGGCCTACCAGGCACAGCGTGCGGCGAGCCTGCTGCGCCATCCGCGCCGCAGCCTCAGCGCCTGGCTCAACGCCCGATGAGCGCGATGCAGGACTTCGACGCCAACTGGGGACGGCTGCGACTGCTCGGCGGCGCGCTGTCGCGCTTTCTTTCGCCGGCGCACAAGCGTCAGTTGCTCATGGTTTCGCTTTGGGCCTGCGGGCTGTCGGCGCTGGAAATGCTCGTCGCGGCAGCCGTAATCCCCTACGTGGCCTGCCTCAACGGGCAGTGCCCGGTGATTATCGAATCGACGCTGCGCAGATTCGGCTGGTCGACCATCCCAGCACTGAGCTTCGGCCTGTTCCTGCTCATCTGCCTGAAGCTCGGCGTCCAGGCCGCGCTGGCCTGGAGCGGTTCGCGCTTCAACCAGCAGGTTCAGCGCGACACCGTAAGCCGCCTGCTGGAAAGTTATCTGCACCTGGACTGGATGGGCTTTCGCAGCGAGAGCCGCACCCACTATTTCCGCCGTTGCGCGACCACCGCGGTGGATGCCGCCTACGTCAGCCAGCAATGCGTGACGATGATCTCCTCCACGCTGATGCTGGTGTTCCTCTCCGCGCTGATGCTCTGGCAATACCCGTTGGCGTCGCTCCTGCTGGCGCTGGGTTTTCTGCTGCTCAATGCATTGACCCACACGCTGCTGAACAAGGGCCAGAAGCAGGCCTCGCGCGCGCGCGAGGCGGCGCTGCAGCGCTGGAACACCAGCATGGCCGAGGCTTTCGCCTCGTTCCGCGAGATTCGCGTATACGGGCTCGAGCGGTTTTTCCTGCAGCACATCGATCATTCGATCGAGGCGCTGGCGAGCGCCAACGTCAAACTGACCGTGTACCCGACGCTGCCCCGGCTGGTGCTGGATTTCGCCGTGCTGGGCATTCTCCTGGGCGTGGTATCGCTATGGATGCTGCTGGAACGCCCGCTGAACCTGCTGCTGCCGCAACTGATCTTCTATGCCGTGGTGGCGCGCGCGCTTTTGCCGGCGATGATGAGTGTGCTCGGCACGCGCACCGCGCTGTTCGGCGCGGTGTACAACATCGAGCTGGTGCTCGGAGAGATGGAACGCGCCGCCGCCTGGCACACCGCGCGCGTCGGAATCGCGGCGCAGCCTTCGGACGCCGCCGCCTTCACCCTCGAGCGGGTGACCTTCCGCCATGCGCCGCACCTGCCGGCGGTGCTCGAGGACGCGAATCTGTACATCGCCCATCCCTCGTGGATCGCCATCGTCGGACCTTCCGGCACCGGCAAGAGCACCCTGATGGAGCTGCTCTGCGGCATCCATCAGCCGCAGTCGGGTAGCGTGCGCCACGCCTGGCCCGCAGGTTCGGCGCCCGGCGTGGCCTATGTCCCGCAGCATGTGGCGCTGCTCGACGACAGCATCGAGCAGAACGTGGTCTTCGGCTTCGACGGCGGCGACGGTCCGCGCGTCGATGCCGCGTTACGACTGGCCTGCCTGGACGACGTGGTTGCCCGTCTGCCCGGCGGCCGCAATGCGGCGGCAGGCGCCGACGGTGCCCGCCTCTCCGGCGGCGAACGCCAGCGCCTGGCACTGGCGCGCGCATTGTACCGGCAACCCGACCTGCTGCTGCTCGACGAGGCGACCTCCGGCCTCGACGAAGCCACGGAAACCCGCCTGCTGTCGAGGCTGCGCGCCGAGAGCCCGGCAATGAGCGTGGTCTACATCACCCACCGCAGCAGCAACCTGCGTTTCGCCGATCGCACCCTGCGCCTGCGCGACGGGTTCCTCGAAGAACTGCCTCCGGACGCCGAATGAAGCCCAGGCCCATCGCCCTGCTGGTCACCCCCGTATTGCCGCTGCCAGGAGGCTCGGGGCGGGCGCTGCGTGCCTGGGACTGGCTGCAACAACTCGCCCGCGGGCATCGGGTTCACCTGCTGGTGACTGGCGCGCGCGAGGACTGGCCGGAGCTGCCGTCAGACTACCCCGCCGAGACGCTCTGGCCGCTGGCGGACAGTGTCTCGATCACGCGTCGCCTGCAGCGCCTGTGCGGCCTGCTGCTGCCGCTGCTCGCGCTGGTGTCGACCCGCTTCGTCAGCGACTGGCAGCGCTGGAACAGCAGCACGTCGCTCGATGCGCTGGAAGCCCGCCTAGCAGGCGAAGCGGTGCAACGCATCGTCGTCTTCAGGCTCTATCTGCAGGGTCTCGGACAGACCCTGGCGGCGCGCTTTCCGACGGCCGAATACGACCTCGACCTGGATGACCTCGAGTCGCACACGCGCCTGAGCGTGGCGCAGGCCTGCTGGCGCATGGGCTATCGCCGCGATGCCGCCCGCGGGCTGTCCACGGCGCTCCAGTACCGCCTGATCGAGCGCGGCCTCGCGCCCGGCTACCGGCACATCTACCTGGCCGCCGGCGAGGACGCGCACGCGCTGCCGGCTCGCCTGCGTGATGCGCTCGCCTGCCGGCCGAACCGGATCGCGCTGCCCGGCACGCCGGCACCACTGCCGGAGGGCGAGCTCGGCCTGCTGTTCGTCGGGACGCTGAACTACCCACCCAACGAAGAAGCCGTGCGCTTTCTGTTGAACGAACTGGTCCCGCTTCTGAACAGGCAACTGACCTCACCCTGGCGCCTGCGCATCGTTGGCCGCCATGCCTCCACGGAGCTGCAGGCGTTGTCGCGCAGCATGCCGCAAGTGGAGTTGTGCACCGAGGTCGACGACCTCGGCGACAGCTACGCGCGCAGCAACATCGCGCTGGTACCGCTGTTCGCCGGCGGCGGCACCAAGCTAAAGACCCTCGAAGGCTTCGCCCACCGCCGCGCGGTGATAGCCACCGACCAAGGCGTGCGTGGCCTCGAAGCCGTTCCCGGCGAACACTATTTGCCGGCACGGGACGCCGGGGCGTTCGCCGCGTCTATCGTTCGCCTGGCAGCCCACCCGGACCTCGCCGAGCGCATCGCCGAAGCCGGCTGGACGCTCTGCCGACAGCGGTACGCGCGAGCATGAGGACGCTGTTCATCCTCTCCATCCAATCCGGCTACGGCGGCGCCGAACGCAGCATCGAGATTGCCCTGCGGCATCTGCCGGAGGAGGTGCGCGTGGTGGTCTTCACGCAGAGCGAGGCGCACCGGGAGCGCCTGCTGCAACCCGGCGCGCTGCCGGCGAACGGACGGCTGATCCACGTACGCGCCAGCGAGCGCGCCTCCGGACGGCGAATAGCGGCGCTGCGCCTGCTGCTCGAATACCTGCGCTACCGCCCCGACGCCATCCTGGTGAACACTCAGCGCTCGGCGCTGATCGCCGCCATGGCGGCCAGGTTCATGCGCCCGCTGGCCCGTCGCTGCCACCTCTACGTACGTGATTTCCTCTGGCAGGACCTGGACTTCATCTTCGCCCGCCTGCCCGGCGCGCCGCTCCTGTTGCCGAACGCCGTGGTGATGCAGCGCCTGGGTTACCTGAGCCCGATGCATGCCGCGCCGCTCGGTGCCTCGCCCTGGTCGGTAGTACCGGACATGGTGGAGATTCCTGCTGGTGAAGTGTCCTACGACGGCCCGATCCTGCACCTGGCCACCCTGAACCCCTGGAAGGGCCATATCGACCTGGCGCTCGCCCTGCACCATCTACGACAGCGCCAGCGGGCACTGGAGTTGCTGTCCTGCGGCGTACGCGACAACCCGCAGCTTCACTACCGGCTGCTGCGGCTGATCGAGCGGCTGGAGCTTGGCGACAGCTACCGGCTCGGCGCCTACGTGGCGGACCCGTCCGCGCTGCTGCGCGAGTGCCGCGCGGTGGTGGTGGCCTCGGTTTCGCACTCCGGAGGACCGGAGACTTTCGGCAGGACGGTCATCGAGGCCTGGGCGATGCGCAAGCCGGTGATCGCCTATGCCAGCGGTGCGCCGGCGCAACTGATCGAGCATGAGGTCGATGGTCTGCTTGTAGCCGAGGGCGACACCCAGGCACTGGCAGAAGCGCTGCTGCGCCTGGCCAGATCGCCGGAGCTGTGCCGCCGCCTCGGCGAGGCCGGGCATGCCAAGGTCGTCGCCCGGTACGAGGCTGGCGCGGTCACCCGGCAGTTGCTTGGGCGGCTGAACCTGCTGGACGTCGAGCAGCCATGAACGCGCGCTCCAGACACTGGGTCCTGCATGACTACCTGCAGGTGAACGGCGGCGCCGAGCGGCTGGTCATTGCGCTCGCCAACGGACTGCCCGGATTCTCGCTGGGCGTGTCGGGGATCTATCCGGCGTTTCGCGAATCCGGCGATTGCGGTGCCCTGCGGCCCCAGGTGGTCGGCGGCGCCTCCCTGCGCCTGCTGCCACGCATCCCCCGGGCGCCGGCCGCGGTGCCCCCCCCCCCCGCCCCCCCCCCCCCCGCGCCGCCGGGGGGGNNTCCGGGCGCTGGCCGCGTTCACCCGCCCGCCTGCCCACCTGCGCGCAGCGCAGCAGGTGATCTACAGCGGCCTCTATGCCCCACTGGCGGCTCTCGAACAGCCGCACGGCCAGCGCATCTACTACTGCCACACGCCGCCGCGCTTCGCCTTCGACCATCTCGAACGCTATCTCGCGCGTGCTCCGGCCGTGGCCAGGCCGGCGCTGCGCCTGGCCATCGAGCGTTATCGCCACGCCTACCTGCGCGCGCTGCAGCGCATGGACCGGGTACTGACCAACTCGCTGCATGTCCGCGAGCGCCTGCTCGAACAGACCGGGATCGCCGCCGAGGTCGTCTATCCGCCCATCGATACGGCGGCGTTTCGCTTCCTCGGCCAGCAGGGCTACTACCTGTCGCTGGGTCGCCTGGAACCGAACAAGCGCATCGACCGCATCGTCCGTGCCTTCCTCGGCATGCCGGACAAGCAGCTGGTGGTCGCCTCCGGCGGTTCGCAGCTGGCGGCGCTGAAGGCGCTGGCGAACGGTGCGCCGAACATCCGTTTCGCCGGCTGGCTCGACGAAGCCGCCCTGGCGCAGCTCGTCGGCAACGCCATCGCCGCGCTCTACGTGCCGCAGGACGAGGACTTCGGCATGTCCGCGGTGGAAGCCATGGCGGCCGGCAAACCGCTGATCGGCGTCGACGAGGGCGGGCTGCGGGAAAGCGTCGTCGATCAACGCACCGGCTTTCTGCTGCCCGCCGATCCGAGCGTCGAAACCATCGCCGATGCGGTCGGACGAATGACTGCCTCCCTGGCGTTGAGCATGCGTCCAGCGTGCGAGGCGCGGGCGGCGGAGTTTTCCCAGGCCCGCTTTCTCGATGCCTTCAAAAAAATAATCCTATAAGTACCCTTCACCATGCGTGTGCTGCATTTCTACAAGACCTCCCTGCCCGACAGCGTCGGCGGGATCGAGCAAGTCATCGACCAGATCGCCCGCGGCGCGGCGAGCCTCGGCGTGAGCACCGACGTGCTGTCGCTGGGCGCGCAGCGCATCGAGCAGCCGGTGGAGATCAACGGCTATCACGGCTATCACGGCTATCGGGCCAGGCTGGATTTCCAGATCGCCTCCACCGGCTTTTCGCTGTCCGCCTTCGCGCTGTTCGCCCGGTTGGCGAAGCGCGCCGACCTCATCCACTACCACTTCCCGTGGCCGTTCATGGATCTGGTGCACTTCGTCAGCCGCACGAAGAAGCCGACCCTGGTCACCTACCACTCGGACATCATCCGGCAGAAGAACCTGCTCAAGCTCTACCGCCCGCTGGAGCGGCGCTTCCTCGCCGACGTCGACCACATCGTCGCCACCTCGCCCAACTACCTGGCTTCCAGCGACGTACTGGAGCAGTACCGGGACAAGGTCAGCGTGATTCCCATCGGCCTGGACAAGGGCACCTATCCGACGCCCGGGGCGGAAAAGCTGCGCTACTGGCGCGAACGCATCGGCCCGAAGTTCTTCCTTTTCGTCGGCGTGATCCGCTACTACAAGGGCTTGCACATACTGCTGGAAGCCGCCAGAGGCAGCGACCTGCCGATCGTCATCGTCGGCGCCGGTCCCATCGAGGCGGAGCTGCGCGCCCAGGCGGCCGAACTGGGCCTGCTGAACATCCGCTTCCTCGGACGCCTGCCGGAAGACGACAAGGTCGCGCTGCTGCAGTTGAGCTACGCCGTGGTGTTTCCCTCGCACCTGCGCTCGGAGGCGTTCGGCATCTCGCTGCTGGAGGGCGCCATGTACGGCAAACCGATGATCTCCAGCGAGATCGGTACCGGCACCACCTTCATCAATATCGCCGGGGAAACCGGCCTGGTGGTCCCGCCCGACGACGCCAACGCGCTGCGCACGGCCATGCAGTACCTGTGGAACCACCCGCAGGAAGCCGCGCTGATGGGCGAGCGCGCGGAGCGTCGCTACTGGCAGTTGTTCACCGCCGAGCGGATGACCGAACGCTATGCGGCACTGTATCGGCGCCTGAGCGCGGGCGCTCAGTGAGGCAGTGGAACACGGCCCAGCCGCTTCGCTACTCGCAAGCAGAACGCCCTGAAACGCGAGCAGGCAATGCTCGTCAGGCTCGCCTGGGTCAGGAGCGACAAATGTTCAAGCTGAAGGATGTGGTCGGTTCGCTCGTCCATCTGCCGGATGTGCGAAGCCACCGGATACGGCAGTTCGTGGACGGCCGCCAGCCGGTAGGCAACCTCCGGCTGGTGGTTGATCTGCAGTCCACCGAACGCCTCGTCATGGAATTGCGCGGTCGAATGCGTGCCGGTACGCCCCGTATGGCTGGCGCGGGCGAGCACCGGCTGAACCGATCGCAGATCCCGCGAGGCCGCGAGCAGGCCATACACCGCCCAGTCCCAGCCCCACCGATGACGCATCGCGCCGTGGCCGGTAAGTGATGTCTCGGTGCCGAGCCAGATGCCTCTCAGGAGGCCATACCACTCCTTTCGTCGCACCGCGAAGCCCAGGGAATTGAACGTCCGGGCTTCGAACAGCAGTTCAGGATGGTCGGGGTTGGATAGCAGTCCGGCCGAGGCGCAGGGCCCGGCAAGCAGCGACAACAGCAGCCAATGCGCTCGATGGTTGCGCTCGAACCAGAGCGCCATCGCCGTTGCGTCGGGTGACAGGCAGAAGTCCTCCTCCAGATGCAGGTTCAGCCCGGAGCCCCAGGCGAAAGCGGCCTCGATGGCGAAGAACGGGTTGTGCCGGACACCGAACCGCGTTGGATTCACCTCGACCTGACAATCCCGGCCGGCGAGCAATTCCTCCACGGCGGCGACGAACTCGCCGGAAAGCCTGGTGGGTTCGATCCGGACGAATATCCTCCAGCCGTCGAGCGGGTTGGCGGCGAGCATCATCAGGGTTTGACGGAACAGGGGCAGTCGGTCCATGGCCGTGATGGTGATGCTCCGGGGAAAGTCAGTCGCTTTCGGCATACGGGAATCTTGCTCAGTAGTACCAGAGGGGAAATTTTCAGTTGGCTATGCGTTGCCGCGCACGATGCAGGTGCGAGCGCGCATACCCCAGCCAGCCGAAGGGTTTGCAGGGCTTGCCGGCAACGTTGGGCCGGGGCTGTTCTTGCAGCAACCGGGCCACCCGTTGCGCGAGCAGGCAGAAGGTTTCCTCGGAGGCCAGGTCCATTTGCGCGACGAAGGCCGGCCGAAGTGGCTGCGAGCGCCAGTCGAAATAGCGCGCATAGGCGGCCTCATCGTGGGCGAGGTCCCTCAGGTACATCGCCAGACTCCGGGGAGTCTCGAAGGCGGTCGCGTCGATGTAGCAGTGATCGCCCGGCGCGTAGGACTCGACGTTCGCCGCGCCCCGATAGACCGGCACGCAGCCCGCGAGCAACGGCTGGAAGAACTTCTCGGTGACGTAGTCTTCCTCGAAGGTGTTCTCCAGCGCGAGGCAGAAGCGGTAACCGCCCAGCAGTTCCATCTTCGTTGCGGCGCCGCGATCCGGCTGCGGAATAGCGCTGTTGTTGAGGAACCTGCCGTACGAGTCGATCGGCAGATGGCGCATCAGCTCGGCGGCGAAGGCGTTGCGCCCGCTGGTGTCCTTCGACGCCGACTGGAACAGCGCCGTGGTCCGCTGCTGAATCTTCGGCGGCGGCGGAAGCGCCATCGCCGCCTGCCATTCTTCCCATTTGGGGAAGTAGGTACAGCGAACGTCCGCCGCGGGCTCGAAATTCATCTGGATATCGAAGTGCCGCATGAGCCGCGGATTGTTCCGGATCGGCGTGTGCGCGCGGCTCTCCATCGACCAGCCGACCCATAGCTGGCCGGGATACTTGGGAGCATCGGCGAACTCGTGGTACGCCGGCAGGTGGAAGATCACCGCGTCGGCCTCCGGCAGACGCGCGCGATCGGCGGTGAACCGGCATGAGGTTTCACCCGCGAAGCGGGAGAAATCCGGGTATTCGCCGAAGAAGGCGTTGTAGAAGAGGATCAGCGGGCCGCTCTCCGCCGGCGGCATTTCCGGGCGCATGCGCTGCACTCTTTCGAGAAGACCTTGGATGGCCACGTCAGACCGCCGCGGCAAGTGCGGATGCGACCGGCGGGTGCCCGGCCAGCCGGCGGCGCAGCGGCGCCATGTACGCCTGCGCCTGCAACCGCGCCCAGATGCGCTCCCGCTCGGTCAGCGGCGCGTACTGCTGCAGCCAGCGGCGCAGGTTGTTCTCATCGAGGATCTCCGCCCAGTCGTGGATGATCACCACCGGCAGCCCCGCGAAGAGCGGGTCGAGGGGCGAGGTCAGGGTGATCACGATTGCACCGAGGTAGATCGCCTCCCAGGTGCGGTGGCAGTCGAGCGCATTGCCCTCCAGGCTGAGCACGAAAGGATAGTTCGCATAACGTCGCCATATCGCGCCCTGGCCCACCCGCCGCCGAATCATCTCGACGTGCGCGCAATGCCGAAGCGCCCGAACCGCCTCGACGCGCCGGGCGGATGCCAGGCTCAACCCGATGTCGCAGAAGACCCTCAGCGGCAACTCGGCGAGCGGTCTGCGCGTGTCGCGGATGCGTACCAGATCGGCGAGCAGCCTGCGCGGGCTGGTGAAGGGGCGCGGCGTATGCAGGTCGAGCCCGATGGGCAGAGGCGCCAGCCGCGGGCCACCGCCGCCGTCGTGGTTCTGCGTATACCAGGCGACCAGCCAGGGGCAGGAAAGCAGTGCGGCAACCGTCTTCGGCCGAAGCTCGGAGGGCACAGAAACGTCGCCGTCGGACGTCACCAATACGAAGGGTTTGCTGATGGTCGGCAGCGCAGCGGCCACGAAATGATCCAGGTCCGCGGTCACGCCGTCGCGCGACTGGGTGCTCAGCCGGACCCAGACCAGCCCATGGGCATCGGCATAGTGCTCGCGGAACAGACGCTCGCCCTGAACGCTCTCGGTCGGCGCCTGCCAGTATTCTTCCGGCCCACGGAAGTCGCACTGGCGGCTAAGCCCCTTCGACCAGAGGCAGGGTAACGGGTCGGAGAAATCATGCGGATCGAAGGTCAGAGCAACGACCGCCCTGCGCAGACGCTTGCCGATCATCCAGAGCCGCCGCAACACGCCCCACCTCATTTCATTGCTCCTCCGATAGCCATGCGCAGGATATCAAGCCGCCCGGCGCAAAGGATCAATGCCAAACGGCTGTTCACCATTGTCCGACAACAGGCAGGCGGACGCGCAGCACCTGTCATTTGCCCCGCCCGCGGCCGCTCTGCTAGTGTCGCCGCGGTTTCCGCCTCCCGTCGTAGAGAACGCCCATGGCCCGCAAGAAAGCTGCACTCGATTTCGAACAATCCATCGCCGACCTGCAGAACCTGGTCGAGCGCCTGGAAAGCGGCGAGCTGTCGCTGGAAGACTCCCTCGGCGCGTTCGAGCAGGGCATTCGCCTCACACGCGACTGCCAGGCCGCCCTCAGCCAGGCTGAACAGAAGGTGCAGATCCTCCTGGAACGCGATGGCGAAACCGAAGAGGCGCCCTTCGAAACGGACCCCGAGGCATGAGCGCGGCTTACCAGAAAGCCTGCCGGGCGCGCGTCGATGCCTGCCTGGAGCAGCTCTTCGTCGCGCCGCAGGACGATCTCGCGCGACTCTACCAGGCGATGCGCTACAGCGTGATGAACGGCGGCAAGCGGGTGCGTCCGATCCTCGCCTACGCCGCCTGCGAAGCCCTCAGCGGCGAGGCCGGACAGGCAGACGACGCGGCCTGCGCCGTCGAGCTGATCCATGCCTACTCGCTGGTGCACGACGATCTGCCGGCGATGGACGACGACGACCTGCGCCGCGGCCAGCCGACCACCCACAAGGCCTTCGACGAAGCGGCGGCGATTCTTGCCGGCGACGGCCTGCAGAGCCTGGCCTTCAGCGTGTTGGCAGAACCCCGTCGGCACGCCGCTGGTGCCGAGACTCGCCTGCGCATGCTTGCCGTGCTAGCCCGTGCCGCCGGGCCCGAGGGCATGGTTGGCGGCCAGGCGATCGACCTGCAGTCGGTGGGTCGGCAGATCGACCAGCGCGCGCTGGAGAACATGCACCGGCACAAGACCGGCGCATTGATCGAGGCCAGCGTGTGTCTCGGAGCCCTGGCCAGCGGCCGGGCCGACGATGCGGCGCTGGCCGCGCTGCAAACCTACGCGCGGGCCATCGGCCTGGCGTTCCAGGTGCAGGACGATATCCTCGACGTGGAAAGCGACACCGCGACGCTGGGCAAGACCCAGGGCAAGGACCAGGCCCAGGACAAGCCCACCTACCCCGCCCTGCTCGGCCTGGAACCGGCCAAGGCCTACGCGCTGGACCTGCTCGAGCAGGCGCTGGCCGCGCTGGATGCCTTCGGCGAACGCGCCGGGCCGCTGCGCGACCTTGCGCGCTTCATCGTCGAACGGCGCAGCTGATTGCCCCACTTTGCTGGCACCTGTAGGGGCGAACTCGTTCGCCAACCACTCAGCCGGACTGGCCGGGCGCCTGATCGGCGAAGTCTCCAAGCGGACCGCAACGCCGCTTCCGGCGAATGAATTCGCCCCTACGGGTTTGCCGGGCAACCTCGCGGCATGACAACCCGCGGGACCGAAGCTAGTCCTGCCCTTCCCGATCGCGAAAGCCGAGCAGATAGAGGATGCCGTCGAGGCCGAGGGTGGAGATCGCCTGCTTGGCCGACTGCTTGACCAGCGGCTTGGCGCGGAACGCCACGCCGAGCCCGGCCAGGCCGAGCATCGGCAGGTCGTTGGCGCCGTCGCCCACGGCGATGGTCTGTTCCAGGCGCAAGCCTTCCTGTTCCGCCAACTGACGCAGCAAATCGGCCTTGCGCTGGGCGTCGACGATCGGCTCGACGGCAACGCCGGTGAGCAGGCCGTTCTCGATCTGCAGCTCGTTGGCAAACACGTAGTCGATGCCCAGCCTGGCCTGCAACTGTTTGGCGAAATAGCTGAAGCCACCGGAGAGGATCGCGGTCTTGTAGCCCAGCCGCTTGAGCTCGGCGAACAGCACCTCGGCGCCCTCGGTCAGGCGCAGCGAGGCGCCGACGGCCTCCAGCTCGGACTCCGGCAGGCCCTTGAGCAGCGCCAGGCGCTCGCTGAAGCTGGCGCGGAAATCCAGCTCGCCGCGCATCGCCCGCTCGGTGATCTCGGAGACCTTCTCGCCGACGCCGGCGACCTTGGCCAGTTCGTCGATGACTTCCGCCTCGATCAGCGTCGAATCCATGTCGAACACCGCCAGGCGCCGGTTACGGCGGAACACCGAATCGCGCTGGAAGGCGATGTCGACGTTCAGCTCCTGCGCCACGCTGAGGAACTCGGCGCGCAGGGCCAGCGTATCGGCCGGCTCGCCGCGCACCGAGAACTCGATGCAGCCGTTGCCCTGCTCGTCCGGCGTATCCAGCGGCATACGCCCGGAAAGACGGTCGATACGGTCGATGTTGAGGCCGTACTTGGCGGTGATCGAGCTGACCCGCTGCAGCTGCTCGGCGGTCACCTTGCGCGTCAGCAGGGTGACGATGTGGCGCGACTTGCCCTGGCCGCCGACCCATTGCTGATAGTCGGCCTCGGAAACCGGCGTGAAGCGCACCTGCTGATCCAGCTCGTAACCGGTGAAAAGCACTTCCTTGAGCACCGCCGAGGCGCGCTGGTTGTCCGGGATTTCCACCAGGATGCCGAACGACAGGGTGTCGTGGATCACCGCCTGGCCGATATCGAGAATGTTCACCCCGCCCTGCGCCAGCGCGCCGGTGATGGCGGCGGTCAGGCCCGGGCGGTCTTCCCCGGTGATGTTGATCAGGACGATTTCGCGCAAGGTGCTGGCTCCGCTGAAGAATGCGGCGGCCATTCTAACCGAGCCGCCGACGCCCGGCTTCCCGCTCTGCGCCTCGGCGCGCATCCGCCGGGCGCAAAGCAGGGCCTCGCGCTTGAAGCCTGGCCCGGCTTTTCCCGTATACTGCCGGCCACATTTCCTACTCGAGAAGAGCCGAGCTCCGTGAACCGGCCAGCCCCCGTCAAGCCCGACAACTTCTTCCTGCTCATCTTCCACGCCCTGCGTCAGCGGCGTGTACCCCTGGCCCTGCGCATCGCCAGCCACAGCCTGCTGCTGGTGGCGCTGGCGCTGGTGATCTACGCCTGGGTGATGGGCATGCAGTTCAAACAGGCGATGCAGACGCAAGCCGACGCCCTCGGCCAGAGCCTGATCACCCAGACTGCCTCCTCGGCCCGTGACCCGCTGGTGTCCAACGACATCCTCAGCCTCAACGTGCTGCTCGGCAATCTGGTGAAGAACCCGCTGGTGGCCCACGCGGCCATCTACAGCGTCGACAACCGTCTGCTCGCCGAGGCCGGCGCGCGGCCCAAGCAGAGCATGCTCGGCGAGACCGAAGGGCTGTTCTCGACGCCGATCACCTTCCAGGAAGTGATCGCCGGGCAACTGCGTATCAGCCTCGACATGCAGCAGTTCGAGCAACCAATGACCATCAGCCTGCAGAGCATGGGGCTGCTCAGCCTGATCCTGCTGGCGCTGACGCTGACGCTGAGCCTGCGCCTCGGCCGGCACATCTCGACGCCGCTGCTGGAGCTGCGCGTCTGGCTGCGCGACCCGGACGATCCGGCACCGGGCGCCGGGCGCCAGGACGAGATCGGCGACCTCGCCCGCCAGTTGCAGGCGCGCCTGGTGCCGGAGAAGCCCGAGCCGGAGCCGGAAGACGAATACCTTGAGGACGAGGACTACCTCGACGAAGAAGCCGAGGAGGAGCCGGACTTCGAAGTGCGCGACCTCGCCGACAGCCGCTTCGACAGCGATGACGACGCCTACGACGACGAACCGGCGCCGCTGCGCGCCGCCCGCGCCGAGCATGACGAGGACGACCCGTTCTCCGAACTGCGCGACGAGGACCCGGCGCCGGCAGCCAAGGCCAGGCCGCCGGTACAGGTCCAGCCGGCACCCGCCCCGCTGAAACCCAGCGAGCCGTCGCTCAGCGCGGTGCTGGCGATCCAGCTCGGTGCCCAGGAACAGCTGCGCCGCCTGCCGCGCAGCCGCTTGCTCGACCTGCTGCAGCGCTACCGCGACTGCCTGGACAAGGCCGCCTCGCTCTACCAGTGCGACCTGCACACCCTGAGCGACGGCAGCAGCATGATGCTGTTCCACCGCCAGGACAGCGGCGAGGACTACCTCACCCACGCGCTGTGCTGCGGCGAGTTGATGCGCGCCCTCGGTCACGCCCTGCAGATCGAGGTCGCCGACAGCGGCATCACCCTGCAGTTGCAACTGGGCCTGACCCTTGGCGAAGACCTGGCCGACCTCGACCAGCCGGAACTGCTGCGCAGTGAAACCGCGCAGGACGCCCTGGCCCTGTCGCAACACAGCCGCAACCTGCTGCTGGTGGAACGTCGCATCGCCGACGACCCGCTGCTGCGCCAGCGCGCCCGCATTCGCGCCATCGCCAGCCCCGAGGGCGCCTGCTGCGTCGAGCGCCTGCTCGAACCCTACCCCTCGCTGCTGGAACGCCAACTGGTGCGCATGCAGGACATGAACGGCCGCTGAGGCGCCGTTTCCTTTGACGATCGCGGTACTCCGCCCGGTGGGTTACGCGGCGCAGCACTGCGGCGTCGTACCCGTCGCCGGTGCCTATCACCGCTAACCCGCCCTACGTCCAGCCCACTCCGTAGGGTCGGTTAAGCGCATCATTGGTGTTTCGGTCACTCCCCGTCCCCCATGCGCCGTAACCCACCAGACGGGCTATCGTCGAGCTTCTCCCGCAAAGTCGCGCGCAGGTGCGTCACCAACCGCAGCCTTTCGTACCTCAATAAAAAAGCCCGGAGCGCGCTGGGCGGTCCGGGCCTGGGCGGGGCGCTGGCGGGTCAGAAGCGGAACACTTCGGCGCCGTTGCGCACCGGTTCGGCGACCGGGATGCGCGAGGGTTTGTCCTTGATCGCGGTGGCGGTCTTGGCGTCGGATTTGCGCGCGCTTTCGGCCAGTTGTCGCGACAGCGGGCCGATCGCCTCGGCCATCTCGCCGGCCAGGCGCTGCAGCAGCAGGCCCTGGGCGCGCACCTGGTCGGCGGCGCTGCCCTGGTGGTTCTCCTGCAGGCGCACCAGGCGGGTATCGCGCAACTGCCCGGCCTTGTCCACCAGGCGCCACTGCGCTTCGAGGACCGCCGGCTGGGTCGGCCCGGAATCCAGGCGGGTGATGTTCAGCTGCGCCTGCACTTCGGCGCTGAAGCCGATCGCCGGGGCGAGCGCCACGCGCTGGCTGTTCAGCTTGCCGGCCAGTTGGCGCAGCAGCACGTCGTCGATGTTGTTCGACAGGCTGCTGGCCCAGCGGGCGTCACGGTCGGCGAGCAGGCTGCCGTCGGCCTGGCGTTGCAGCAGGTTGTCCTGCGACAGGTATTCGGCGAGCTGGATCGGCCCGAGCAGCACCGCGGGACCGCTGGCCTTCTGCGGGATCGCCGGGCTGCCGCTGTCCAGCTGATAGAGCGGCGCCGGCGTTTTGCTCATGCAGCCGCCCAGGCCCAGCAGGCCGGTCAGGAGGAGCAGACGGGAAACGCGCACGAGAGTCATCAAGAGTCATCCACTGGCCACCGCTGGTGGCCGGTTGTTGCATACGGGGACGCTGCGTGAAAAAGCCGCAGCGTCTCGGCGGCCTATGATCCTTCAAACCGGCGCGCGACTCCAGTGGGACCGCCGGTCGATTGGTTTCAGTATGCCACCGCAGCGGCGCTTGCCGGGAGCTGGGGCTGGGACGAAATCGCTTCCGGCTGTGTCCGAGGAGAACGGCCCGCCGGTCGACTCAGGGCGCCAGTGGCTCGACCAGCAGCGAGTCGACGCGCTGGAAGCCGCGCGGCAGCTTGTTGCCGCGGCGCCCGCGCTCACCCTTGTAGTGTTCGAGATCGCTGGCCTTGAGCGACAGCACGCGCTTGCCGGCCTGCAGCACCAAGGTCGAGCCGGCCGGCAGCACGGCCAGGTCGGTGAGGAACTCCTCGCGGCTGGCGACGCGGTCACCGGGAATGCCAATGATCTTGTTGCCCTTGCCCTTGGCCAGTTGCGGCAGATCGCGCACCGGGAACAGCAGCAGCCGACCCTCGGTGGTCACCGCCGCCAGCCAGTCCTGGTCGCGGTCGGCGAGCGGCCTCGGTGCCACTACCCTGGCCCCGGCAGGCAGCGAGAGCAGCGCCTTGCCGGCCTTGTTCTTCGCCTGCAGGTCCTCGCCCTTGACCACGAAGCCGTAGCCGGCATCGGAGGCGATCACGTAGAGCGCCTCGTCATCGGGCAGCAGCACGCACTCGAAGCTGGCACCCGGCGGTGGTTGCAGGCGACCGGTGAGTGGCTCGCCCTGGCCACGTGCCGAGGGCAGCGAATGGGCGGCCAGCGAATAGCTGCGCCCGGTGGAGTCGATGAACACGGCGAACTGGTTCGAGCGCCCTGGCGCGGCGACCTTGAAGCCGTCGCCGGCCTTGTAGGAAAGCCCGGTGGCGTCGATGTCGTGGCCCTTGGCACAGCGCACCCAGCCTTTCTCCGAGACCACCACGGTGACCGGCTCGGTGGGCATCAGCTCGGTTTCCGAGAGGGCCTTGGCCTCGGCGCGGGCGACGATCGGCGAACGGCGGTCGTCGCCGTATTTCTCGGCGTCCTCGATCAGTTCCTTGCGCACCAGCTTCTTCAGCTTGGCCTCGCTGCCGAGCAGCGCCCGCAGCTTGTCGCGCTCCTTGGCCAGCTCTTCCTGCTCGCCGCGGATCTTCATTTCCTCGAGGCGCGCCAGCTGACGCAGGCGGGTGTCGAGGATGTAGTCGGCCTGGGTGTCGCTCAGTTCGAAGCGCTGCATCAGCACCGCTTTGGGATGTTCCTCGGTACGAATGATGTGGATCACTTCGTCGAGGTTGAGGAAGGCGATCAGCAAACCTTCCAACAGGTGCAGGCGCTTTTCCACCTTGTCCAGGCGGAACTGCAGGCGCCGGCGCACGGTGTTGACGCGGTAGACCAGCCATTCCACCAGCAGCTGGCGCAGGTTCTTCACCGACGGCTTGCCATCCAGGCCGATGACGTTGGTGTTGACCCGGTAGCTGGACTCCAGGTCGGTGGTGGCGAACAGGTGCTGCATCAGCTCGTCGGCGTCGACGCGGTTGGAGCGCGGGATGATAACGATGCGGCAGGGGTTCTCGTGGTCCGATTCGTCACGCAGGTCGGCGACCATCGGCAGCTTCTTCGCCTGCATCTGCCCGGCGATCTGTTCAAGCACCTTGGCCCCGGAGACCTGGTGCGGCAGCGCGGTGACCACCACGTCGCCGTCCTCGACGCGATAGACGGCGCGCATGCGCACCGAGCCGCGGCCGGTTTCGTAGATCTTCAGCAGGTCGGCGCGCGGGGTGATGACTTCCGCCTCGGTCGGGTAGTCCGGGCCGAGCACGTGCTCGCAGAGCTGCTCCACCGTGGTGTTCGGCTCGTCGAGCAGGCGCACGCAGGCGGCGGCGACTTCGCGCAGGTTGTGCGGCGGCACGTCGGTGGCCATGCCCACGGCGATCCCGGTGGTGCCATTCAACAAGAGGTTGGGAAGCCGCGCCGGCAGGGTCGCCGGCTCGTCGAGGGTGCCGTCGAAGTTCGGCACCCAGTCCACGGTGCCCTGGCCGAGCTCGCTCAGCAGCACCTCGGAATAGCGCGACAGGCGCGCCTCGGTGTAGCGCATGGCGGCGAATGACTTCGGATCGTCCGGCGCGCCCCAGTTGCCCTGGCCGTCGACCAGCGTGTAGCGGTAGCTGAACGGCTGGGCCATCAGCACCATGGCTTCGTAGCAGGCCGAGTCGCCGTGCGGGTGGAACTTGCCGAGCACGTCGCCGACGGTACGCGCCGACTTCTTGTGCTTGGAATCGGCATCCAGGCCCAGCTCGCTCATCGCGTAGATGATGCGCCGTTGCACGGGCTTCAGGCCGTCGCCGATGTGCGGCAAGGCGCGATCCATGATCACGTACATCGAGTAGTTGAGGTAGGCCTGCTCGGTGAAGTCGGCCAGGGAGCGGCGCTCCACGCCTTCCAGGCTCAGGTCGAGGGTTTCGCTCATCGGGTCTATTCCTGGGTTCTGTTCGGGGTATAGCGGCGCAGCACCAGGGTGCCGTCACGCTGGGTGAATTCGAGTTGGCGCAGCGCGCTCATGCCGAGCAGGATGCGCTCGCCGTCGAAGCCGGGCGCCACCAGGGCGCGCACGTCTTCGAGAACGATGTCGCCGACGCGCAGGCTGCGCAGCCGCGTGCGATAGCCCTCGCTGCGGCCGTTGGCGGTCATCAGCCCGACCGCTTCGCCACGCTCCAGGCCGAGGCGTTCGGCCACCGCCTGGGGGATCGCCACGTCGGTGGCGCCGGTGTCGAGGAGGAAACTCACCGGCTGTTCGTTGATCTGCCCGCTGGCGATGAAATGCCCGCGGCCGTCTCCGGCCAGCTGCACTTCGACGTAGTTCTCGGCGTGCCGCGATTGCGGCGCCTGATTGGGGTTCTCCCGCGACGCCTGCCATTCGCCGAAGAAGTGCGTGGCCAGCAGCAGGCCGGCGCCCCAGGAGAGCACCAGCATCACCCGGCCGATGCGCTGGCCCGGCCGCTGCGTGCTCACGAGCGCGCTCCCCAGCCCTTGGCCGGCGCGGCGAAGCGCCAGAGGATCGGCCGGTCCTCGCCATCGCCGCGCGCATGCTTGCCGTTGTCGAGCATGATCCAGGCGCCATTGGCGTCCACCACCAGGCCTTCGGCCATGCC
>DIEE01000069.1:0-174 GCA_002418465.1 Pseudomonas sp. UBA5782 | reverse complement strand
TCGCGGGGGGGGGGGGGAGCCACAGGCGATCGCCCTCGGGATTGACGACGACGCCCTCGAACAGGCTGTTGTACTGCTGCAGCAGGCCGCTGGCACGCGCCTGGCGGACCATGGCCGGTGGCAACGCCAGCCAGCTGGGCGCCGCGGCCGGCGGCACCTGCAGCACGGCGGCCT
>DIEE01000132.1 GCA_002418465.1 Pseudomonas sp. UBA5782 | reverse complement strand
CCCACCTGCATGGCGTTGAGGTAGGCGCGGCGGCGCTGCTCGGCGATCACGGCGCGGGCACCGGGCGGATGGAAAGGGGACGCTTGCAGCTCATGGCGAATTCCTGGCGGTCGCGAGGCGGCCTGACACGGGCAGCGATTGTCGCCGGAAACCGCCGCGCGCGGAAAGTCCGCTGCATCGACGGTCGCCGCCAGCACCGTGCTTTTCGTCACGGGCGTGCCGACCCGCAAGATGCATTGCAGTACAATCGCCGGCCTTATCCGTGACGACCGAACCGCTTTCGATGATCGATCCCAAGCGCGTGCTGCGCGCCCTCGCCGAACACTGGACGTTGCTCGAACCGCTCTGCGAGCGCTTCGATGCCGGCACCCTCAGCCTGGTCGAACTGCGCCTGCAGCTGACCGCGCAACTGCCCGAAGGCACGCCCACCGACGTCACCGCCCTGCTCGACCAGTGGATTCGCCTGGACATCCTGGTGCCGGTGGCCAAGAGCCCGAACCGCTTCGAGCTGAACGCGCAGATCCACGACTTCCTCGCCTACCTGCGCCGCGAGCACCGCCTCGGCCTGTGCCTGGAGATCGAGGCCTACCTGCGCCATCTGGAACGCCTCGCCGGCTATATCCAGGATGCCTTCGAGGTACGCGACGGCCAGGACCTGGCGCGCCAGCTGCGCCTGCTCGACATGCGCGTGCGCGACGTGTTGAAGAAGCTCGCCAACGACGAGCAGGCGCTGGTCGGCGTGGCCGATCGGGCGAAGACCAGCGACCGGCAGATTCCGCTGCGCNNCGGCGAACAGCAGCGCCTCGGCCAACTGGTCGACGACGACCTGCTGCTGCGCACCCACGCACGCATCCTGGAAATGCAGACCACCGCCCAGCTGACCCTGCGCCGCGCCCGCGAACTGCTGCTGCCGCTGCGCGAGGAAGCGCGTCGGCACAACGCGGTGACCCGCGGCGCCGCGCTGGCGCTGTCGGCGATCCGCAAGAAAGGCCTCGACGCCGTGCCGCAGGCCTCGCTGCCGCTGCAAAGCCGGCCGCAGAGCATCTTCCTCGGCAGCGCATCGCAGGTCGAGGCCTACGTCTACGCGCTGGCACGCTTCGAGCCGAAGCCGGCACAGTTCCCCCGCGCCAGCGGCACGCGCAAGGGCGACTCGCCGCGCGCACCGCGCACCGCGCGGGAAATGCTCGACCGCTGCGAGGACGCCCTGCCGCTGCCGGACCTGATGCTCTGGCTGCTGGAACAGGAGCCCGACGGCGCCACCGACGAGCTGCTCTACTGGTTCTCGCGCCTGTCGCGCGACGCCCGCTTCCAGCGCGAACGCCTGGAACGGCGCGATTACCTGACCGCCGAACACAGGGTCAGCCTGAGCTCGTTCGCGCTCATCGGAGCCGCGCCCTGAGCACTCGACCGAACCGACCGACCGCCGGCGGCGCCCAGCGCGCCACCCGCGGCTCCACGGTGCGCATGGCGCACCCTACGCAGCCCGTAGGGTGCGCTGTGCGCACCCTACGACTGCCCGCGAGCATTGCGTATGAACATCGATCTGAAAGAACTCACTCAGCTGGCGCCGATCTTCCGCGAGCTGTTCAAGGGCTACCACGTCAGCCGCCGCGACCCTGAGCTGTACGCCCAGCTGTCCAACCTGCAGGACCAGTACCGCGCGCTGTTCAAGGCGCTCGGCTTCGAGCTGGTTTGCGACACCCGCGGCTTCTACTACTTCGTCCCCGAGCAGATGGGCGCGCAGGTGAACAAGACCGCGCAGCGCCTGGCGCTGTTCACCTTCATCCTCGTCGAGCACCTCGCCGACGGCGGCCGCGACCCGCTCGCGGTGCTCGATGGCGGCAGCCTCGGTCGCGACGAGCTGCCGCCGCTGCTGGAGAAGTACAAGGATTTGTTCCTCCAGGCCGAAGTCACCACCCAGGAAGAGCTCGAAGAGAAGGTCATGCGCCGCCTGACCCAGCTCGGCTTCGCGGGCGAGGACAACGGCGTGTACCGCTTCCTCGCGCCGATGCACCGCTTCCTCGACGTCTGCCTCGCCGTGCAGCAGGACCGCGACCTGGCCGCCGCGCTGCACAGCGACCTGCCGCTGCCGACGCCGGTGCTGGTGGCCGAGGAGGAGGAAGACGAGATACTGGTCATCGAGACCGGGGAAGAATCCGAGGAAGAGGCGCTGGCCCGCGCCATCGCCGCCGAACAGGAGTTTGAAGCATGAGCCAGGAACGCTACGGCATCCGCCGCTTCGCCCTGCTGAACACCGCCGGCTACAGCCTCGGTCTGTTCCCGCTGGAGAACCCGCTGTCGGTCTACGGCGCGAACAACCTCGGCAAGTCGGCGTCGATCAACGCGCTGCAGTTCCCGATCCTCGCGCGCATGTCGGACATGAGCTTCGGCAAGTACAGCCTGGAACAGTCGCGGCGCTTCTACTTCGCCTCCGACACCAGCTACATCCTCGTCGAGGTCGCCCTGCCCCACGGCCCGCACGTCATCGGCGTGGCCGGGCGCGGGCCGGGCGGCGGCTTCGGCCACCAGTTCTTCGCCTATGCCGGCTCGCTGGATCTGGCGCACTACCAGAAGGACGGCACCTGCCTGAGGCAGCGCGAGCTGTTCAACGCGCTGGAGCGCGAGGGCATCAAGGCCTATGAACTCAAGCCCGAGGAGCTGCGCCGGCTGCTGGTCGGCGGGCATACGTCGATCCCGCTGGACCTCACGCTGATCCCGCTGCGCTCCACCAGCGAGCAGAGCCTGAAGACCTTCCGCGCGCTGTTCATCAACCTGCTGCACATGCGCGAGATCACCGCAGCCAAGCTCAAGCAGCTGTTCCTCGACGCTTTCGAGCACAGCCTGCGTTCGGGCAGCGTCGACTACATCGCCGCCACCGAAGAGGCGTTCCGCGACGTGCGGCGCATGGAGGGCGACTACCAGGCGCTGGTCGCCGCCGGCCCGCTGGTCGAGGCGCTGGCCGCCGGCGTCGCTCAGCGCGAACAGCTGCGCGGCAAGCTGCACCGCATCTCGCCGCTGCTCGACAACCTGCTGGGCGCCTGGCACGACTATGCCGATGCGCGCAAGGATGAGCTGGTCATCCAGGCCGAGCATTACCGTGGCGAGCAGGACAACCTGCAGCACGAGCAGCGCGGCGGCACCAACGAACTGATGCGCCTGGAGCGCGAGATCAGCGAGATCCAGCGCTGGCTCGGCGAGCTGGCGGTGCTGAAGAACCGTTTCGCCCTGGTGGAAAGCGCTGCGCCGCTCGAACAGCAGCTGCTCGCCGCCAAGGACGCGCATGATGAGCTGGCCGGCGCACTGGCGCAGGCACGTCAGTTCAGCAGCGAGGACCTGGTCGAGCGTCTCGCCGACCTGGAAAAGCGCCTGAAATCGGTGAAGCAGCAACTCGACCATGCCGACAACAACAGCTACTCGCGGCTGCGCGAGGAGTTCTCCCAGGCCGATGTCGACCGCCTGATGCGCCTGTTCAACGGCCAGCTGTTCAGCCTGCCGCTGGGCGAGAAAGGCATCAGCGTGGACGACGGCGACGCTTGGGTGAAATCTGTCGAGGCGGTGCTGGATGCCTTCAAGGGCGAGCGCTTCGAAGTCCCCGGCCTATCCATCGACCTCTCCCACATCGAACCGCCGGCGCTGCAGGCGCTGGCCGACCGCGCCGCGCTGCGCGACCAGAAGGACCGCCTGGAGCGCGAGCTGAAACAGCTCAAGACCCAGCAGGCCGTCGCCGCCGACCGCGCCGCGAGCAAGGCGCAGGCCGAAGCGCTGTACCAGGCGGTGCTGGATGCGCAGAAGGCGCTGGAGGATTTCCGCCGCAGCCAGACGCTGGCCGCCGAGGAAAACGCCAAGCTCGAACAGCTGGCCCAGCACGAAGCCGCGCAGGACGACCTCAAGCGTTCCAGCGATGCCTTCACCGAACGCGTCCAGCAGCTCTCGGCCAAGCTGCAGCTGATCGGCCGCCAGCTCGGCGATCTGGAAGCCAAGGAACGCACCCTGGAAGACGCCCTGCGCCGCCGCCAGCTGCTGCCGGCCGACCTGCCGTTCGGCACGCCGTTCATGGACCCGGTCGACGACTCGCTGGACAACCTGCTGCCGCTGCTCAACGACTATCAGGACAGCTGGCAGGCGCTACAACGCGCCGACGGGCAGATCGAGGCGCTCTACGCCCAGGTACGCCTCAAGGGCGTGGCCAAGTTCGACAGCGAGGAAGATGTCGAGCGGCGCCTGCAGCTGCTGATCAACGCCTACGCGCACCGCCAGGACGAAGCCCTCACTCTGGCGAAGGCCAGACGTGCGGCGGTCACCGACATCGCCCGGACCCTGCGCAACATCCGCAGCGACTACGACAACCTGGAACACCAGTTGGCGCTGTTCAACCGCGAGATCAACAAGCGCCAGGTCTCCAACCTGCAGAGCTTCCGCATCGTGCTGGCGCCGAACAAGGACGCGCTCAGGCACATCGACCAGATCATCCACAGCGCCGGGCAGTACGAGGAAGGCGAAACGCTGTCGGTCTTCGACCTGCAGCAGAGCGGCGATCAGGATGCGAAGAACGAGGAAGCCAAGGAGTATCTGGCGCGGCTGGTGGCGGCGAACCACAACCAGCTCGGTCTGAAGGACCTGTTCGAGCTGGCGTTCGAGATCACCAAGGTCGGCGGGCAGCCGGTGATCCACACCGACATCGACGGCGCAGCGTCCAACGGCACCACCATGACCATCAAGGCGCTGACCAACATGTACCTGTTGCTGCACCTGATGGATCGCGAGCAGGCCGGGCGCGTGCGCCTGCCGTACTACCTCGACGAAGCCGCGGACATCGACGAACGCAACCAGCAGGCGCTGATCGAGACCAGCCTGCAGCTTGGCTTCGTGCCGATCCTCGCCTCGGTGAAACCACAGGTTTCGGCGCATTGCGCCATCGACCTGGAAGGCGGCAGCGGCCCCAACGGCATCTACATCGACGAAGCCGACTGGAAGTTCATTGCCCGCCGCGAGCCGGCGGTCGCCGAACCGGTCTGAGCCTTAGCTCAGCGCCGTAACGGGTTGGCACCCATCCTACGTAGACGTGCTTTTTCGTAGGATGGGGGAAACCCATCATCCGACCGCCCGGACGTACCGCGATGCGATGGGTGTTACCCATCCCTACGAAACACCCTACTTCTCCAGCTTGATCTTCGGCGCCCACTGCAACCAGGCATCTTCCGCGCCGTCGAACAGGGCGAAGGTCTGCCCCGGTCTCGCCGGCCCGCCCATCTCCGGGTTGTTCGGCGTGGCGAAGGCGATGCCGCTCTCCAGCATCGCCTCGAACGATTCCGTGCGCACCTGCACGCCCTTGAACAGGCTGGCGTCGACGCCGAAGCCGCTGGCATTCCAGAAACGGCTGCCGCTGCGCACCAGGGGTGCATAGCGCGGCTCGATCAGCGCGTGGATCAACACGCGGTCGGAGGTCGGGCCGAGTTCGAAGTCGGTCACCTTGCCCACCGGCACCTGGCGGTAGCTGATGATCGCGCCGGGCTTGATCGAACCGCGCCGCGCCGCGCTGAGCACCAGATGCAGGCCTTCCTCGCGCGCCTCAGTGAGCGACGGCGCCTTGCCCAGCTTGAAGCGCGTCTGCACCGCACCGGGACGCGGGGCAGGTTGCACCTCCAGGTACTGGCCACCGATCAATGTATCCAGGTTGGCCGTGCGCGCCAGGCCGAACTCCGGCTTGACCACCCAGAACTGCGTTCCTTCGCGGGCGATGCGCGTTTCGGCCTCGGTGATCCGCGCCTTGAGCAGCACCCCCGTGAGGTCCTTGTTCAGTGTCAGCGACTCGACCTTGCCGACCTCCAGCCCCTTGAAGCGGATCGGCGTACCTTCGCGCAGGCCTTCGGCACTCTCGACACTGATCTCCAGCAGGGTGCCCACCGCCAGCGCCTTGGCCTCGTCGTCGAACAGGTCGAACCGACGCACGCCGGTCACCGCCTTGGCTTTCGAGTCCGGCGTGGCGAAGGCGATGCCGCCGGTGACCAGCGTCTGCAGCGACTCGCTCTTCACCTCGATGCCGGACAGCCCGCCCTTGAGCGAAACGCCGCTGGCGTTCCAGAAGCGCGTCGACTCGTTGACCAGATGCATGTACTCCGGCTCGATGTGCACGCCGACCACCACGCGCTGCTGGTCACGCGAGAGCTGGTAGCTCTGCACGTTGCCGACGCGCATCTGCTTGTAGAGCACCGCGCTGCCGATATCCAGCGAGCCGAGGCGATCGGTAGTCAGCACCAGATGCAGACCGGGCGCGTCGGTGTTCAGCGGCGGCGCCTTGGCGCGGATGGTGAACTCGCGCGATGGCGAATCACCCTTGCCGAAACGAACGGCGATGTAATTGCCCTTAACCAGCGCTTCCAGGCCGGTGATGCCAGCCAGGGAAATCGACGGTTTCACGCCCCAGAATTCGGTGTTCTCGTTGAGCATCTCCTCGGTGCGCGGGTCCATGCTCAGCTCGGCGGTCGCCTCGGTGAAGTGCTCGCCCATCTCCAGCTTCTTCAGCGTGCCGACCTGAACGCCATTCAGCATGATCGCCGTGCGTCCTTCCTGCATGCCGCTGACGTCGCGCATGTGCAACTTGACCTTGATCCCGGCCTCGGCCGCCTCGTAGTCCTCGTAGAGGCGGAACGGCAGGCTCGGATCGGTGGGCGGGCTGTCCTGACGATGATCCGGCGTGGCGAAGGCGATACCACCGGCAGCGATGCTCAGCAGCGACTCGGTACGCACCTTGAAGCCCGACAGGCCGCCGGAAACGGTGACGCCACCAGCGTTCCAGAAGCGCGTGTGCTTGCGCACCAGTTGCGCGTATTCGGGGTCGATGTGGACCTTGATCTCGATGGTCTTCTGGTCCGCGCCCAGGGCGTAGCCCTTCACCTGGCCGACCTGAATCTGCTTGAAGTAGACCGGGCTGCCCTGCTCCAGGGAGCCGAGGCGGTCGGCCTTCAGCGTGATGTGCAGGCCGGGCAGGTCGTCGGACATTCCCGGCGGCTCCTTCAGCGCGACGAATTCGCGCTCCGGCTCACCCTGGGCCGGCTCGATGGCGATGTAGACGCCGGACACCAGCGTCTCCAGACCGGTCACCCCGCCCAGGGAAATCCGTGGCTTGACCAGCCAGAAGCGCGTGCCCTTGCTCAGGTAGGGCTCGGCTTCCTTCTTGATCTCGATGGTGGCGATGACGCCCTTCATATCGTCGGCGATGTGCAGATCAGTGACCGTTCCCACCGAGATGCCGCGGTAGATCAGCTCGGTCTTGTTCGCCTGAATGCCGTCTCCGCTCTCGAAATGCACCTTGATCTCGATGCCGGCCTCGCTGAACGCGCGGTAGGCGAGCCAGCCACCGATCAGCAGCGCGATCAGCGGTAACACCCAGATCACGGACCAGTTGGAGGCGGGGCGAATCCTGGCTTTGGGCAGATCATTCATGGTCTTGGTGCGGCTCCGTGTTATCCCAGATCAGGCGCGGGTCGAAGGTGATCGCGGCGAGCATGGTCAAGACCACCACGCTGGCGAAGGCGACCGCTCCCGCATTGGCTTCCACCCGCGACAGCGCGCCGAAATTGACCGCAGTGACGAGGATGGCGATGACGAATATGTCCAGCATCGACCAGCGGCCGATCCATTCGATGAAGCGGTACATGAGGATGCGCTTGCGCGCGGACAGCGGCTGGTGACGCTGTACCGAATACAGCAGCAGGGCGATACCGACCAGCTTGAAGGTAGGCACCACGATGCTGGCGATGAACACCAGCGCGGCGATCGGGAACATACCGTGATGCGCCAGTTCGACCACCCCCGACATGATGGTCGACGGCGCGCCGTTGCCCAGGGTACTGACGGTCATGATCGGCAGCACGTTGGCGGGAATGTAGAGAATGGTGGCGGTGATCAGCAGTGCCCAGGTACGCGCCAGGCTGTTGGTCCGCCGCCCGGTGACGCGTGCGCCACAGCGGCCGCAGTACTGCTTGTCCTGTTCTTCGTCGTAGGCATTAAGGTGATGGCATTCGGTACAGACGAGGATGCCGGCATCAAGCGCGCGCATGGGCGTCCCCCTCGCCGGCCAGTGCTTCCCAGATCTGGTGGGGCGACATCACTACCTCCAGCCAGACCTGCAGCAGGAGCAGCGCGACGAAGCACGCCAGACCGGTGCCGACGGCAAGGTGAGCGATATCGCCAAGCTTGACGATCGCCACCAGGATGCCGAGCAGATACACCTCGAGCATCCCCCACACGCGCAGCTCGTGATAGATGCGGTAAAGCACCAGACCGTAGCTGCGACCGAGCTTCAGGCGGATGCTCAACAGCACCAGTAGCTGGCACACCAGTTTGAGCAACGGCACGCCCATGCTGGCGAGGAACACCAGCACGGCCACCTCGGGCATGCCGGCGCGATACAGGCCGAGCACGGCGCTCCACATGGTGTCGATGGTCGACTGGCCGAGCAGGTCCAGGCGCATGATCGGCAGGAAGTTCGCAGGGACATAGAGCAGCAGCGCGGCGAAAACCAGCGCCAGGCTGCGCGATACGACGCTGTGCCGGTGGGTATAGAGCTCGTAACCACAGCGCGGGCAGATCGCCTTCTGCCCCAGCGCGAGATCGGGCTTGAGCATCAGCAGATCGCATTCATGGCAGGCGATCAATTCGTCG
>DIEE01000133.1:384-16503 GCA_002418465.1 Pseudomonas sp. UBA5782 | reverse complement strand
CCCCCCCCCTCGGGGCCCCCCCCCCCCGCGGGGGGGGTGTCCCACAGGGGAATTCCCCCCCCCGAAAAAAAAACCCCCCCGGGGGGGGGGGGTTTTTTTTGGGGGGGGGGGGGGGTGCAAGCCGCGATAGGTGCCCGGGGCAAGCCCGGCAACGCGGGTTTTCACCCGCCCTACAGGAGCCGGACGCCGGGCAAACCGTCTACTCCGGGCATGAGAAAGCCCCGCATGTGCGGGGCTTCTCGTGAGCGCGATCCTCAGATCGCGCCACGCTGGCGAAGCAGCTCCAGCACCTGTTTCACGCCCTCCTCCAGCGACACCTGCTCGGTATCGATGACCAGGTCGGCGTCCTGCGGCTCATCGTAGGCGAAGGACTCGCCCGGGACGTTGCCCAGCCCGGCGGCGTACAGCCCTTGCGGATCGCGTGCGCGGCAGGTTTCCAGGGACGCCTTGACGTGCACGGTGATCAGTCGCTGCGCGCCGATCAGGGTCTTCGCCTGCTCGCGGCCTTCGGCATCCGGGGCGACGAAGGCGGCCAGGGTCAGCAGGCCGGCTTCGTTGAACTGGCGCGCCACCTGAGCGGCACGCCGCCAGTTCTCGGTACGACCGGCGCGATCCTGCGGTAGGCCCTTGTTCAGGTCGTGGCGCAGGTTCTGCCCGTCCAGCACGTAGACCGCCCGGCCGGAATCGAACAGCTTGCGCTCGACCGCATAGGCCAGCGTGCTCTTGCCGGCGCCGGAGAGGCCGCTGAACAGCACGGTGGCCGGCTGCTGGCCGAAGCGCGTGGCACGCTCCTCGGTGGAAACGTGGGCCTGCGCGCCGTGATGACCGCCAGCGCTGCTGCCCAGCGGCTGCGCGACGATCATGCCGGCGCCGACGGTGCCGTTGGTGAGCCGGTCGATGACGATGAAGGCGCCGGTGGTGCGGTTCTGCGCATAGCCATCCAGGGCGATGGAGGCATCGAGAGCGACGCGCACCTTGCCGATCTCGTTGAGCTGCAGGGTGCTCGCCGGCACTTCCTGCAGTTCGTTGATATCGATCTTGTGGGCGAGGCTGGCAATCGATCCCGGCACGTAGCTGGTGGCGCGCTTGATGTCGTACTTCTTGCCCGGCAGCATCGGCTCCTCGGCCATCCACACCAGCATGGCGTCGAAGCTGTCGACCACCTGCGGACGGTTGTCGCCGTGTACCAGCATGTCGCCGCGCGACACGTCGATCTCGTCTTCAAGGGTCAGGGTGATCGCCTGGCCAGGGCCGGCCTGCTCCAGCTCGCCCTCGTAGGTAACGATGGACTTGACCCGGCTGCCCTTGCCCGATGGCAGCACGACGACGTCGTCGCCCTTGTGCACGATGCCGCTGGCCAGGGTGCCGGCGAAGCCGCGGAAGTTCAGGTTCGGCCGGTTGACGTACTGCACCGGGAAGCGCATGTCGTCGAAATTGCGGTCGCCGGCGATCTCCACGGTCTCGAGGATTTCCATCAGCGACTTGCCGGTGTACCAGGGCGAGCGCTCGCTGCGGTTGACCACGTTATCGCCCTTGAGCGCCGACATCGGCACGAACTCGAGGGTGGTTGGCTTGAGCTGGATATGTTCGGCGAAGGCCAGGTAATCGGCCTTGATCTGCTCGAACACCGACTGGTCGAAGCCGTTGATGTCCATCTTGTTGATCGCCACGACGATGTGGCGGATGCCCAATAGCGAGGCGATGAAACTGTGCCGCTTGGTCTGAGTCTGCACGCCGTAGCGCGCATCGATGAGGATGATCGCCAGGTCGCAGGTGGAGGCGCCGGTGGCCATGTTGCGCGTGTACTGCTCATGGCCGGGGGTGTCGGCGATGATGAACTTGCGCTTGGCGGTGGAGAAATAGCGATAGGCGACATCGATGGTGATGCCCTGCTCGCGCTCGGCCTGCAGACCGTCGACCAGCAGCGCCAGGTCGATATCGTCACCGGTGGTGCCGACCTTCTTCGAGTCGCGGGTGATAGCTTCCAGATGGTCTTCGTAGATCATCTTGGAGTCGTGCAGCAGGCGCCCGATCAGGGTGCTCTTGCCGTCGTCGACGTTACCGCAGGTGAGGAAGCGCAGCAGTTCCTTGCGTTCGTGCTGGGCCAGGTAGGCGAGGATGTCCTCGCTGATCAGTTCGGATTGGTGCGACATATCAAAAGTACCCCTGACGTTTTTTCTCTTCCATCGAGCCGGCGCCGTCGTGATCGATCACGCGGCCCTGGCGTTCGGAAGTCCGGGTCAGGAGCATTTCCTGGATGATGTCGGTGAGGCTGGTGGCCTCGGATTCCACCGCGCCGGTCAGCGGGTAGCAGCCGAGGGTGCGGAAACGCACCATCTTCTTCTGGATGCGGGCTTTCTCATCGTCCGTGAGGTGCTCGAGGATGCGCTCGTCGTCGATCATGATCAGCGTACCGTTCTTCTCGATGACGTCGCGCTCGGCGGCGAAGTACAGCGGCACGATCGGAATCTGTTCCAGATAGATGTACTGCCAGATATCCAGCTCGGTCCAGTTGGAGAGCGGGAACACGCGGATCGACTCGCCCTTCTTGACCTTGCCGTTGTAGACGTTCCACAGCTCGGGGCGCTGGTTTTTCGGGTCCCAGCGGTGCTTGCTGTCGCGGAAGGAATACACGCGCTCTTTGGCGCGGGACTTCTCCTCGTCGCGGCGCGCGCCACCGAAGGCGGCATCGAAGCCGTACTTGTCGAGCGCCTGCTTCAGCCCCTCGGTCTTCATGATGTCGGTGTGCTTGGCACTGCCGTGGGTGAAGGGATTGATGTTCTGCGCCACACCGTCGGGGTTGATGTGGGTGATCAGGTCGAGGCCCATCTCGGCGACCATCTTGTCGCGGAAACGGTACATCTCTTGGAATTTCCAGCGTGTATCGACGTGCATGACCGGGAACGGCAGCTTGCCGGGAAAGAAGGCCTTGCGCGCCAGATGCAGCATCACGGCGGAATCCTTGCCGATGGAATACAGCATCACCGGGTTGTCGAACTCGGCGGCGACCTCGCGAATGATGTGGATGCTCTCGGCTTCCAGCTGCTTCAGATGCGTCAGTTTGTCGACCATGGTTACTCACGGATATCGGTACATACGGCCAGCGGGCCGTGGACGAGCGCGCACTCTAGCACAGCGCCTTCTTCTATTCAGGGAGCCATCTAGATCGAAACGATCTAGCGTTATGCCCCCAGAAAACGCCCGGTCAGATCGGGTTTGGACAATCGATGAACAGGTGTTCGATGGCGAAGCGGCGCGCCAGATAATCGCCCAGCGCCTGCACGCCGTAGCGCTCGGTGGCGTGGTGGCCTGCAGCGATGAAGCTCACGCCGTTCTCCCGTGCACTGTGGAAGGTCTGCTCCGAAGCCTCGCCGGTCAGGTAAAGATCGACCCCGGCAGCGATCGCCTGGTCGATGTAGCCCTGCGCGCCGCCGGTGCACCAGGCGATGCGCTGGATCGGCGTATCGCCCTCGATCAGCAGCGGCTCGCGCAGCAGCACGTTCTGCACGCGACGGGCGAAATCGCGCGCGGCCATCGGTTCGGCGAGCGAACCGAGCAACGCCACGTTGCGCGGGTTGTCCGGTTCCAGCGGCCCCTCGACGATCAGTTCGAGCTGACGCGCCAGTTGCACGTTGTTACCGACCTCGGCATGCACGTCGAGCGGCAGGTGATAGGCCAGCAGGCTCATGTCGTGGGCCAGCAGGGTTTTCAGGCGGCGGCGCTTCATGCCGACCACGCAGGGGTCTTCGTTCTTCCAGAAATAGCCGTGATGAACCAGCACCACGTCGGCCTCGACCTCGGCGGCGGCGTCCAGCAGCGCCTGGCTGGCGGTGACGCCGCTGACGATGCGCTGCACCTGCGGACGGCCTTCGACCTGCAAGCCATTGGGGCAGTAATCCTGGATGCGCGCGGCATTCAGGTAACGGTCGGCCTCCTCGACCAGGGCACTCAGGGCGACGGCCATGGGATACTCCACGCAAGGGTTCGGCGCGAAAGCCTGCCCAGGGCGGGCTTCGGCAAGGGCCGCCCATACTACGGAAAAGCGCGCCTACAGGTGAATCCGCCCCCTCGTTTTTGCTGCGCCGCCCCTTATAATGCCGCCACTTAGGGCACCGGGCAGGGCCTCGCAAACACAGCGCCCTGCCGGAACGACCCGTGACGCCCGCCTGGGCGCGCCCCATTTCCGACGAGACTTTCCTGCAATGTTCAAGGCTCTGCGCTTCTTTGCCTGGCCCCTGGTGGTGGGTTTGCTGCTGGCGACGCTGATCATTCAGCGTTATCCCGAGTGGGTCGGCCTGCCCAGCCACGAGGTCAACCTGCAGCAGGCGCCGATCTCGGCGCTGCCGCAGCAGCAGGGGCCGGTGTCCTACGCCAGCGCGGTGGTCGCCGCAGCGCCGGCGGTGGCCAACCTGTACACCACCAAGGTGATCAACAAGGCCAGCAATCCGCTGCTCGACGACCCGCTGTTCCGCCGCTTCTTCGGCGACAACATGCCCCGCCAGCGGCGCATGGAGTCGAGCCTCGGCTCGGCGGTGATCATGAGTCACGAAGGCTATCTGCTGACCAACAACCACGTCACCGCCGGCGCCGACCAGATCATCGTCGCCCTCAAGGATGGCCGCGACGCCCTCGCCCGGGTGGTCGGCAGCGACCCGGAAACCGACCTCGCGGTACTCAAGATCGACCTGCCGAACCTGCCGGCGATCACCCTCGGCCGCTCCGACGACATCGCCATCGGCGACGTCGTTCTGGCCATCGGCAACCCGTTCGGCGTCGGCCAGACGGTGACCATGGGCATCATCAGCGCCACCGGCCGCTACCAGGACCAGAAGCTGAACACCTACGCCGACTTCATCCAGACCGACGCGGCGATCAACCCCGGCAACTCCGGCGGCGCGCTGGTCGACGTCCAGGGCAACCTGATCGGCATCAACACCGCGATCTTCTCCAACAGCACCAGCGGCGGCTCGCTGGGCATCGGCTTCGCGATTCCGGTGAAGCTGGCCCAGGAAGTGATGCAGGCGATCATCGAGCACGGCCAGGTGATCCGCGGCTGGCTGGGTATCGAGGTGCAGCAGCTGACCCCGGAACTGGCGACCTCGTTCAAGCTGGACAGCGGCGTGCTGGTGGCCGGCGTCTACAACGGCGGCCCGGCGCAGAAGGCCGGCCTGCAACCGGGCGACGTGATCATCAGCATCGACGGCGTGACGGCCCGCGACGGTCGCGCGGCGATGAATCAGGTCGCCCGCGTGCATCCCGGCGAAAACGTTACCATCGAGGTGCTGCGCAACGGCAAACCGCTCAGCCTCAAGGCCCCGGTCGGCGTACGCCCTCCGCCGGCACCGCCCGCCCCGGTCGCGACGCCGAACAAGAAGTAAGCGCGAAAAACGAAAAAAGGCCGGGACGCACGACGCGTCCCGGCCTTTTTTGTCAGCATCTGCCTCAGGCCTGTGGCAGGCCCAGCCCGGACAGCGCATCGATCAGCGCCGCGTTCTGCTCCGGCGTACCGATGCTGATGCGCAGGAACTGGGCGATGCGCGGGGCCGTGAAGTGCCGCACGATGACGCCCTGCTCACGAACGCCCGCCGCCAGTTGCGCGGCATCGCGCTGCGGATGACGGGCGAAGACGAAGTTCGCCGCTGACGGCAGCACCTCGAAACCCAGCCCCTTCAGCTCGCCCACCAGCTTCTCGCGGCTGTCGATCACCGCCGCGCAGGTCCGCTCGAAATACGCCCGATCCTCGAACGCCGCCGCCGCGCCGGCGATGGCGACGCGGTCCAGCGGGTAGGAGTTGAAGCTGTTCTTGATCCGCTCCAGCGCCTCGATCAGCTGCGGGTGGCCGATCGCCAGACCGACGCGCAGCCCGGCCAGCGAGCGAGATTTCGACAGCGTCTGGCAGACCAGCAGGTTCGGATAGCGATCCACCAGTCTCACCGCGCTCACGCCGCCGAAGTCGATGTATGCCTCGTCGACCAGCACCACCGAATCCGGGTTGGCCTGCAGCAGCCGCTCGATGGCTTCGAGGCCGAGCAGGCAGCCGGTCGGCGCGTTCGGGTTGGGGAAGACGATGCCGCCGTTGGGCTGCGCGTAGTCCTCGATGCGGATCTGGAAGGCGTCATCCAGCGGCACGGCGCGGTGATCAATGCCGTAGAGGCCGCAGTAGACCGGGTAGAAGCTGTAGCTGATGTCCGGAAACAGCAGCGGTTTTTCGTGCTGGAACAGGCCGTAGAAGGCATGCGCGAGCACCTCGTCGGAACCGTTGCCGACGAAGACCTGCTCCGCGCGCACGCCGTAAAACGCGGCGACCGCCTGCTTGAGGCGCTCGCCGTTGGGGTCCGGGTACAGGCGCAGGTTGTCGCCCAGTTCGGCCTGCATGGCGGCGATCGCTTTCGGCGATGGGCCGTAGGGGTTCTCGTTGGTGTTCAGCTTGACCAGCTTGGTCAGTTTCGGCTGTTCGCCCGGTACGTAGGGCACCAGGTTCTTGACGAAGGGGCTCCAGAATTTGCTCATCTGCCCTTTCCCTCCTCGAATACGTTGCATTAGGGGTGACGGGTATCGCTTCGCTCAATGCACGAAGCTACGACCCCGTAGGGTGCGCAGTGCGCACCACAACCTTCACAAGGTGCGCACGGCGCACCCTGCTCACTTGATCCGGTACTCGGCGCTGCGCGCATGCGCGGTCAGCGACTCGCCGCGGGCCAGCACCGAGGCGGTCTTGCCCAGTTCGGAGGCGCCTTCGGCCGAGCAGTGGATGATCGACGAGCGCTTCTGGAAGTCATAGACGCCCAGCGGCGAGGAAAACCGCGCGGTGCCGGAGGTTGGCAGCACGTGGTTCGGCCCGGCGCAGTAGTCGCCCAGCGCCTCGGCGGTGTAGCGGCCCATGAAGATCGCGCCGGCATGGCGGATCTGCGGCAGCCACTGCTCCGGCTCGGCCACAGACAACTCGAGGTGCTCCGGCGCGATGCGGTTGGCGACTTCGATGGCCTGGGCCATGTCGGCAACGTGGATCAGCGCGCCGCGACCTTCCATCGAGGAGCGAATGATCCCCTCGCGCTCCATGCTCGGCAGCAGCCGGGCGATGCTTTCGGCGACGCGATCGAGGAAGACCGCATCGGCGCTGACCAGGATCGACTGCGCGTCCTCGTCGTGCTCGGCCTGGGAGAACAGGTCCATGGCGATCCAGTCCGGATCGGTCTGGCCGTCGCAGACGACGAGGATTTCCGAGGGCCCGGCGATCATGTCGATGCCGACCTTGCCGAACACGTGGCGCTTGGCGGTAGCGACGTAGATGTTGCCGGGGCCGACGATCTTGTCCACCGGCGGCACGCTTTCGGTGCCGTAAGCCAGCGCCGCGACGGCCTGGGCGCCACCGATGGTGAACACGCGGTCGACGCCGGCGATGGCTGCCGCGGCAAGAACGATCTCGTTGATCTCGCCGCGCGGGGTCGGCACCACCATCACCACTTCCGGAACCCCGGCGACCTTGGCCGGAATCGCGTTCATCAGCACCGACGACGGGTACGAGGCCTTGCCACCCGGCACGTAGAGCCCGGCGCGATCCAGCGGCGTGACCTTCTGCCCGAGCACGGTGCCGTCGGCCTCGGTGTAGGTCCAGGAATCCTGCTTCTGTTTCTCGTGGTAGCTGCGCACGCGCTCGGCGGCCTTCTCCAGCGCCTCGCGCTGCGCCGGGGTGATGCGCTGCAGCGCCAGCTCCAGGCGCTCGCGCGGCAGGATCAGGTCGGCCATGGCAGCGACCTCGAGGCCGTCGAACTGGCGGGTGTAGTCGACCAACGCCGCATCGCCGCGCTCGCGCACGTTGCGGATGATGTCCAGCACGCGCTGGTTGACGCCCTCGTCGGACACGCTCTCCCAGCTCAGCAGATGATCCAGATGCCGGGCGAAATCGGGATCGGTGGCGTCGAGTCGGCGGATAGCGATGGGAGCGGTCATGACGGGCCTCTTGATTGGCGATTCGATGAGCTGTCCGGGTCATCGCGCACGCAGAGGAGGCAGGGCAAAAGCGGCAAAGGGCGGTTCATGAAGCCACCCCAGGTTCCGCTTTCGACACAGCCCGATCGGCGCAGCGGATCGTGGACAGGTCTCAGGCGCCGCTAGACTACCAAGCCGTCCGCGCGGGCACCTGAGATTATGGCTATGACGCGGATAGGCGGATGCGGCCAGGCCGCACGGCGGTCAGTGATGGTGTCGTTCGACGGCCGCGCGCAGGGTGTCGATGAGCGCCTGGATGCGGGCGTGCTGCATCTTCATCGAGGCCTTGTTGACGATCAGCCGGGAGCTGATGGTGGCGATCAGTTCCTGCGCTTCGAGGCCGTTGGCCTTCAGCGTGTTGCCGGTGTCGACCACGTCGATGATCTTGTCGGCCAGGCCCACCAGCGGTGCCAGCTCCATCGAGCCGTAGAGCTTGATGATGTCGACCTGGCGGCCCTGCTCGGCGTAGTAGCGCTTGGCGACGTTGACGAACTTGGTCGCCACGCGCAGCCGGCCCTTGGGCGTCGGCGCGCCGATGGCGCCGGCGGTCATCAGCTTGCACTTGGCGATGCGCAGGTCGAGCGGTTCGTAGAGGCCCTGGCCGCCGTACTCCATCAGCACGTCCTTGCCGGCCACGCCGAGGTCGGCAGCACCGTGCTCGACGTAGGTCGGCACGTCGGTGGCACGGACGATCAGCAGGCGCACGTCATCCTGGGTGGTGGGGATGATCAACTTGCGGCTCTTGTCCGGATTCTCGGTCGGCACGATGCCGGCCTCGGCCAGCAGCGGCAGGGTATCGTCGAGAATGCGTCCCTTGGACAGCGCGATGGTGAGCATGAAATACCCTTACTAGCCCGGCACGCGACGGATTTTCGCGCCCAGCAACTGCAGCTTTTCCTCGATGCACTCGTAGCCACGGTCAATGTGGTAGATGCGGTCGATCAGCGTATCGCCCTCCGCGACCAGGCCGGCGATCACCAGGCTGGCGGAAGCGCGCAGGTCGGTAGCCATCACCGGAGCGCCTTTCAGCCTGGGTACGCCGGTGACGATGGCGGTGTTGCCCTCGACGAGGATCTGCGCGCCCATGCGGTTCATTTCATAGACGTGCATGAAGCGGTTCTCGAACACCGTCTCGATCACCGCGCCAGTGCCTTCGGCGATGGCGTTGAGGGAGATGAACTGCGCCTGCATGTCGGTCGGGAACGCCGGGTACGGCGCGGTACGGATGTTCACCGCCTTCGGCCGATTGCCCTTCATGTCGAGGGCGATCCAGTTGTCGCCGGTGTCGATGAAGGCGCCCGCTTCCTGGAGCTTGAGCAGCACCGCTTCGAGGATGGTCGGATCGGTGTCCTTGAGCTTCACCCGGCCGCCGGTGGCGGCAGCGGCGGCGAGGTAGGTGCCGGTTTCGATACGGTCGGGCATCACGCTGTAGCGTCCGCCGCCGAGGCGTTTGACGCCATCGATGACGATGGTGTCGGTGCCGGCGCCGCTGATCTGCGCGCCCATGGCGATGAGGAAGTTGGCCAGGTCGACCACTTCCGGTTCGCGCGCGGCGTTTTCCAGCACGCTGCGGCCGTTGGCCAGGGCAGCGGCCATCATGATGTTCTCGGTGCCGGTCACGCTGACCGTGTCGAAGAAGAACTTGGCGCCACGCAGGCCGCCGGCTGGCGCACGCGCCTTGATGTAGCCGCCTTCGACGTCGATCTGCGCGCCCATCGCCTCGAGGCCGCGGATGTGCAGGTCGACCGGACGCGAACCGATCGCGCAGCCGCCGGGCAGCGCCACTTCGGCTTCGCCGAAACGGGCGACCATCGGGCCGAGCACGAGGATCGAGGCGCGCATGGTCTTGACCAGCTCGTAGGGCGCGATCAGCGTCTTGATGCTGCTCGCGTCGACTTCGACGCTGAGCTTCTCGTCGATCACAGGCTCGACGCCCATGCGGCCGAACAGCTCGATCATGGTGGTGATGTCGTGCAGGTGCGGCAGGTTGCACACGGTGACCGGGGTGTCGGCCAGCAGGGTCGCGGCGAGGATCGGCAGCGCCGAGTTCTTCGCCCCGGAAATGCGGATTTCACCATTCAGGGGAATGCCGCCGGTAATGATCAGTTTGTCCATGGGAATCTCGTCGCCAGCAGGCTCGCGGGCCGCGTTGGATGAATCGGGCGCCGCGGCGATGGGTTGCGCGGCTGCCAGGTGATTGGGTGTCGGTGGGAACGGCGCGTTACGCGCGTTCAGCCCAGGCGCTCTGGCTGAAGAACTTCATGGTCACCGCATGGATGCTGCCGTCGGCGATCCACGGGTTGAGATGGCTGTAGACCTGCTGCTGGCGCTTGACCGGGCCGAGCGCGGCCAGCTCGTCGCTGATCAGGTTCAACTGGAAGTTGCAGCCTTCGCCTTCGACTTCCACAACGGCTCCCGGCAGCTTCTCTTCCAGGAATTGCTTCACTTGTGTGGCCTGCATGTTGAACCTCGATCGACGCACGAATACTTGACGGCAGAGCCTGGGCTCGCGAGCCGGCAATGATACAAAAAAAGCCCGGCGCCTGCGAATCCGCAGATCGGCGCGCTCAGGCCTCCAGCGGCAACACGCCGAGCAACTCGCACACCTGGGCTATCTGGCGCATGTCGGTCGGCAGGTTGCGCACCACCAGCGACTTGTCGGCCTGCTTGGCGTCGCGCATGAACGACAGCAGCAGCGACAGGCCGACGCTGCTGGATTTCTCCACGTCGGCGCAATCGATGACCAGCCGGTTGACGCTGCTCGCCGCGATCAGCTCGCGCCCGGCCTCACGCAATGCCGGACCGGAGCCGTAGTCGATCACGCCGACCAGGGCCAGCTCGCCGGGCGCATCCTCGCGGATGCTGGCTAGGCTGACGTCGTTCATTGAGCGGCCGCCTTCTTGCCGGCCTCGGTGTCCTTGGCCTTCTCGACCACCTGGGCCCAGCCATCGATGGTCTTGTCCAGGTCGTTGCCGTTCTTCTGCATGGCGTCGGCGAACTGGTCGCGGAACAGTTTGCCGATGTTGATGCCGTTGATGATCACGTTACGCAGCTTCCACTGATCGTTCAGTTTCACCAGCGTGTAGGAGATCGGGTAGACCGTGCCCTTGCTGTCGGTGACGTTCATGCCGACGGTGGCGCGCTCGCCGTCTTCCTTGGCGGACTGCACCTTGATGTCCTGGTTGTCGTACTCCAGCAGCGCGTTGCCGTAGAACTGCATCAGGCTGCGCTTGAAGTTTTCCTCGAAGCGGCTGATCTGCTCGGGCGAGGCGTTGCGCGAGTACTTGACGGTCATGATGCTGCGCGAGATGCCCTCGGAGTCGACCACCGGCCCGAGGATGTCGTTGAGCGCCTGGTAGAAGGCTTCGCGGTCACTGCTGTACTGCTGCTTGTTGGCCTGCAGGTCGGAAAGCAGCTCATCCACGGTCTTTTGCACGACCTGCTGCGCGGACGGCGCGGCAATGGCGAACAGCGGCAGGGCAGCGAGCAGGATCAAAAGGCCGCGGCGCAGGGAAGTCAGCATGGTGCACATCCTCATTTGGCTTCTTTATTCACCGAATTCATCAGGAATTTGCCGATGAGGTCTTCCAGTACCAGCGACGATTGCGTGTCGCGGATGGTACCGCCCTCTTTCAGCACTTCCTCTTCACCGCCGACGCTGATGCCGATGTATTTCTCGCCCAGCAGGCCGGCGGTGAGGATCGAAGCGGTCGAATCGGTCGGCAGGTTGTTCACCGACTCGTCTATCGCCATGGTCACGCGACCGGTGTAGGTATCGCGGTCCAGGTCGATAGCGGTGATCTTGCCGATGTTGACACCGGCCATGGTCACCTTCGCCCTTACGGTAAGACCCGCAATGTTGTCGAAGTTTGCATACAGCGTGTAGGTATTGTCCTGAGCGCTCGGCGACAGGCCGCTGACACGCAGGGCGAGCAGCAGCAGCGCTAGCAGACCGGCCAGCAGGAACATGCCGACACCGATTTCGAGGGTGCGGATTTGCATCAGAAATCTCCAAACATCAAAGCGGTCAGAATAAAGTCCAGCCCGAGCACGGCCAGCGAAGCGTAAACCACGGTTCTTGTCGTCGCCCGACCGATGCCTTCGGAGGTCGGCTCGCAGTCATAGCCCTGGAACACGGCGATCCAGGTCACCACGAAGGCGAACACCACGCTCTTGATCACCCCGTTGAGCACGTCCGAGGTGAAGGTCACGCTGCTCTGCATGTTCGCCCAGAAGGAGCCTTCGTAGACGCCCAGCCAGTCGACGGCGACCATCGCGCCGCCCCAGATGCCGACCACGCTGAAGATCAGCGCCAGCAGCGGCATGGAAATGAAACCGGCCCACAGGCGCGGCGCGATGACGTACTTGAGCGGGTCGACGCCGATCATTTCCAGGCTGGAAAGCTGCTCGGTGGACTTCATGTTGCCGATCTCGGCGGTCAGCGCGGAGCCTGCGCGACCGGCGAACAGCAACGCGGTGACCACCGGGCCGAGTTCGCGCAGCAGGGTCAGCGCGACCATCTGGCCGACCGCCTGGTCCGAGCCGTACTTGCTGAGGATGTTGTAGCCCTGCAGCGCCAACACCATGCCGATGAACATGCCGGACACCACGATGATCGCCAGCGACATCACGCCGACCGAATACAGCTGGCGAATCAGCAGTTGCATGCCGCCGCCCAGCTCGCTGCGACCGAACAGGGCGCGCAGCAGGAACAGGGTGGAACGCCCCAGCGCGGCAACCGTGTCGATACCGGCCTTGCCGAGCAGACGCACCCGCTCGAGGACAGACTTCTTGCGCATCAGCGCCTCCCCAGGAGTTCGTCGCGGTAGTCCGCCGCCGGATAGTGGAACGGCACCGGACCGTCCGGAGTGCCCTTCATGAACTGGCGAATGCGCGGGTTATCCGATTCGCGCAGCGATTGCGGCGTACCATGGCCGAGCACCTGCGAATCGCCGACCACATAGATGTAGTCGGCGATGCTGGCGGTTTCGGCCAGGTCATGGGAAACCACGATGCTGGTGATGCCCAGCGCGTCGTTGATCAGCCGGATCAGGCGCACCAGGACGCCCATGGCGATCGGGTCCTGGCCGACGAAAGGTTCGTCGTACATGAGTATCTGCGGGTCCAGCGCGATCGCCCGGGCCAGCGCCACGCGGCGCTTCATGCCGCCGGACAGCTCGTCCGGCATCAGCTCCGCGGCGCCACGCAGACCCACCGCCTGCAACTTCATAAGGGCGATGTCGCGGATCATTTCCTCGGGCAGCTTGGTGTGCACGCGCAGCGGGAAGGCGACGTTCTCGAACACGTCGAGGTCGGTGAACAGCGCGCCGCTCTGGAACAGCACGCCCATCTGCTTGCGCATGTCGAACAGCTCGTGGCGCGACAGGCAGGGCAGATTCTGCCCGTTGACCCACACCTCGCCGCTGGACGGCTTGAGCTGGGCGGCGATGAGCCGAAGAAGGGTGGTCTTGCCGCTGCCGGACGGTCCCATGATCCCGGTGACCTTGCCACGCGGAATGAGGATGTCGACATTGTTCATGATGTTACGCGCGCCGCGCTTGAAGGTGACGCCCTTCAGCTCGACCGCATAACCGTTATCGCCGCTCATTGAGACTCCTTGCAAAACAGCCTTTCCAGCAGACGCCAGGCACCTTCTCGAGGGCACAGGCGTATTCCGGCTAGCCGGTTTGGGCGCGCACTATAGCACCGCCGCAACGGTGCCCAAAGATGGCGAAGCATGTGGTTGCATGTTTCGCCCGGGCAGCCTGCGGGCGAAGGCAGGTGAGCGTTGGCGGCCTTTGCCGGTATAATCGTCCCCTTTTGATCGAACCGCTGCCGCCCATGACCTCATCGAACGACCTGATCCAATCGGCCCAACGCACCATCCGCCTGGAAATCGAAGCGATCGAAGGCCTGCTGCCTCGCCTCGACGGCGAATTCACCCGCGCCTGCGAGCTGATCCTCGCCAGCACGGGCCGCGTGGTGGTTCTCGGCATGGGCAAGTCGGGCCACATCGGCCGCAAGATCGCCGCCACCCTGGCCAGCACCGGCACCACCTCGTTCTTCGTTCACCCGGCCGAGGCCAGCCACGGCGACATGGGCATGATCACCGGCGACGACGTGGTGCTGGCGCTGTCGAACTCCGGCACCGCCGCGGAAATCGTCACCCTGCTGCCGCTGATCAAGCGCCTCGGCATAAAGCTGATCGGCATGACCGGCAACCCGCAATCGCTGCTCGCGCTGGCCTCCGACGTGCATCTGGACGCCGGCGTCGACAAGGAAGCCTGCCCGCTGAGCCTGGCGCCTACCTCCTCCACCACCGCCGCGCTGGTGCTCGGCGACGCGCTGGCGATCGCGCTGATGGAGGCACGCGGCTTCACCGCCGAGCAGTTCGCCTTCTCCCACCCCGGCGGCGCACTCGGCCGCCGCCTGCTGCTCAAGGTGGAGAACGTGATGCACAGCGGCGCCGCATTGCCGCAGGTGGCCCAGGGCACTTCGCTGCGCCAGGCGCTGCTGGAAATGACCCAGAAGGGCCTGGGCATGACCGCGGTGGTCGACCCCGACGGCCACCTTGCCGGGATATTCACCGACGGCGACCTGCGCCGCGCGCTGGATCGCGAGCTGGACATCCGCCAGGCGCTGATCGACGAAGTCATGACCGTGCACGGCAAGACCGCGCGTCCGGACATGCTCGCCGCCGAAGCGCTGAAGATCATGGAAGACAACAAGATCAGCGCGCTGGTGGTGGTCGACGAGGCCGACCGGCCGATCGGCGCCTTCAACCTCGGCGATCTGCTGCGCGCGGGAGTGATGTGATGAGCAATGCCGAACTGCTGCAACGCGCCAGGGCGATCAAGCTGGCGATCTTCGACGTCGACGGCGTGCTCACCGACGGCAAGCTGTACTTCCTCACCGACGGCAGCGAATTCAAGACCTTCAATACGCTGGACGGCCACGGCATCAAGATGCTGATCGGCTCCGGCGTGAGCACCGCCATCATCAGCGGGCGCAAGACGCCCGTAGTCGAACGCCGTGCGCAGAACCTCGGCATCCAGCACCTTTATCAGGGCCGCGAGGACAAGCTGGTGGTGCTCGACGAGCTGCTCGGCCAGCTCGGCCTGGACTATGCCCAGGTCGCCTACCTCGGCGACGACCTGCCCGACCTGCCGGTGATTCGCCGCGTCGGCCTGGGCATGGCGGTGGCCAGCGCCGACGCCTTCGTGCGCCAGCATGCCCATGGCGTCACCCACGCCCGCGGTGGCGAGGGTGCGGCGCGTGAATTCTGCGAGTTCATCATGGCCGCCCAAGGCACCCTCGAAGCCGCCCAGTCAGCCTACCTCTGAGGTTCCGCGATGCTCCGTAAACTGCGCACCTTCGGCCCCCTGGTCCTGTTCGCCGCCCTGCTGCTGGCGCTGGGCTACTGGAACATCCGCCCGGAAAGCTTCCTCGACCGGCCGGCCGCCCAGGTCGACGATGCCGAGATCGATTTCTACGTGGACAACTCGCGTATCCGCCAGTACCAGCCGGACGGCAAGCTGCAGTACGAGATGACCGCAACCAAGCTGGAGCACGTCAAGGCCAGCGACGTCACCCTGGTCAGCTCGCCGGACCTGATGCTCTACCGCGGCACGGAGCTGCCCTGGCACGTGCGCAGCGACCGTGCCGAGGTCGCGCCCGGCGGCACCCAGGCCGAGCTGATCGACGCCGTGCGCGTCGAGCGCACCGACGCCAAGGGCCGCCCGACCGTGCTCACCACCAGCCGCCTGACCGTATTCCCGCAGCAGCAATATGCGCAGACCGAGCAAGCCGTTAGAATCGACGCCGCCAACGGGGTGACCACGGCAAATGGAATGAAAGCGTATCTGAATGACAGCAGGATGACCCTGAAGTCCAACGTAAGAGGCCAGTATGAGGCTCGTTAAAAGTTTCTCCCTCCGTGCTCTTCCCCTGTTGATCAGCCTGGGCGGTGCGCTGGGAAGCGCAGGCGCATGGGCCCTCCCCTCCGACCGCGACCAGCCGATCCGGGTCCAGGCGGACAGCGCCGAACTCGATGACAAGCAGGGCGTGGCCGTCTACCGCGGCGGCGTGGTGATCACCCAGGGCACGCTGAAGATCACCGGCGACACGGTG
>DIEE01000133.1:0-307 GCA_002418465.1 Pseudomonas sp. UBA5782 | reverse complement strand
GCATCGTGCTGATCGACCAGGCCAAGGTCGTGCAGCAAGGCAATACCTTCCAGGGCGAGAAGATCGTCTATGACACCCAGCGGCAGATCGTCAATGCCGGCCGCGCGACGGGCAACAACGTCACCGCGCCGCGTCCGCGGGTAGACATGGTGATCCAGCCGAAGAAGAAAGAGCAGCAGCAGGGGCAACCCCAGTAATGGCCACACTGAAAGCGCAGCACCTGGCGAAGAGCTACAAGGGGCGCCAGGTCGTCCGTGATGTCAGCCTGTCGATCGAAAGCGGCCAGGTGGTCGGCCTGCTCGGCCCC
>DIEE01000138.1 GCA_002418465.1 Pseudomonas sp. UBA5782 | reverse complement strand
CGCGGCGAACAGGCCGGGCTCGCCGCGCAGGCGCAAGCCGATCAGGCCGGCCACGGCGGCGCCGAACATCAGCGCCAGGCTGTTGCCCAGCAGCAGGCTGCCGAACAGGCGTTGCGGGCGTTTGAGCAGGGCATTGATGCGCTTGGCGCCGAGCGAACCCTGGCTGGCCAGCTCGCGCAGCTGCTGGCGATCGAGGCCGAGAACGGCGCTCTTGCTCGCCGAGAAGAACGCCGAGAGCAGCGCCAGAAAGATCAGCAGGCCGATCAGAGAGCCTTGATCGAGAGTGTCCACGGCAGCCTAGGGTCAGATGTGCAGGATGAATTCGCGGACCAGCTTGCTGCCGAAGTAGGCCAGCATCAGCAGGCAGAAGCCCGCCAGCGTCCAGCGGATCGCCTTGTGCCCGCGCCAGCCGAGCTGGTGACGACCCCACAGCAGCACGCCGAAGACCACCCAGGCCAGGCACGAGAGCAGGGTCTTGTGCACCAGGTGCTGGGCGAACAGATCCTCGAAGAACAGCCAGCCGGAGAACAGCGACAGCGAGAGCAGGATCCAGCCGGCCCAGAGGAAGCCGAACAGCAGGCTTTCCATGGTCTGCAGCGGCGGGAAGTTCTTGATCAGCCCGGAGGGGTGCTTGTGCTTGAGCTGGTGGTCCTGCAGCAACAGCAGCAGCGCCTGCAGCACGGCGATGGTGAGCAGCCCGTAGGCGACGATCGACAGCAGGATGTGCGCGAGAATCCCCGGCTCCTCGTCGATCGGCTGCACCGTGCCGGACGGCATCAGCTGCGCCAGCAGGGCGGTCAGCGCGCCCAGCGGCATCAGCAGCAGCAGCAGGTTTTCCACCGGAATGCGCAGGCAGGCGAGCAGGGTGATGAGGATCACCGCGAAGGCGATCAGGCTGGAGGCGTTGAAGAAGTCCAGCGACAGGCCCTGGTTCGCGTGCAACTGCATGAACAGGCTGCCACCGTGGAAAAGCAGCGCGAGGACGCCGAATGCGCCGATCAGCGTCTTGTTCGGCTTGATGCGCTGACGAACGCGCAGACCCTGGTAAGCGGTGACACCAAGATAGAGGAGGGCGGCGGCGAGGCTGGGCAGCAGAGGGTGCATAGATCCTTGAGGCATGGGCCCGAAAGGGCGTGAGTGTGGCATACAAGCGGGCGCCCACGAAAGTATCGAGCCCCTGGCGAGGCGCTCTGCCGCTGGGTGCAGGGCCGCCTGGCAACTGGTCCTGGCGTTCGGCTGGCGGCCTGTTGCTATGCTGCGGCGTCGTTCGAGGAATTCTCCGATGTCCGCAAGCGTTGTATTGATGGTGCTGTTCGCCGCCCTGCTTCACGCCGGCTGGAACGCGGCGGTGAAGTCCGGCCAGGACACCTCCCTGAATGCGGTGCTGGTAACCAGTGGTGCGGGCTCGATCGCCGCGCTCGGCCTGTGCTTCGTCGACGCGCCGGCGTCGGCCAGCTGGCCGTACCTGGCGGGTTCGGTGTGCGCCCAGGTCCTCTATTACCAGTTGGTCGCGGCGGCCTATCGGCATGGCGACCTGAGCCAGGCCTATCCGCTGATGCGCGGCACCGCGCCGCTGCTGGTGGCGCTGGCCAGTGCGCCGCTGCTCGGCGAATCGCTGTCGCTCACCGGCTGGGGAGGCGTGCTGCTGATCTGTTCGGGCGTGCTCGGTCTGGCGCTGGACGCCTGGCTGCGCAATGGCGTCAGCCTGCGCACCAGCGGGCTCGCGTTACTGAATGCCTGCCTGATCGCCAGCTACACGCTGATCGACGGCATGGGCGTGCGCCTGTCGCAGGCGCCGGTCGGCTACACGCTGTGGATCTTCCTGCTTACCGCGATTCCCCTGCTCGGCTGGACGCTAATTCGCCGGCCGCGCGAACTGCTGCGCTATGCGCGTTCGCGACCGGCGTTGCCGCTGGTGGGCGGCAGCGGCACCCTCGGCTCTTACGGCATCGCGCTGTATGCGATGACGCTGGCGCCGGTGGCCAGCGTCGCCGCGCTGCGGGAAACCTCGATCCTGTTCGCCACACTGCTCTCGGTGCTGTTGTTCGGCGAGCGCATCGGCCCGCGCCGTGGGTTGGCGACGGCGTTCATTGCGGCGGGCGCGATGGTGATCCGTCTGGCCTGAGAAGCCATTCGCCGATGCTGTTGATATACTCCCCGGCCTTGCCGCCACCCCGCATTTTCCAAAGGAACGCGCATGTTCGAAAACTTGACCGACCGTTTGTCCCAGACGCTTCGCCATGTCACCGGCAAGGCCAAGCTAACCGAGGACAACATCAAGGACACTCTGCGCGAAGTGCGCATGGCGCTGCTCGAGGCCGACGTCGCGCTGCCGGTGGTCAAGGACTTCGTCAACAAGGTCAAGGATCGCGCGGTCGGTACGGAAGTATCGAAGAGCCTGACCCCGGGCCAGGCGTTCGTGAAGGTGGTGCGCGCCGAGCTGGAAGAGCTGATGGGCGCGGCCAACGAGGACCTGGTGCTCAACGTCACGCCGCCGGCGGTGGTGCTGATGGCCGGTCTGCAGGGCGCGGGCAAGACCACCACGGTGGGCAAGCTGGCGCGCTTCCTCAAGGAGCGCAAGAAGAAGTCGGTGATGGTGGTGTCGGTCGACGTCTACCGCCCGGCGGCGATCAAGCAGCTGGAAACCCTGGCCGGCGAAGTCGGCGTGACCTTCTTCCCGTCCGACATCGGCCAGCAGCCGGTGGCGATCGCCGAGGCGGCGATTCGCGAAGCCAAGCTGAAGTTCATCGACGTGGTGCTGGTGGATACCGCCGGCCGCCTGCACGTCGACGCCGAGATGATGGCCGAAATCCAGGCCGTGCACGCCGCGGTGAAACCGGCCGAGACGCTGTTCGTGGTCGATGCCATGACCGGCCAGGACGCGGCCAACACCGCCAAGGCGTTCGGCGAGGCGTTGCCGCTCACCGGCGTGGTGCTGACCAAGGTCGACGGCGATGCCCGTGGCGGCGCGGCGCTGTCCGTGCGCCACGTGACCGGCAAGCCGATCAAGTTCCTCGGCATGGGCGAGAAGAGCGACGCGCTCGAGCCGTTCCACCCCGACCGCATCGCCTCGCGCATCCTCGGCATGGGCGACGTGCTCAGCCTGATCGAGCAGGCCGAGCAGACCCTGGATCGCGAGAAGGCCGAGAAACTCACCAAGAAGCTGAAGAAGGGCAAGGGCTTCGACCTCGAAGACTTCCGCGACCAGCTGCAACAGATGAAGAACATGGGCGGCCTCGGCGGCCTGATGGACAAGCTCCCGCAGATGGGTGGCATGAACCTGGCGCAGATGGGCAACGCCCAGGGCGCGGCGGAGAAGCAGTTCAAGCAGATGGAAGCGATCATCAACTCGATGACCCCGCACGAGCGTCGCGATCCGGACATCATCAGCGGCTCGCGCAAGCGCCGCATCGCCATGGGCTCGGGCACCCAGGTGCAGGACATCGGTCGGCTGATCAAGCAGCACAAGCAGATGCAGAAGATGATGAAGAAATTCACCGCCAAGGGCGGCATGGCCAAGATGATGCGCGGGATGGGCGGCATGCTCCCCGGCGGCGGCATGCCCAAGCTCTGAGAGCCTTTCCGCGATCTTCTGCCCGGGAGACCGTGAGCGGTTCCGGCGCGGCGAGTCGGCTGGCGCGAGCAATTCGCGCCGTCCGGCCGATACAGCCGCTCATTTTGAAAAAGCCATTTGCAAAAATCCGGATAATCCTTAGAATATGCGGCCTTTCGGGCCCCTATGGCCCAATGCTTGTTTCGATTTGCAAAGCACCGACTACAGGAACGAAGTTCAATGGTAACCATCCGTCTTGCCCGTGGCGGCTCCAAGAAGCGCCCCTTCTACCACCTGACCGTGACCAACAGCCGCAATGCGCGCGACGGTCGCTTCGTCGAGCGTATCGGCTTCTTCAACCCGGTTGCTTCCGGCGCTGAAGTCAAGCTGTCGGTCGACCAGGAACGCGCCAGCTACTGGCTGAGCCAGGGCGCACAGCCGTCCGAGCGCGTTGCACAACTGCTCAAGGAAGCTGCCAAGGCTGCGGCCTAAGCATCCATGAATACGTTGCCGGCGCCCGCCGAGGACCTGATCGTTCTTGGCAAGATTTTCTCGGTGCACGGCATTCGCGGCGAAGTGAAGGTGTATTCCTTTACCGACCCGGTCGACAACGTGCTCGACTATCGCCGTTGGACGCTCAGGCGTGACAACGAGGTCAAGCAGGTTGAGCTGGTTGGCGGACGTCCCCAGGGCAAGTTCCTGGTGGCGAAGCTGAAGGGGCTCGATGATCGCGATGTCGCTCTGACGTTCGCGGGCTTCGAAATCTGCGTCCCCCGCGGCGATCTGCCGGCACTCGGCGCCGACGAGTTCTACTGGCACCAACTGGAAGGCTTGAGGGTCATCGATCAGCTCGGACAACTGTTCGGCGTGATCGACCACTTGCTGGAGACCGGTGCCAACGACGTGATGGTGGTCAAGCCCTGCACCGGCAGCCTCGACGATCGCGAACGCCTGCTGCCCTACACGGAGCAGTGCGTGCAGTCGATCGATCTGGCCGCTGGCGAAATGCGGGTCGACTGGGATGCGGATTTCTGACTTTGCGTGAATGCCATGCGGGTTGAAGTCATCAGCATTTTCCCGGAGATGTTTTCCGCCATCAGCGGATACGGCATCACCAGCCGTGCGGTGAAACAGGGTCTGCTCGCGCTGACCTGCTGGAACCCGCGGAGCTTCACCGAGGATCGCCACCAGACGGTGGATGACCGGCCCTTCGGCGGCGGCCCCGGCATGGTGATGAAGATTCAGCCTCTGGAACGGGCGCTGGCAGCTGCCAGGCAAGCCGCCGGAGAGCGGGCGAAGGTGATCTACCTGTCGCCCCAGGGCCGCCAGCTGAAGCAGGCGGCCGTGCAGCAGCTGGCGCAGGAGGAGTCGTTGATCCTCATCGCCGGGCGCTACGAAGGCATCGACGAACGCTTCATCGAAGCGCACGTGGATGAAGAATGGTCGATTGGCGATTACGTGTTGTCCGGCGGTGAGCTGCCGGCGATGGTGCTGATCGATGCGGTCACCCGCTTGCTGCCCGGTGCATTGGGCCATGCGGATTCCGCCGAGGAGGACTCGTTCACCGACGGCCTGCTCGATTGTCCGCACTACACCCGCCCGGAGGTGTATGCGGATAAACGTGTTCCGCAGGTGCTGCTCAGCGGCAACCACGAACACATCCGGCGTTGGCGTTTGCAGCAGGCCCTCGGGCGGACCTACGAACGACGTGCCGATCTTCTGGATAGCCGCTCGCTTTCTGGAGAAGAGCAAAAGCTGTTGGCGGAATACCTTCGCCAGCGGGACGATAGTTAACGTATCGATGGCAGGCCCAGAGGGTTTGTCTTAGGAGCGCACGACATGACCAACAAGATCATCCAGCAGATCGAAGCCGAGCAGATGGGCAAGGAAATTCCGCCCTTCGCCCCGGGCGACACCGTTATCGTTCAAGTCAAGGTGAAGGAAGGCGACCGTCAGCGTCTGCAGGCCTTCGAAGGTGTCGTGATCGGCAAGCGTAACCGCGGCCTGAACAGCGCGTTCACCGTTCGCAAGATCTCCAACGGCGTTGGCGTCGAGCGTACTTTCCAGACCTACTCGCCGCTGGTCGACAGCCTGAGCGTGAAGCGTCGTGGTGACGTTCGCAAAGCCAAGCTGTACTACCTCCGCGAGCTGTCCGGCAAGGCAGCGCGCATCAAGGAAAAACTGGTCTAAGACCGGTCGCCTTGACGAAAAAAAGCAGCCTGCGGGCTGCTTTTTTCTTGCCTGCGATTCGTCCTTGCGGCGCTAGCGTCCGCCGTGAGTCCCATCGATTCTTCACGCAGTTGAGCGCATGACCCCGAGAGAGCAGGAAATCCAGCGCCGCATCGCGCTGTCGGAAACCCGCGTCACCAAGGCGGTATTCCCGCCGACCACCAATCACCACAACACCCTCTTCGGCGGCACCGCGCTGGCCTGGATGGACGAGGTCTCGTTCATCGCCGCCACGCGTTTCTGCCGCCTGGCGCTGGTCACGGTGTCGTCCGACCGCATCGACTTCAACCATCCGATTCCCGCCGGCTCGATCGTCGAGCTGATCGGTACGGTGATCAAGGTCGGCAACACCAGCCTCAAGGTGCAGGTCGAGGTGTACGTAGAGAGCATGTATCAGGACGGCCGCGAGCGGGCGATCCACGGCGTGTTCAGCTCCGTCGCGGTGGACGCGCAGCAGCGGCCGATCCCGGTGCTCGGCGACTTCCCGGTCTGATCGCTTTGCCTGGGCCGGCTGCTGTGAAAGACTGCCGGCCCGTTTCGCCTGTATGTGTGCCATGCCCGCCAAAGACCATCCGCTGATCGACCGTTTCCTCGACGCCCTGTGGCTGGAGAAGGGGCTGTCGCCGCATACCCGCTCGGCCTACCTCAGCGATCTGGCGCATTTCAACGGTTGGCTCGGCGAGCGCGGCATCGAGCTGCAGGGCGCCGGCCGCGAGGCGCTGCTCGATCACCTGGCCTGGCGCCTCGGCGAGGGCTACAAGGCGCGTTCGACGGCGCGCTTTCTCTCCAGCGCGCGGGGCTTCTACCGCTACCTGTTGCGCGAGGGGCTGATCGACAGCGATCCGACCCTGCTGGTGGAGCTTCCGCAGCTCGGCCGGCCCTTGCCCAAGTCGCTGTCCGAAGCGGATGTCGAGGCGCTGCTGGCGGCGCCGGACCTGGAAACGCCGATCGGCCTGCGCGACCGCGCCATGCTCGAAGTGCTCTATGCCTGCGGACTGCGTGTCAGCGAGTTGATCGGCCTGACGCTGGAGCAGGTCAACCTGCGCCAGGGTGTGGTGCGGGTGTTCGGCAAGGGCAGCAAGGAGCGCCTGGTGCCGCTGGGCGAGGAGGCGATGCTGTGGATCGAGCGCTACGTGCGCGAGGCGCGTGGGGCGCTGCTCGACGGTAGGCCGAGCGACGTGCTGTTCCCCAGTTCGCGCGGCGAGCAGATGACCCGGCAGACCTTCTGGCACCGGATCAAGCTGCAGGCCAAGGTCGCCGGCATCGCCAAGTCGCTGTCGCCGCACACCCTGCGCCACGCCTTCGCCACCCACCTGCTGAACCACGGCGCCGACCTGCGCGTGGTGCAGATGCTGCTCGGCCACAGCGACCTTTCCACCACGCAGATCTACACCCACATCGCCCGTGCGCGCCTGCAGGAGCTGCATGCGCTGCATCACCCGCGCGGCTGACGGCCGGTGCCCCTCACGGCAAACGGCGAAGGAAGGCGCCGGTTTGCCTGTGGTAGTCTTTTCGCACCCATTCAGGAGTGTTCCATGCGCAGTATTCGTTTTCTCATCGGGGCCTGTTTCGCCCTCGTTATCGGTGCCGTACACGCGGACGATGCGGAAAAAACCATTCGCCAGTCCCTCGGCAGCCTGGGCCAGGACCTGCCGATCGAGAGCATCGCCAAGAGCCCGCTCGACGGTCTGTATGAAGTCCAGCTCAAGGGTGGTCGCGTGCTCTACGCCAGCGCCGACGGCAAGTACCTGATGCAGGGTTACCTCTATCAGATGCAGGCCGGCGCCGACCCGGTCAACCTCACTGAGCAGGCCGAGAGCCGCGGCATCGCCAAGGTGATCGCGGCGGTGCCGCTGGAGCAGATGGTGGTGTACCCGGCCAAGGGCGAGACCAAGGGCCACATCACGGTGTTCACCGACACCACCTGCCCGTATTGCCACAAGCTGCATGGCGAGGTGGCCGAACTCAACCGGCAGGGCATCGAAGTGCGTTACCTGGCGTTCCCGCGGCAGGGCCTGGATTCGCCGGGCGACCAGCAGCTGCAGGCGGTCTGGTGCTCCAGCGACCGCCGTGCGGCGATGGACCAGATGGTCAGCGGCAAGAACGTCAGCGCCGCCAAGTGCGCCAACCCGGTGTCCGAGCAGTTCGCCCTCGGCCAGTCCATCGGCGTCAACGGCACGCCGGCCATCGTGCTCGGCAACGGTCAGCTGATTCCCGGCTATCAGCCGGCGCCCGAGCTGATCAAGCAGGCGCTCGCGGCTCAGTGAGCGCGGACAGACGGAGCGAGCGATAGCGCTCCGGGCGGGTCACATGCAGACATGACCCGACCCGGAGGCAAGCGATGAAACTCGAAGGTTCCTGCCATTGCGGCAGCGTGCGTTTTTCTGTCGAATCGGCACAACCCTATCCCTTCATGCGCTGCTACTGCTCGATCTGTCGCAAGACGGCGGGCGGGGGCGGCTTCGCCATCAACCTCGGTGCCGACAACCGCACGCTCGAAGTCGAGGGCAAACAGCACCTCGGCGTCTACCGGGCGAAGATGGGCGGCGGCGAAGTGAGTTCCGGCGAGCGCAATTTCTGCCGTGAATGCGGCAGTGCGCTGTGGCTGTGGGACCCGAGCTGGCCGGACCTGGTCCACCCGCATGCCTCGGCCATCGACACCGACCTGCCGGTGCCCCCGGAGCACGTTCATCTGATGCTCGGCTCCAAGGCCAGCTGGGTGGAAGTGCAGCAGGGCAAGGACGACAAGCTGTACGACGAGTACCCCGAGGAATCCCTCGCCCAGTGGCACGAGCGGCTTGGCCTGACGCGCTAGCCCTTTTTGGTCTCGCGCCGCGCCCGCAGCGGCTCTCCGCTCGCCGGGCGCGATTGACTAAAGCCCCCCCGGTTTCTAAAGTGCGACTCTTTTTATGCGCCCGCTCGCCGGGCGCGGTCGCGGTAATGGGGAGTACAGCGTGAAACCGGTGAAAGTGGGAATCTGTGGGCTGGGGACCGTCGGTGGCGGCACCTTCAATGTACTCAAACGCAATGCCGAGGAGATTTCCCGCCGTGCCGGACGTGGAATCGAAGTCGCCCAGATTGCCGCGCGTCGCCCCAACCCGAAAGTCGATACCGGTACTACCCCCATTACCGCCGATATCTTCGACGTGGCCAGCAACCCGGACATCGACATCGTCATCGAGCTGATCGGTGGCTACACCCTGGCCCGCGACCTGGTGCTCAAGGCCATCGACAACGGCAAGCACGTAATCACCGCGAACAAGGCGCTGATCGCCGTGCACGGCAACGAGATCTTCGCCAAGGCCCGCGAGAAGGGCGTCATCGTCGCCTTCGAAGCCGCGGTGGCCGGCGGCATCCCGGTGATCAAGGCGATCCGCGAAGGTCTCGCCGGCAACCGCATCAACTGGCTGGCCGGGATCATCAACGGCACCGGCAACTTCATCCTCAGCGAGATGCGCGAGAAGGGCCGTACCTTCCCCGACGTGCTCGCCGAAGCCCAGGCGCTGGGTTACGCCGAAGCCGACCCGACCTTCGACGTCGAAGGCATCGACGCCGCGCACAAGCTGACCATCCTCGCGTCGATCGCCTTCGGCATCCCGCTGCAGTTCGACAAGGCCTACACCGAAGGCATCACCAGGCTGACCACCGCCGACGTCAACTACGCCGAAGCGCTGGGCTATCGGATCAAGCACCTCGGCGTGGCGCGCCGTACCGATGCGGGCATCGAGCTGCGCGTGCACCCGACGCTGATCCCGGCCGATCGCCTGATCGCCAACGTCAACGGCGTGATGAACGCGGTGATGGTCAATGGCGACGCCGTCGGCAGCACCCTCTATTACGGCGCCGGCGCCGGCATGGAACCGACCGCCTCGGCGGTGGTGGCGGACGTGGTCGACGTGGTTCGCGCGCTGACCACCGACCCGCACAACCGCGTGCCGCACCTGGCCTTCCAGCCGGATTCGCTGTCCGATCACCCGATCCTGCCGATCGCCGAGTGCGAGAGCGCCTACTACCTGCGCATTCAGGCCAAGGACCTCCCCGGTGTGCTGGCCGAGGTGGCGAGCATTCTTTCCGAGCGTGGCATCAACATCGAGTCGATCATGCAGAAGGAAGCCGAGGAGCAGGACGGCCTGGTGCCGATGATCCTGGTGACCCATCGCGTGCAGGAAGCGCGCATCGACGACGCCATCACCGCCCTCGAGGCGCTGGAAGGCGTTTCCGGCAATGTCGTGCGGATCCGCGTCGAGCAACTGAATTAATCCAGCCGCGCGCCCGGAGCCAGACGCTCCGGTGCGCCGCGCACAGCGAAGGTTTGTCGAAATGCGCTATATCAGTACCCGTGGCCAGGCGCCTGCCCTGAACTTCGAAGACGTGCTGCTCGCCGGCCTGGCCAGCGATGGCGGCCTCTACGTCCCGGAAAACCTGCCGCGCTTCACCCAGGAAGAGATCGCGTCCTGGGCCGGCCTGCCGTACCACGAGCTGGCCTTCCGGGTGATGCGCCCGTTCGTGGCCGGCAGCATCGCGGATGCCGACTTCAAGCGCATCCTCGAGGAAACCTACGGTGTGTTCGCCCACAGCGCCATCGCGCCGCTGCGCCAGCTGAACGGCAACGAGTGGGTGCTCGAGCTGTTCCACGGCCCGACCCTGGCGTTCAAGGACTTCGCCCTGCAACTGCTCGGTCGCCTGCTCGACCACGTGCTGGCCAAGCGCAACGAGCGCGTGGTGATCATGGGCGCCACCTCCGGCGACACCGGCTCGGCGGCGATCGAGGGCTGCAAGGCCTGCGAAAACGTCGACATCTTCATCATGCACCCGAACAACCGGGTGTCCGAAGTGCAGCGTCGGCAGATGACCACCACCTTCGGCGAGAACATCCACAACATCGCCATCGAGGGCAACTTCGACGACTGCCAGGAGATGGTCAAGGCCAGCTTCGCCGACCAGGGCTTCCTCAAGGGCACCCGGCTGGTGGCGGTCAACTCGATCAACTGGGCGCGGATCATGGCCCAGATCGTCTACTACTTCTACGCCGCGCTGCAGCTCGGCGCGCCAGCGCGCTCCATCGCCTTCTCGGTGCCGACCGGCAACTTCGGCGACATCTTCGCCGGCTACCTGGCGCGCAACATGGGCCTGCCGGTCAGCCAACTGATCGTCGCCACCAACCGCAACGACATCCTGCACCGCTTCATGAGCGGCAACAGCTACGCCAAGGAAACCCTGCACGCGACCCTGTCGCCGTCGATGGACATCATGGTTTCGTCGAACTTCGAGCGGCTGCTGTTCGACCTGCACGGGCGCAATGGCGCGGCCATCGCCGGGTTGATGGATACCTTCAGGCAGGGCGGCGGTTTCAGCGTCGACGAAGACCGCTGGAGCGAGGCGCGCAAGCTGTTCGACTCGCTGGCGGTGGACGACGAGCAGACCTGCGAGACCATTGCCGCGGTGTTCGCCGAAACCGGCGAAGTGCTCGATCCGCACACCGCCATCGGCGTACGCGCCGGTCGCGAATGCCGGCGCAGCCTGAGCACGCCGATGGTGGTGCTGGGCACCGCGCACCCGGTGAAATTCCCCGAAGCGGTGGAGAAGGCCGGCATCGCCAAGGCCATCGAGCTGCCGGCGCACCTGGCCGACCTGTTCGTCCGCGAAGAGCGCTACAGCGTGCTCGCCAACGACCTGAAGACCGTGCAGGCCTTCGTCGCCGAGCACGGCAACCGCGGCAAACCGCTGTAATCCCCGCGACGCTTTTCGCGTCCCGCATGCGCTCAGGCCGGCCTCGTTGCCGGCCTGTTCGCATCTGCGTCATGGCACTGCAACGAACGTCGCCCAGGCTGGATCTGTCCGATCCCCGCGCTCGCCGTGGCGGCGCTTCGCTGGACGCTTTCGAACTTTCCTTCCGCTTATCGGGTCTTTGCTATACCTCCTTTATTTTCAAAACCTTAAGTGGAGATGGACATGGAAAGCACAACGGAATTGCTGGCAGGCGCCCTGGCGCCGTACAAGGTGATTTTGGGGCCTGACCGTCCTGACGGCGGACGGGTGATGACACTGGCCAACGAAGCGGGCGAGCTGATCATCCAGCGCGCGCTGAGCAAGGGGCAACTGAACGACCGATACGCGCTGACCGATGTGGTCGACGGTATCCTGCGCGACCTGCTGGTGATCGAAGGGCGCATCGCCCCCGACGTGATCGCCAACCTCCGCGGCAGCGACCGGGTGAAGAACTACGCGGCGCTGTAGTTCGCTCCCCGACGACCGGTTGAACGATTGCGCTTTTTCTCCGGTCAGTAATTACAAGGCACATGAAACCTTACCGCTCCCAGGTTCATGTGCCGGCCGTCCAGCCCTTCGTGGCGGGCGTTGAACCCCGAGCATCTCCCCCAAGGCTCGGGGTTTCTTTTTTTCTGGCGCAGGGCAATTGCCGCCGGGCACCACCGGTCCCGTGCGCGGAACCCCGCATCGCTGCGTCGCTTCTACTTCTTCGGAGCGCTTGGCCGCGCTGTAGCGCCTTCGCCGTATCCCTTTCCCCGCACAGGAGGACTCCATGAAGCCCAATCTTCGTCCGCTCGCCCAGCAGGTCATCATTATCACCGGCGCCTCCAGCGGCATTGGCCTCGCCACCGCGCGCGCCGCCGTGGCCAAGGGCGCCCGCCTGGTGCTGGTGGCGCGCAACGAGGAGGCGCTGGAGCAGATCGCCGGCGAACTCGGCGGCAGCGATCAGGTGGTCACCCTGGCCGCCGACGTCGGCGATCGTCAGGCCATGCAGCAGGTCGCCGACCTCGCCATCGAGAAGTTCGGCCGTTTCGATACCTGGGTGAACAACGCCGGCATCGCGGTGATCGGCAAGATCGAGGACGCCAGCGACGCGGACCATCGGCGCCTGTTCGAAACCAACTTCTGGGGCACCTATTACGGCTCGACCATCGCCGCCAAATACCTGCGCGAGCACGGCGGCGCGATCATCAACCTGGGCAGCTCCGAGTCGGCCGCGCCGATCCCCGTGCACGGCATGTACGCCGCCTCCAAGCATGCAGTGAAGGCGATGACCGACGTGCTGCGCGTGGAACTGCGAAAGGATGCGGCGCCGGTCTCGGTGACGCTGATCCGCCCGGCCGCCACCGACACGCTGTTCACCGACCACGCCAAGGACTACACCGACAGCGCGCCGGTGCTGCCGCCGCCGTTGTATGCGCCGGAGGAAGTCGCCGAGGCGATTCTCTACGCCGCGGCGCATTCCACCCGCGACATGTACATCGGCGCCTCCAAGGCGTTCACCGTGATCGCGCAGAATTTCCCGCGCTTCTACGACTGGTTCAGCGAGAAGGTCATCTACGACCGCCTGCAGAACGGCCTGCCGGACGCCAACCGGCAGGGCGCGCTGCACGGGCCGAACGGCGGCGGGCTGACCGCACGTGCCCGCGGCTATTACCCCGGCCGCGTGCTGCGCCACAGCCTCTATACGCAGGCCAGCATGCATCCGGTGGCGACCGTGGCGATGCTCGGCCTTGGCGCCGTGGCCATCGGCGCGCTGCTCTGCGGCAGGGGTCGCGGCCGCTAGAGGGCCGAGCCGGGGTACATCGCTATCCCGGCCGAGCCCTTCCGATACTTCCCGCGCACGCCGCCGCGCTCCCGGCGGTGGTCGTGCCGGGCGGGCATTCGCGCTAGACTTGCCGGCTTCCATTCCGCCAGGAAGCCGTACATGGCCCTGCAAGCGACAACCTACAAAGTCGAAATAAACCTCACTGACCTCGATCGCTCGGTCTACGACACGGCGCGCTTCACCGTCGCCCGTCACCCCTCGGAAACCGAGGAGCGGCTGGTGGTCCGGCTGATCGGCTACCTGTTGTGGTACGGCGAGCTGCTGTCCTTCGGCCGCGGGCTGTCCGATGTGGACGAGCCGGCGCTGTGGGAGAAGAGCCTCGACGACCGCGTGCTGCACTGGATCGAAGTCGGCCAGCCGGACGCCGAGCGCATCACCTGGTGCTCGCGGCGCACCGAACGCTTCAGCCTGCTGGCCTACGGCAACCTGCGCGTATGGCAGAGCAAGGTGCTCGACGGCGTCCGCGGTCTGAAGAACATCAACGTCGTCGCCGTGCCGCAGGAAGCGCTGGAAGCCGTGGCCCGCGATCTGCCGCGCTCGATCAACTGGGCGGTGATGATCAGCGAAGGCACCCTGTTCATCACCGACGAGAACGGCCAGCACGAGTTGCAGCTGGAATGGCTGGTGGGCGAACGCTGAAAAGCCTGCTCGGCGTCGTTCAGCCTGGAACGAAGGCCGGAGACTGGATCGCTCCGTCGCACCGCCTGGTGGATCGATGAAGCGCCGATAGGCCCGCGGGTCTTCCCCAGCGCGGCCTTTCGTTCCGTAACGGGCCTTCGCCCGGCAGGGGAAAGACGGTATCTACACAGCTCGCAATCCCATAATCCCTGGAATCCCATGCGCATCGAACCCCGCCCGCTCCCCGAAACCCTGCCCGACCTCGGCGATTTGCCGCCGCTGCTGCGCCGCCTGTATGCCGCGCGCGGGGTGCAGTCGGTGGCCGAGCTGGACAAGGGCCTGGCGCGGCTGATTCCGTACGGGCAGTTGAAGGGCATCGAACGCGCGGTGGAACTGCTGGTGATCGCCCTGGAGCGGCGCCAGCGGATTCTCTTCGTCGGCGACTTCGATGCCGACGGCGCCACCGCCAGCGCGGTCGGCGTGCTCGGCCTGCGCCTGCTCGGTGCCAGCCACGTCGACTACCTGGTGCCCAACCGCTTCGACTACGGCTACGGGCTGACCCCGGAAATCGTCGCGGTGGCGCTGCAGCGCAACCCCGACCTGCTGGTGACCGTGGACAACGGCATCTCCAGCGTCGACGGCGTGGTGGCGGCGAAGGCGGCCGGGCTTGGCGTGGTGATCACCGACCACCACCTGCCGGGCTCCGAACTGCCGGCGGCGGACGCCATCGTCAACCCGAACCAGCCCGAGTGCAGCTTCCCGAGCAAGTGCATCGCCGGCGTCGGGGTGATCTTCTACGTGCTGCTGGCGCTGCGCGCCAAATTGCGCGAGAGCGGCTGGTTCGCCCGCCAGTCGCTGGCCGAACCGAACCTCGCCGAGCTGCTCGACCTGGTGGCGCTGGGCAGCGTCGCCGACGTGGTGCCGCTGGACGCGAACAACCGCATCCTCGTCCACCAGGGTCTCGCGCGCATTCGCGCCGGACGCGCGCGGCCGGGGTTGCGGGCGATCCTCGAGGTCGCCGGGCGCGATGCGCGCAAGATCACCTCCACCGACCTCGGCTTCATCATCGGCCCGCGGCTGAACGCGGCGGGGCGCCTGGACGACATGAGCCTGGGCATCGAATGCCTGCTCTGCGACGACGAAGCGCTGGCCCGCGACATGGCGGTGCAGCTCGACCAGCTCAACCAGGACCGCAAGTCCATCGAGCAGGGCATGCAGCGCGAGGCCCTGGCGCAGCTCAAGGACCTGGCGCTGGACGATTTGCCGTTCGGCCTCTGCCTGTTCGATGCGGATTGGCACCAGGGCGTGATCGGCATCCTTGCCTCGCGCCTGAAGGAGCGTTACCACCGCCCGGCGATCGCCTTCGCCGATGCCGGCGACGGCCTGCTCAAGGGCTCGGCGCGCTCGGTGCAGGGCTTCCACATCCGCGATGCGCTGGACGCCGTGGCGGCGCGCCATCCGGGGTTGATCAGCAAGTTCGGCGGGCACGCCATGGCAGCCGGGCTGTCGCTGCCGCAGGCCAACCTCGGCGCCTTCGCCGCCGCCTTCGATGCCGAGGTGCGCAACCAGCTCGACGAGGACGACCTGACCGGACGGATGCTTTCCGATGGGCAGCTGGGCATCGAGGAGTTTCATCTGGAACTGGCCAAGGCCCTGCGACTTGCCGGGCCCTGGGGCCAGCATTTTCCCGAGCCGATGTTCCACGGCGTGTTCCAGGTGGTGCAGCAGCGCATCGTCGGCGAGCGCCACCTCAAGCTGGTGCTGAAGACCGAATGCGGCGGCCGCACCCTGGACGGCATCGCCTTCAACGTCGACGCCGAGCTGCTGGCCAATCCCAGACTGGGCTGGGTCGATGTGGCCTACAAACTCGACGTCAACGAGTTCCGCGGCCAGGAAAGCGTGCAACTGCTGGTGGCGCACATCGCGCCGCGCTGAGCCGGATCAAGCGTGCCGGGTGGCCGGAAAACGGTCCAGCAGCCGGTGCAGGACGAACACCACCAATAGCGTGACGAACACCGACAGGCACACCGAGCTGAGCCGGTAGAGCACGCTGTACATCATGTCGTGGGTCGGCGTCAGGTACTGGCCGAGGACGATGGCGAGCGTGGTCAACGCGCCGAAACCCTGCCCCGGCATGCCGTTCTCCAGCATGTGGATGCGCGCGCAGTGCATCGCCGCTATCCACAGCAGGATCGCCACGAACGGCAGGATGTCGTAGTGGTTGTAGAGCACCATCTGCAGCGTCAGCGCCATCAGGCAGCCGCGCAGGGTGCCCAGCGCGCGCACCCGGCCGGCGAAGCGCACGCCGTTCCAGTGCATCGGGAACAGCACAAGGATCGAGGCGATCTGCGCCGACAGCGAATCGCGCAGGTCGAAGCACTGGAAGACGATGAACGACAGCGTCGCCACGCTGGCGCCGAGCAGCGTCTCGTGGCGCCGGCTGGCCGCATCCTTGGGCGTCGGCACGCGTGGAGCACGCGGCTCGGCGTCGGGAAACAGCAGGAACATCAGGCAGGCGATGGCCACCGTCAGCCAGGTCGCCACCAGGTTGCTGGTGAGCATGTCGTAGAGGTTCACGTCCGGGTAGCTGCCGAAATGCAGCAGCATCGAGAGGAACACCGAACTCAATGCGCCGAAGAAGAACATCGGCCCCTGCGCCATCAGCGCGAAGCGGAACACGAACAGGCCGAACACCAGCGGAATCATCAGCGCCGGGCGGTCGCCGCAGAGGCCCTGGATCACCAGTGTCTCGACGCTGACCAGCGCCGAGCAGGCGAGGAACTGACGGATCACGTGGGGGTTGATGGTCGGCACCAGGCCGAGCAGGAGCATCGGGTAGACGCCGAAGAAGGCGCCGTAGTCCCAGTTCATCAGCTTGCAGACGAAGAACCCCAGGGTGCCGCCGCCGGCGATGCGCAGGCATTGGCGCAGGTCGTTCTGCGACAGCTCGGTCTTTCTCATCAGTAGATATAGTGCAGCAGGCTGATGAAACCGATCTGCGCGCTGCCCAGCAGGCGGCTCAGGCCGTTGCCGGGGAACAGCTGCACGGTGGCCTTGGCGCCGCTGGGCAGCGGCACTTCCGGCGGGGTTTCGAGTTC
>DIEE01000136.1 GCA_002418465.1 Pseudomonas sp. UBA5782 | reverse complement strand
GCAGTCCGCCCTCCTGGCTGTCCCAGGAACGCCAGCGCTTCGTCGACCTGTTCGATGCCGAAGACACCCGTGAGGGGGTCAACGCCTTCCTCGAAAAACGCGACGCGCACTGGCGCAACCGCTGACCGACAACCGCTGTGCGAGTCGCCACAGGGTGCCTCGCGATGGGAACCGAGCATGAACGTGATCTTTCAGGAACTCCACGCGCTGCACGGCGCGCGCATCGGCATCGCCACGCTGGATGCGGAAAAAAGCCTCAATGCCCTGAGCCTGGCGATGATCGAGGCCCTCGAAGCCAGACTGGCGGCCTGGGCCGGCGACCCCGCCGTTGTCTGCGTGATGCTGCGCGGCAACGGCGCCAAGGCCTTCTGCGCCGGCGGCGACGTGCGCAAGCTGGTGGAAGCCTGTCGCGAGCAGCCCGGCGAGGTGCCGGCGCTGGCGGCGCGCTTCTTCGCCGCCGAATACCGCCTCGACCACCATCTGCACCGTTTCCCGAAACCGCTGATCTGCTGGGGCCATGGCTACGTGATGGGTGGCGGCATGGGCCTGCTGCAGGGCGCCTCGCTGCGCATCGTCACGCCCAGCTCGCGGCTGGCGATGCCGGAGATCAACATCGGCCTGTATCCGGACGTCGGGGCCAGCTGGTTCCTCTCGCGCCTGCCGGGAAAGTTAGGCCTGTTCCTCGGCCTCACCGCCAGCCAGATGAACGCGCGCGATGCGCTGGACCTGAACCTCGCCGATCGTTTCCTGCTCGACGAACAGCAGGACGAGCTGCTCGAGGGGATGATCCAGATGAACTGGCAGGAACAGCCGGCGATGCAGCTGATCAGCCTGCTGCAGTCGCTGGAACACGAGGCCCGCGAGCAGCTGCCGGCGGCACAGTGGCTGCCGCGCCGCGAGCAGTTGGACCGGCTCCTCGACGTCGCCGACCTGCCCGCCGCCTGGCGTGCGATCGCCGCACTGCGCGACGACCAGGACAGTCTGCTCGCCCACGCCGGCAAGACCCTCGCCGAGGGCTGCCCGCTTACCGCGCATCTGGTCTGGCAGCAGATCGCCCGCGCGCGCTACCTGTCGCTCGCCGAGGTGTTCCGCATGGAGTACGCGATGAGCCTGAACTGCTGTCGCCACCCGGAATTCAGCGAAGGCGTGCGCGCGAGACTGGTGGACAAGGACCATGCTCCACGCTGGCACTGGCCGGATGTCACCAGCATTCCAGACGCGGTCATCGAGGCGCACTTCGAGCCCACCTGGAAAGGCGAGCATCCGCTGGCGGATCTGCGTTAGCGCGGTTGGGGATTCGCGCGTTGCATTCTCATGCGCCGTCAGCCGAACGAGTTCGCCCCTACAGGGTTTGCCCAGGTAGGGGCGAACATTTGCCGAAGGTAGAGTGGGTTTCAGCCCATCGCTTCCCGTCGGCCAGAGACGAGCGCGATCTGCGCTACGGACTCAACGCTCGCGCAGCGCCTCGGCGCGGGCGCGGATGATCGGCTTGAGCAGGTAGCTGAGGATGCTCTTCTTGCCGGTCATGATGTCCACCGAGGCGACCATGCCGGGGATGATCAGCAGCGGCGCCTCGTCCGAACCCAGATGGCTTTTGTCGGTACGCAACTGGATCAGGTAGAAGCTGTTGCCCTCCTCGTCCGTCACGGTGTCCGCACCGATCTGTTCCAGCTTGGCCTGCAGGCCGCCGTAGATGGTGTAGTCGTAGGCGGTGAACTTGACCACCGCCTTCTGCCCCGGATGCAGGAAGGCGATGTCCTGCGGACGGATGCGTGCCTCGACCAGCAGGTTGTCGTCCAGTGGCACGATCTCCACCAGATCGCTACCCGGCTGGATCACCCCGCCGATGGTGTTGACCAGCATCTGCTTGACGATACCGCGCACCGGCGAGGTCACCAGGGTACGACTGACGCGGTCTTCCAGCGCCTTGCCGGTGGCCTGCGCCTTGCTCAGGTCGGTGCGCGCCTCGTTGAGGTTGCCGAGGGCTTCGCTGCGGAAGCGCCCGCGGGTTTCGTCGATCTTGCGCTGGACTTCCTTGATCGCCGCCTGGGCGCGCGGGATGGCCAGGTCCGTGGCCTCCATCTGCCCGCGGTTCTCGATCTCGGAGCGGCGCAGGCGCAGCACCTCGACCTGGGAAATCGCACCTTCCGCCACCAGCGGCTCGGACATGCGGATTTCCTGGCTGAGCAGCTCCAGGCTGCGCGCGTACTGGCTGCGCTTGGAGCCGAACTCGCGCAGTTCCTGCTGCCGCTGGATCAATTGTTCTTCCAGCCCGCCGACTTCGTCCTTGAGCTGCTGCTGACGGCTCTTGAACAACGCCAGCTCGCTTTGCGCCAGGCCAGGAGCGGCCTTCACCAGGTCCGGGGAGAGTTCCAGTTCGGTACCGTCGACTTCCGCCTGCAGGCGTTCCACGCGCGCCTGCATGGCCAGCCGGTCGGCTTCGGTTTCGCCGACGTTGGAGGTGAAGCGGGTATCGTCCAGGCGCAACAGCGGCGCGCCGGCCTCGACGATCTGCCCTTCGCGAACGAACAGCTCGGCGACGATGCCGCCCTCGAGGTTCTGGATCTTCTGCAACTTGGAGGACGGGATCGCCTTGCCGTCGCCGCGGGTGACCTCGTCGACCACCGCGAAATGCGCCCACAGCAGACCGAAGACGAAGAATCCGACCAGCACCCAGATAGTCAGCCGGATGACCCGCGGGGCATCCTCGACCAGCGCCTTGTCGACTTCCGGCACCGGTTGTCCGGCCAGCGAGTCACCGCCGTTGAAATAACCACGCAGGGCGCTGAACAGCCCCTGTCTACGCGAATCAGGCGACATTGATCTGCCCCTTCTTCAAGGCTTCCATCACTGCATCCTTGGGTCCATCGGCGATGATCTGGCCCTTGTCGACGATGATCAGCCGATCCACCAGGCTGAGCATCGAGGAGCGGTGCGTGACCAGCAGCAGGGTCTTGTTCTGGATGACTGCGGCGAGGCGCTGCTTGAGGCGCTCCTCACCGGGGTTGTCCATGGCGCTGGTCGGTTCGTCGAGCAGCAGGATCGGCGGGTCGAGCAGCAGCGCGCGGGCCAGGGCGACGTTCTGCCGTTGCCCGCCGGACAGCTGGTGGCCACGTTCGCCAACCTGCAGCTCGTAGCCTTCCGGATGCAGCCGGGCGAATTCGTGCACACCGGCCAGCTCGGCCGCGCGCAGCACGCGCTCGTCTTCCACGTAGCGGGCGCCGGAAATCAGGTTGTCGCGCAGGCTGCCGCTGAGCAGCTGGATGTCCTGCGGTACGTAGCCGATGTTGTGGCGCAGGTCGCTGACGTCCAGCTGGCGAACGTCGACGCCGTCCACCAGCAGGCTGCCGGCATCCGGCTCGTAAAGACCGATCAGCAGCTTGGCCAGCGAGCTCTTGCCCGAACCGCTGCGGCCGATGATGCCGATCTTCTCGCCGGGACGAACGACCAGGTTGACCCCGCTGAGCGCGGCGTTCTGCTGGTTCGGGTAGTGGAATTCCAGGCCACGACACTCGATGGCGCCCTGCAGCGACTGGCGAACCAGGGGGCGCTGGCTTTCCTGGCGCTCCTGCGGAAGTTCCATCATCTGGTCGATGTTGACCATGGTCAGGCGTGCCTGCTGATAGCGCGTCAGCAGCCCGGAAAGCTGCCCCAGCGGCGCCATCGCGCGGCCGTTGAGCATGTAGCAGGCGATCAGCCCGCCCATGCTCAGCTTGCCGTCGATGATCAGGTACACGCCGAGCACGATCATCACCACGCCGGCCAGTTGCAGGATCAGCTGGGTGATGTTCAGCGCCAGGCTGGAAAGCATCTTCGCCCGCAGCTCGAGGCGGCCGAGGGTGCCGATGGTCTGCTCCCACTGGTACTGGCGCTCGCTCTCGGCGTTGTTGGCCTTGATCGCATCGAGCCCGGAAAGGGTCTCGATCAGGCTTGACTGGCGCTCGGCGGAAAGCGCCATGGTGCGATTGAGGGTTTCCGCCAGCGAGCGCTGCAGGATCCAGCCGATGCCAAGTGCCAGCGGAAACGCCAGCAGCGGAACCCAGACCAGATGCCCACCGAGGATGGCGATCACCACCATCACCAGCAGGGTGAACGGCATGTCGATCACGCTGGTCATGGTCAGCGAGGCGAGGAAGTCGCGCAGCGTCTGAAACTCGTGGATGTTCTGCGCGAAGCTGCCGACCCGCGCCGGGCGTACGCGCATGGCCATGCCGGCGATGCGCTCGAACAGCGTCGCCGAGATGATCATGTCGGTCTTCTTGCCGGCCAGGTCCAGGCACAGGCCGCGCATGGTCTTGAGCAGCAGGTCGAACAGGTAGGCGCCGGAGATGCCGATGGCCAGCACCCAGAGCGTCGAGGCGGCCTGGTTCGGTACCACGCGGTCGTAGACGTTCATCACGAACAGCGGCGCGAACAGGCCGATCAGGTTGATCAGGAAACTGGCAGCGACGGCATCGACGTAGAGCCAGCGCGAACGCCGGAGGGTGTCGCGAAACCAGGCGCGGGCGCGCGGGACCAGGTTGCCGTGGTTGAGGTCGTACTTGTGCCGCGGCTGGGCGAAGAACACCTCGCCGCTGTAGTCGGCGGCCAGTTGCTCGGCATCCACCGCCGCCTCGCCACCTTCGCTTTCGCTGAGCATCAGCCGGTAACGGCCCTGCTCGTCGCGGCCCAGCAGGATCGCCGAGCGACCTTCCTTGAGCAGCAGCAATGCCGGCAGCGCGATCTGCGGAATCTGGGCCAGGCTGCGCCGCAGCAGGCGGCCCTGCAGACCGACACGCGCGGCGGCACGCGGCAGCAGATCGGCGCTCAGGCGCTGCTCCGGCAACGGCAGGCCGGCCGTCAGGATCGCCCGGCTGGCCGGACGCTGGTGGAGGATGCAGAGGGACAGCAGGCTATCGAGCAGAGGATCGTCGTAGCGACTACGCGGATCGCCTCCGGGCTGCGCTTGACTGGCTTGGGACACCACGCGGGAACACTCTCGATGACGGGGAGAAGAAAAGTCCGACAACCACCAAGGGTCGCGGCCAGGCCGCATGCTCCAGCATTTCGCCGGCACGCACCAGAGCGGAGCGACGAAATTCAGTCATCCCCGCCGCTCTACGGCGGGGGTGNNGCTGAACCTTGGTCTTGACGTCGGACATTGCGGCCGATGCCATCGGTGCGACCACGCCCTGGCTCTTCAGCAGGTCACCCATGGTCGCCTTGATGCGGTACTGGGTCATCAGCTCGAGGAAGTTGACGTCGGACAGGCGGCGCTGGGCGGTGAACAGTTCGTTCTCACTGTCCAGCAGGTCGAGCAGGGTGCGTTCGCCGAGACCGAACTGTTTCTGATACGCCTCACGCACACGCTTGCTGAAACCGACGTTGTCTTCGGCGATCGGCTTCTGCGCACGGGCGTTGTCGAGGGCATTCCAGGCCAGGCCGAGCTCTTCGTTGAGCTGACGCAGGGCGTTGTTGCGGATGTCCAGCGCCTCGTTGATCTGGTAGCTGCGTGCCTGCAGGGTGGCCTTGTTGCTGCCGCCCGAGTACAGGTTGTAGCGCATGCGCAGCATCGCCTGCCATTCGTTGGAATGGCCTTCGATGCCGTCGATGTTGTTGTCGAAGCTCTGCGAAACCTCGGCGTCGACGCGCGGCAGGAACGCCGACTTGGCGGCCGCGTACTGGCTTTCGGTGGCGGCGATGTCGGACTCGGCCGACCGCAGGCTCGGGTTGGTCGCGACCATCTGCTGCTTGGCCTCGGCAAGGGAAGCCGGGAGCAGGCCGTTGAGGCTGTTGGGCATGCTCAACTCGGTTGGCTCGCTGCCGATAACGCTGTAGTAATTGACGCGCGCATCGGCCAGATTGGTCTGCTCGGTGATCAGGTTGTTACGCGCCAGGGCCAGACGCGCGTCGGCCTGGTCGCGGTCGGCGGTGCTACCGACGCCACGCTGGCTGCGCAGGCTGATCTGGTCATAGATGCGCTGGTGGTTCTTGTAGTTGTCCTCGGCCAGACGAACCAGCTCCTCGCGACGCAGGACTTCCAGATAGACCTGGATGGCGTCCAGCGCGGTGCGCTCGGAGGTGGCTAGCAAGCCGTAGGCACGGGAGTTGACGATGGCGGTCTGTCGGCCGACCTCTTCACGGGTGGCCGAGCCGTCGTAGATCATCTGTTGCAGACGAATGGAGGATTCACCGCGGGTCAGCGTGCGGTAATGATCACTGTCGTTGCTGTTGAATCGGGTGGTGGTGTTATCGGTGCCTTCGCGACCGATACCGGCGAGCACGTCGACCGACGGCAGGTAGGCGCCACGCGCTGCTTTGAGCTGATAATCGGCAGCCATGCGGCCGTTGATGCCGGCTTGTACTTCGGGGTGAGCGTCGATGGCTTGCTGGACCGCTTCCGTCAATGTCTGTGCCTGGGCGTGAACGGTAATTGCCAGGGAAAGTGGAAGCAGAGCTATAAAGGGAACACGCATTTAAGATTTTCCTTGTTTGACGTAACGGCGCGCATCGCGGTGCCAAAAAAACATCCCTTCGAGCACCTAGCTACCCAACTTTTGGAGGGCGTTCAAAGCTTGAAGTGATCGACGAAAAAGTGAACATTAATATCAAAGTGACATGATGTAGCGGATTCTTTAGGATAGACCTCGCTTGGTCAAGACATTGGCGATTTTTACCGGCAAACGGATGTCATGCCAAATACTTGACGAAGCGTCTTTTGTCCATCTTTTTATTGTCGTGCGGGCACTCTTCGGGGCAGGAAGCATCGAAGCGTGCGGTTCAAAAATAATCAGGAGTTACCTTTAATGAGCAGTGTGATCGCGATCGTCAAAAGCGTTGTCGGCCAGGTCTTTGCAGTATCTGCCGAGGGCGCACGTCGGCTGCTCGTAGAAGGTGATCACATCTTCCAAGATGACCAAGTACTCACCGGCCCCGCCGGGATGATTACCCTGGAAATGAACGATGGACGGATGCTCGACCTGGGCCGCGACACCCAGTGGAGCGAGCAGACCGGCTCCGAGTACACCCAGGACGTCGCAGCCAATGAGCAGTCGGTTGCCGACCTGCAGCAAGCCATCGCTGCCGGCGCCGACCCGACGCAAGCCTTCGAGCCCACCGCCGCAGGCCCGACCACCACGGGCACCGGTGCCGGCAATGCCGGTGGCGGCCACAGCTTCGTGGTCCTCGATGCCACCGCAGGCAGCGTCGACCCGACGATCGGTTACAACACCACCACCAATGATTTCGCGATTGCCGCCGATGACGCCTTCATCGGTGAAGTCCAGCCTGAACAGGACGTGATTGCGCCGGTCGTCTCCATCGCCCTCGACCCGATCACCTCCGACGACGTGATCAACCGCGCCGAAGCTGACAGCGACACCATCACCCTCACCGGCACCGTCGGCGGCGACGTGCGCGTGGGCGACACCATCACGCTGAACATCGGTGGCGTGCCCTACAGCGGCAACGTCGTCCAACTGGGCAACGGCAGCCTCGGTTTCAGTATCGACGTGAGCGGCGCCAACCTGGCGGCGAACAGCAACGTCACCGCTACCGTCACCAGCGTCGACGGTGTCGGCAACGTCGGCACGGCAACGACTGATCGGCCGTACACGGTGGACCTGGCCGCCGAGGCCAGCATCACCCTTGATCCGATCACCGATGACAGCGTGCTCAACAACGCCGAACTCAGCGGCGATACGCTGACCCTCACCGGCACCGTGGGCGGCGATGCCCAGGTTGGCGATACCGTCACCCTGACCATCGGCAGCGCAACCTACACGGGTGATGTCATCGCCCGCGACGACGGCAGCCTCGGCTTCGCCATCGACGTCCCTACCGGCGACCTGCGCGACAACGCCTCGGTGAACGCCAGCATCACGGTCACCGATGCTGCCGGCAATACCGCCAGCGCCAACGATACTGAAAACTACAGTGTCGATACCGACGCGCCGACCCTCATCGTCGACATCGCCGAGCCCAACCTGGCCGTCGGTGAAACCACCACTGTCACCTTCACCTTCTCCGAGACCCCGGTAGGTTTCACCGCGAGCGACATCAGTTCGCCCAACGGCACCCTGAGCAACCTGACCCAGGACCCGACCAACCCGGCCCTCTGGACCGCGACCTTCACCCCGGATGCCAATTTCACCGGCACCGTGACCGTCAGCGTGCCCGATGGCACCTACACCGACACCGCCGGCAACGCCGGCACCGGCGGCAGCGACACCGTCGCCGTCGATACCGACGCGCCGACCGCACCCACCGTCACCATCGTGGATGACAACAACCCGGACGATGGGCAACTTACCACCGGTGAGATCGGCACTGATGGCGTTCAGGTCAGCGTACAGGTCAGCAACGCCGAATTGGTGGCCGGTGGCTCCGTTACCCTCGAGATCACCAATGGCACCACGTCGAGCACAGTCAACCTCAGCCTCGACAATGGCACCCCTTTGTTCACCGACGCCCAAGGCAATCCGCTCAGTGGCTTCAGTTACGACAATGGCACCATCACTTTCACCGAAAGCGCACCGCCACTGGGCAGCTCACTGACTGTCGAAGCGATCCAGACCGATCTCGCTGGCAATGAATCCGCTCCGGGCAGCGATACCGCAATCGTGGTCAACACCCCGCCCGATGCGCTCGACGACATTTCCGGAACCCCCTATACGGTCACGCTGGGGGACCGCAATCTCAGCTCGTCCGGCACTGGTTACGACTACGAAAACAACCGCTGGAACCAAGTCGACAGCAAAGGCAACCCGACCTCGATCGTTGCCCTGAACGCCGACGGCAGCACCGGCTCGCTCTATCAGGGCGGATGGGATGGCAACGCCAACGCCATTGGCGTGGACGGCACCACCCGCCCCGGCAGCCTGGTGGCACCGCAGACCGAATTCGATCCAACCACAGGAAAGTCTGAAGCGATCGTATTGAACTTCAGCGGCAACCTGGACAGCGCGCAGTTCACTGTCGCCCATCTGATCGGCGACGAAAACGGCGGCGAAGTCGGTCGTTGGGTCGCCATGTACAACGGCGCAGAAGTCGCGAGTGGTACGTTCCAGCTGGATGCGTCGAATACCACTGGCTATTCAACCTTCGGCATCGATACCGGCGGCAAGGTCTTCGACAGCATTCGTTTCGAGTCGCTGGACACCGCCGCTGGCGGCGGCGACGGCTCCGACTATTTCCTTGCCGGCTTCTCCGGAAGCGGCAGCGCGGCGCTCAACAGCCCGTACACCCTCGACGAAAACGGTACCCTTGCTATCGCCAACGGCAGCACCAGCCTGCTCGCCAACGACAGCGACGCGGATGGGGATGCCATTGCCGTCACTGCGGTGAACGGCCAGCCGTTGGGCGGCACCATCACCCTCGCCAGCGGCGCGCTGCTCACGGTGAACGCCGACGGCAGCTTCAGCTACAACCCGAACGGCAAGTTCGACGCCCTGACCGCCGGGCAAGTCGGCAAGGACTCCTTCATCTACACCATTTCCGATGGACACGGCGGCACGGATACCGCCACCGCGACCATCACCATCATCGGCACCAACGATGCTCCGCTCATCGCGGGCGACGATACTGGCGCTGTGGTCGAGGATGCCGCCCAGCCCGTCCTCACCGACGCGGGCACCCTCACCATCGCCGACGCCGATGCGGGTCAGTCGGTGTTCCAGACCACCGGCATCACCGCCAGCAGCGGCGCCCTCGGCAGCCTGAGCATCACCACCGCCGGCGCCTGGACCTACAGCGTCGCCAACGCCGACGTGCAATACCTCAAGGCCGGCGAAGAGAAGGTCGAGACCTTTACCGTGCTCAGCGCCGACGGCACCGCGCACGACATCGTCGT
>DIEE01000182.1 GCA_002418465.1 Pseudomonas sp. UBA5782 | reverse complement strand
GCCGCGCAGCAGGTCCTTGGCGCGTTGCAGGCGCCGGCCCAGCAGGTAGCGGTGCGGCGGCAGGCCGAAACTTTCGCGGAACATCCGCGCGAAGTGGTATTCGGACAACGCGGCGATGCCGGCCAGTTGGCCGAGGCTGATGGCCTGGTCCAGGTGCTGTTCGATGTAGTCCACCAGGCGCCGGCGCAGCAACGGCGCCAGGCCGCCCTTCAGGCGCAGCTCGGTGCGCCGGCCAACCTGGGTCAGCAGTGCGTGATCGAGCATGGCGTGGGCCAGGCTGCTGGTCAGCAGGCGCTCGCCGGGTTCGTTCCAGTCCAGCTGGATCAGCTGGCGGAAGCGCTGCGCCTGCTGCGGGTCGTCGATGAAGGTCGCTTCGTTGAGCTGCAATTCGCGCGGTTCGCGGTCGAGCAGGGTCACCGCGCTCTGCGCGAAGCGCTCCGGGCTGACGTACAAATGGGTCAGGCGGATGTCGCCGTTGATCACCCAGGCCGACTCGTGGCCGGCGGGGAGGATGCACAGCTTGTCCGGCGCGCCCTTGGCGTCCGGGCGTTCGCGGCGAAAGGTGCCGGTGCCGCCTTCCAGATAGCAGGACAGCGTGTGCCAGGCCGGCCCGGTGTAGTCGCGCGCATCGTGGTGGTTGCTCCACAACGCCGCGGCCAGCCCGTCGCCCAGTTCCGCACTGTGTTCCAGGCGGGCGTGGGGAGAGCTGGCGAGGGATTGGAAGACCTGGTTCTGTTCGAGCTGCGACATGCGGATACCTCAACTGCGGCCATCCTACGTCGTCGCCGGCGGCCTGCGCAGCCACTGCCGACGAAAAAGCGCAAGAATCTGCAAGTCACAGGTGCAGCAGTTTCTCGATGGTGGCGATCAGTGTGTCGTAGGCGATCGGTTTGCCGATGTGCTGGTTGAACCCGGCGTCCGTGGCCCTCTGCACATCGTCGCTGCTGCCGTAGCCGGTAAGGGCTATGGAGGGCACCGCGGCGCAGTGTGGCAACTGGCGCAGGGCGCGGATCAGCTCGTGACCGTCCATGTTCGGCATGCCGATATCGGAAAGGATCAGGTCGAAGGTCTCGCTGGCAGCAAGGCGCAGGGCCTGTTCGCCGCTGCTGGCCGAGGTCACCTTGGCATCTTCCATTTCCAGCAGCATCTGCAGGGTTTCGAGAATGTCCAGCGAGTCATCCACAAGAAGGATGCGCAGGTTTTTGAGTTTGCCCGTTTCCACGATCTTGGTGCTCACGGGTGGGTGCTGGCGCGCGTGCAGTGGTAGCCAGACGCTGAACGTACTGCCCTGTTCCGGCCCTGGAGAGGCAACGTCGACACGCCCGCCATGGGCTTCCGCCAGTTGCCTGACCAGCGACAGGCCAATCCCCAGGCCGTCCCGGTTGCGTTGGGCATGTCGGCCATCGGCCTGGTTGAACAGGTCGAAGACCTTGGGCAGAAATTCCGCTTCTATGCCTTGCCCATCGTCGCTCACCTGCAGCCGCGCCATGCCCTGCTCCGGTTCGGCGATCAGCGTCACCTTGCCGCCGTCGGCGGTGAATTTCAGCGCATTGTTCACCAGATTCCAGACGATCTGTTCGATCCGCGTGGGGTCGGCCTCGATGATCAGCGGCTCCTGATCGAGCCGCTGCTCAATGTTGAGGTCGATCCGGCGTGAGTCCGCTTCCACGCTCGCGACCTCGACGATTTCATCGATCAGCGCGCGGAAGTCCAATGGAGCCCGGTTCAGCTTGAGCTTGCCGGTGCGCACCCGCGACAGGTCGAGCAGGTCATCGATGATCCGTGCCTGGCTGCGGACTGCCTGCTGGATGGTCTGCGCGGAACGCGAAAGCAGCGGCGAGGCCGCGGTTTCCGGACGTCGACTGAGCAACTCGGCATGCAGCTGGATGAGATTCAGAGGGTGCTTGAGTTCGTGCGACATGATGGCGAAGAACTCGTCCTTGAGCTGGACGCTGTTGCGCGTCTGATTTAGACGACTTTCCTGCTGCAATTGCTGGTTCCTGGCGTCGGTCAGGTCGCGGGCGATCTTCACGTAGCCGCGCAGGTGAGCGTTGACCAGCGGGGTCATCACGCCGCTGCAATAGAAGCGGCTGCCGTCCTTGCGCTGATGCCAGCGTTCGTCCTCGGCGCGGCCGGCATCGCGAGCTTTGGCCATTTCCCGTTGCGGAATGCCGGCGGCACGGTCCTCGGGGACGAAGATGATGTCCGCCGGTTTGCCAAGGGTTTCCTCCTCGTCGTAACCGAAGGTGATCTTCGCGCCGTTGTTCCAGCTGGTGACCAGCCCTTCGGTATCCAGTGTGATGATGGCGTAGTCGCGCGTACTTTCGGCCACCAGCCGCATGAGCTCCTCGCCGGAGCGCAGCCGTTCTTCGGCCTGACGCCGTTCGCTGATGTCGACGAAGGTGAGGACCGCGCCTTCGATGCGGTCCTCGGTGGTGCGGTAGGGCAGCAGCCGGGCGATGTACCAGTTGCCTTCGCTGTCACGCACTTCGTGTTCGATCGGGCGCAGTGACTCGAACACCTGGGAAACGTCGCGGGCTAGGTCGTCGTAATCCAGCCGGTGGCTGATATCCAGCAGCGGCCGACCGACGTCCGAGGGGATCACGCTGAAAATCTCGGCAACCCGAGGGGTGTAGCGCTTGATCCGCAGACCACGGTCGACGAACAGCGTGGCGATTTCGGTGGAGCCGATCAGGTTCTGTAGGTCGTCGTTGATCTTGCCGGTTTCCTCGACCTTGGTTTTCAGCTCGTGGTTTACGGTGATCAGCTCCTCGTTGATCGACTGCAGTTCTTCCTTGCTGGTTTCCAGCTCCTCGGTTGTGGAGACCAGCTCCTCATTGATTGCCTGCAGTTCCTCGTTGGAGGCCTTGAGTTCCTCGTTCGAGGTTTCCGACTGTTCGATGATGTTCTGCAACTGATCCTTCGTGCTGCGCAGTTCATCCTCGAGGCGCCTCAGCATCGAATCCTGGGCATCGTCCAGCGACTCGGCGAGCGGAGCCGGCACGCCATCCTCGAACTCATCGAACAGCACCAGCACGTAGTCGCCGCCCGTTATCGGGTCGGCAAACGGCCGCGCTTCGAGGTTGACCAGGCTGCTGCGCCCATCGCGGTTCAGGCGTACCCGGCGCGCCTCGGCGTTCTTGCGGGTATGGATGGCCTGGAACAGCATGCTGCGCAGTTCGGCGCGCAGGTCCGGCTGCGCCAGGGTCAGCAGGTTGCGCGAAGGTTCGCCGCCGACGTGCTGCAGAAAGCGCCCGGCGCGTTCGCTCATGTGCACGATGTCGGTGTCGTGATTGACGATCAGGCTGGGCGGCGCGTACTGCTCCAGCGCGCGGCGGTGCACTTCGGTATGCATCACCTTGCGCGTCTCGGGGCGTTCCTTGATCGGCAGGGCCTTGCGCTGGAAGCCGGCCACAGCTGGCAGTGGCATGTAGCGCGAGGAATGAGCGCCGATCTCTGCGCGGTAGATGCGGTTCTTCTTGTCCACCGCGCTAAAAAGATCGCTGCAGACGTCGGCGGATTCCGAGCTGCCGAGGAACAGGTAGCCGCCCGGACGCAGGGCGAAATGGAACATGCGCAGGATGTCGTGCTGCACTTCGCGGCTGAGGTAGATCAGCAAGTTGCGGCAGCAGATCAGATCGAGCTTGGAGAAGGGCGGGTCGCGTAGCAGGCTGTGCTGAGCGAACAGCACCGTCTCGCGCACGCTCTTCTTGATCCGGTAATGGCTCTGCTCCCTGGTGAAGAACTGGCTCAGCCGTGACGCAGGAACATCGGTGGCGATGGCTTCCGGGTACACGCCCGAGCGCCCGACGGTGATGGCTCGCTCGTCGATGTCGGTGGCGAACACCTGAATCTTCGCCGGGCGGTGCTCTCTTTCTGCCTGGTCGCACAGCAGCATCGCCAGCGAGTAGGCTTCCTCGCCGGTCGAGCAGGCGGCCGACCACACGCGGATTTCTCGTTCGCTTTCCGGGTCGCCGGAGAACAGCTGCGGGATTACCTCGCGCTCCAGCACTTCGAAGGCTTCGCGGTCGCGGAAAAAGTTGGTCACGCCGATCAGCATGTCGCCGAGCAGGGCGGAGGTTTCACTGAGATTGGCCTGCAAATGAGCGTGGTAGCTGGGCAGGTCGGGCAGGCTGTTGACCTGCATGCGGCGCTCGATACGGCGCAGCACCGTCGCGCGCTTGTAGTGCCGGAAGTCGTAGCCGGTGCGGCTGCGAAGCAGGTCGATGACCTCGTACAAGGCGTTTTCGGCAGCCCGCGTACTTTCGGTGTCGGGGGAGCTGTCCACCTTGAGGCCGAGTTCGCTTTCGGGATCGGCGGATGGGAGGGTAAGGCTGGAAAGGTTGCGCTGTAGCTCGACCAGCTTGAGCGCCATTTCTCGCAGCGGCAGCACCAGGTCGACCTGCCCGGTTTCGACGGCGGCGCGCGGCATGCCGGCATACTCCGCTTCGTCCGGGCATTGCACCAGGGTCACGCCACCTTGTTCCTTGATCCGCGAAAGACCTACCGCGCCATCGCTTCCGGTACCTGAAAGCACCACGCAGAATGCCCGTTCCTTGTGGGCGTCGGCCAGGGTGCGGAAGAACAGATCGATGGTCACGTGGGCACCGCGGCGGGGCTCTCCATCGACGACGCGAAGGTAGCCGTCGTTCATCGTCAGGAGCTTGCCCGGCGGAATCACGTAGACGCGCTGCTTTTCTATCGGCACGGGCTTGCTGACTTCCTGCACCGGCATCGCGGTGGCGGTCTGCAACAGGCGGACGGATTCGCTCGGGTGATCGGGCGACAGGTGCATGACCACCACCACCGCCATGCCGCAATCCGTCGGAAGCGCCTGGAGCAAAGTGCGTACCGCTTGCAGGCCACCTGCGGATGCGCCGATGCCGATGATCGGGAACTCAAGGTGGCTGGGAAGCGTGGCGCCGTTCTGTGGGACGGGCGGATGGTCGGACGAGGTGGATTCCATGCATTCCTCTAAGCGTTTGATCCGCCGGCGGATGACCTCGGTCGGGGAGGGCGGAGATTATTGCATGTAAGACCGCCGGAGCGCGGCTCGGTGCCGTGGCGGAGAAGACTGTTTGCGTGGCGCAAAAGCGCAAGAGTGTGCAAGCGCCCGGCCACGCAGCACGGCAGACTTCACGGCATTCATAGTGAATTGCCGGAGCTATCATGAACCTCTCGCTGTACCTGCTAACCGTGCTGATCTGGGGCACCACCTGGATCGCCATCAAGCTGCAGATGGGCGACGTCGCCATCGCCGCCTCCATCGCCTATCGCTTCGCCCTGGCGGCGCTGGTGCTGTTCGCCTACCTGCTGCTGCGCGGGAGTCTACAGCGTCTGAATCGCCGCGCGCAGCTGCTCTGCGTGGCCCAGGGTCTGTGCCTGTTCTGCGTCAACTTCCTGTGTTTCTACACCGCGAGCCAGTGGATACCCAGCGGGCTGATCGCCGTGGTGTTCAGCACCGCGACGCTGTGGAACGCGCTGAATGCGCGGATCTTCTTCGGCCAGCGCATTGCCCTCAACGTGATGGCCGGTGGCGCGCTCGGGCTGTTCGGGCTGGGCCTGCTGTTCTGGCCGGAACTGGCCGGCCACGCCGCCAGCCGCGAAACCCTGATCGGCCTCGGCCTGGCGCTGCTCGGTACGCTGTGCTTCTCGGCCGGCAACATGCTGTCCAGCCTGCAGCAGAAGGCCGGCCTGCGCCCGCTGAGCACCAACGCCTGGGGCATGCTCTACGGCACCCTGGCGCTGCTCGCGGTGTGTCTGGTCAGCGGCACGCCGCTGAGCTTCGACTGGAGCGCGCGCTACGTCGGCTCGCTGCTGTACCTGGCGATTCCCGGCTCGGTGATCGGCTTCACCGCCTACCTGACCCTGGTGGGGCGCATGGGTCCGGAGCGCGCCGCCTATTGCACGGTGCTGTTCCCGGTGGTGGCGCTGAACATCTCGGCGTTCGTCGAGGGCTACCAGTGGACGCTGCCGGCGCTCTGCGGCCTGGTGCTGGTGATGGCCGGCAACCTGCTGGTGTTCCGCAAGCCGCGGCCGGTCGTGGTGGTGGCGCCGACGCCGGCCTGAAGCAGCCGTTTCAGCTGTGCGACAGGCGCGGGCCGAACAGGATGATCGCCGCGCCCAGCAGGCACACCGCGCCGCCAAGGTAGTCGCTGGGTAACGGCCGGGTACGCTCGACGAAAGCCAGCCAGAACAGCGCCGAGCAGACGTACACGCCACCGTAGGCGGCATAGGCGCGACCGGCGAATTCGGCTTCGACGCGGGTGAGGATCAGCGCGAACGCCGTCAGCGCCAGCAGGCCGGGGGCGATCCACAGCGGGCTGCGATCCATCCGCAGCCACAGCCAGAAGGCGTAGCAGCCGGCGATCTCGAACAGCGCGGCGGCGAAGAACCAGAAGTAGTTGAGCACGGCGGGGCCTTGTCATCGAAAGGAGCGCCGATTCTACAGGCGCGGCGGCTCAGATCGCGCCCGCCGGCTTCACAGCGCCACGTTGAGTCCGAAGCGCCGGCGCAGGCCCTTCTCCAGCAAGCCCTTGGGCAACCAGCGCGCCAGCAGCGGCAGCGCCTGGCTGCCGTTGCCCAGGCGCAGCAGGCGCGGACGCTGCGGACGGCGCACGGCGTCGAACAACTGCTGGGCGAAGTCGCTGGCCGGCGTCGGATTGCCCTGCGAGGCGTTGGCGCGGGCGCGGATGCCGTCGCGGATCGGCCACC
>DIEE01000135.1 GCA_002418465.1 Pseudomonas sp. UBA5782 | reverse complement strand
CGCCGCGCGCAGCTGTTCCGGGGCGCCCTCCGGCAGCGGCCAGGGTGGCGCCAGGCAGGTGTAGCCGCAGGCCGCGTAACGCTGGGCGAAGCGATCCCAGGCGCGCGGCGTGAGCCAGGCGCCGTGGATGAACATGACGATTGCGCCCATGCGGTCCTCCGCCGAGTCGAGCCGACGACCAGTCTGCGCAGATCGGCGCGCCGCGCGCTTGGATGAACGTGCCCTTGCCGCATGCCCCGACAAGACACGCCACAGGCTCTGCGTCGGGGTGGCGCAGGGCTCATCCGCGCCTTGCGCACAGGTCGTACTACTTGCGCCTTGCTTCGACGGTCGCGAGCCGTTCCGGCGCCCCGGCGTCTCGTTTCGCGCGCGGCGAAAGCAGCAGCCAGTCGGCGCCAAGGAACCGTATGGCGCGGCCTGGACGGTTTCGATAATCGCCTCCGACACGACTGAGCCAACAGTCGCCCCAGCAGCGGAGAGCGCCATGTACAACAACAAGAAAGTCCCAGCCCGGTTCCTGCCATTCGCCCTCGGTGCGTCCGTCGCCCTGGGCATGACCCAGCAGGCCGCCGCCGAGATCGTCCTGTACGACAAGGACGACACGACCTTTTCCACCGACGGCTACATCAACGCCTTCTACGTGAACAGCGACGTCGACCGCGAAGGCGAGCAGTTCGACCGCCGCCAGTCGCGGGTGAAGATGGGCTTTCTGCCGAACTGGCTCGGCTTCAACTTCGGCAAGCAGGTCGACGACCTCAAGCTCGGCGGTCGCGCGTCGTTCTGGGTGACCATCAACGACAGCGAGACCAACGGCACCGACACCGCCATCGACGTCCGCCAGTTCTACGGCACGGTATCCAACCCGGAGTGGGGCGAGGTGCTGGTGGGCAAGGACTTCGGCCTGTTCTCGCGCTCGAACATCTTCCTCGACGAGTTGCTCGCCGGTTACGGCAACGTCAGCGACACCCTCGGCCTGGTGGACGGCACCGGCGTGTCCTTCGGCAACATCGGCACCGGCTATCCGTACCCGTTCCCGACCTCGCAGATCACCTACCGCAACAACAACATCGTCGAGGGCCTGCGCTTCGCGGTGGGCATCATGGACCCGGTGGATACCAACGACGACAGCCTGGTCGGCAAGTCCTACCAGGAGGAGCCGCGCCTGGAGTCGGAAGTCAGCTACCAGTTCGAGGTCGGCGGCTCGACCATCTACACCTGGCTCAACGGCGGCTACCAGACCTCGGAAAACACCGACGACACGGTGGACGACGTCACCTCCAAGGGCCTCGGCTATGGGGTGCAGGCCAAGCTGGCGGGCTTCTCGGTGACCGCCTCGGGCTTCCAGGCCAAGGGCATCAACCCGTTCTATACCAACAACGCCGGCGAGGCGACGCTGCGCGAGATCGACAGCGACGGCTACCTGTTGCAGGGCTCCTACACCTGGGGCAAGAACCGCCTGGCGCTGTCCTACGGCAAGACCGAGGACGACGGCAACGGCCTCGGCACCGCGGCCGACTACGAGACCCGCGGGGTCGCCTACTTCCGCACCATCAACGACAACCTGAAGCTGGTCGCCGAGTACAACCAGTACCAGATCGATGGCCAGGAAGGCAGCGGCCTGGACGAGGACACCGACACCTTCGCCGTCGGCGCGGTACTTTCCTGGTAACACCCGTATCCGCAGCATCCGCGGGGGGGGGGGGGGGGGGCTCCCGCCGTTGTCGTTTCAGGACGCCCGCGCGCATGCGGCAATGCGGTGCATCCCGGTGCGCACGGCGCACCCTACGAGGCCCCAGACCAACTCCGCCCGTAGGGTGCGCCATGCGCACCATCGCCCCCGCGCCGTCCCACCTTCGCCACCCCCTACTTTCGGCAGCTCGCGGCGCTACCCAAGTAGCATGGGGACGCGCCGGCCGGCTCCGTAGAATCGCGGGTGTATGCGAATCGATTGGCGAGGCTTTCATGCAGCAAGTACCGGCCGAAGGCGTAGTCACCGCCATGTCCAGCGCCCGCGAGGCGGAAGCGGTGGCGCAGGACCTGGCGCGCCAGCTGATCCATCCGCACCTGGGTTTCGTGCTGTTCTTCTGCTCGGCGGAATACGACCTGGCCGCGCTCGGCCCGGCGCTGGAGCAGTATTTCGGCGGCATCGAGCTGGTCGGCTGCACCAGCGCCGGCGAGATCACGCCGCTCGGCTACGGGCGCAACTGCGTCAGCGCGGTGGGTTTCGACTACCGCAGCTTCTCCGTCGCCAGCGCGCTGATCGACCAGATGGAACGCTTCAGCCTGCTCGACGCGCAGCAACTGGTGGAGCGCCTGGTGGCCGGCTGCCGGAGCAATTCGCTGGCGCCGATCAAGGACCACAGCTTCGCCCTGACGCTGCTCGACGGCCTTTCCAGCCGCGAGGAAATCGTCCTCGCCGCCCTCAGCGCGGCGCTGGGCAGCATCCCGCACTTCGGCGGTTCGGCCGGCGACGACAACCACCTGACGCACACCCACGTGTATCACGGCGGGCGTTTCCATTCCGGCGCGGCGGTGGTGCTGCTGGTCAACACCGCGCTGGACTTCGAGGTGTTCAGCACCCATCACATCCTGCCCAGCAGCGAGAAACTGGTGGTCACCGACGCCGACAGCGCCAGCCGCCGGGTCTACGAGCTGAACGCCGAGCCGGCGGCGAAGGAATACGCGCGCTGGATCGGCGTGCCACTGGAGGCGCTCGACCACCGCCTGTTCGCCGCTCACCCGCTGGCGGTGAAGGTCAACGAGCACTATTTCGCGCGCTCCATCCAGCGCGTCCACGACGACCTCAGCCTGAGTTTCTACTGCGCGGTGGAGAACGGCATCGTGCTCACCGGCATGACCCCCGGCCCGCTGCTGCCGAACCTGCAGGCGCTGTTCGAGCGTCTGGAAAAACGCCTCGGCCCGCCGCTGCTGACCATCGGCTGCGACTGCTTCCTGCGCCGCCTGGAGATCGAGAGCGACGGCGGCGTCGAGGCGACCGGCGAATTCCTCCGCCGCCAGCAGGTGATCGGCTTCAACACCTACGGGGAGCAGTTCAATGGCATGCACATCAACCAGACTTTCACCGGGGTCGCCATTGGACGTCGAGCCGGCAATGGACGCGTCTGAGTGCGCGGCGCGGCTCGCCGAACTGGAGCGCGAAAACCATCGCCTGAAACGGATCAACGCCGCGCTGATCGAGCGCGTCGAATCCAGCGCCGCGCGTCGCGAGGGCGCCTACGCGGCGTTCCAGCATTCGGTGGTGCTGGCCGAACAGGTGCGCGAACGCACCGATGCGCTGAACCAGGCGATGGCCGAACTCACCGCCAGCAACCAGCTGCTGCGCGACGCCCGGCAGCGCGCCGAGACCGCCCACCAGTACCTGGTGGACGCCATCGAAAGCATCTCCGACGCCTTCGTGCTGTTCGACAAGCAGCAGCGCATCCTGCTGTTCAACAGCCGCTTCAAGTCGTTCTGGGCCGGCACCCGCGCGCGCATCGCCAGCGGCATGCGCCTGGCCGAGATCCGCCGCCTGGCGCAGGGCAGCGGGCTGATCGCCGAGGAACAGCGCAGCAGCGACAACGAGCACAGCGTCTATCGCCTGCACGACGGCCGCTGGGTGCAGGTCAGCGAGCGGCCGACCCGCGAGGGCGGGCTGGTGATCCTCTACACCGACATCACCGAACTCAAGCTCAGCGAAACCGCGCGCCGCGAGCAGGCCCTGGCGCAGAAGTCGCGGTTGCTTCAGCGCGCGGTGGACAACCTCTCGCAGGGCATGGCGATGGTCGGCGCCGAGGGCACCCTGGAGCTGTGGAACCACCGTTTCCTCGACCTCTGCGGGCTGGCGCCGATCCAGGCGCACCGGCCGTTCGCCGAAGTCATGGCGGACAGCGAGCTGGCCCTGCTGACCCCCGAAACGCGCGACGCCGAGGGCCGACCGGTACAGGAACTGGAGCAGCGCCTGTTCGACGGCCGGGTGCTGGAAGTGCGCACCCACGCGCTGCCCACCGGCGGCTTCGTCAACACCTTCACCGACATCACAGAGCGCTACCGCCACGCCGAGGCGCTGAGCGAGAGCGAGCGCTGGATTCGCCTGATCACCGACCACGTGCCGGCGCTGATCGCCTACCTCAACGGCAATCTGGTCTACGAATTCACCAACAAGGTCTACGAGGAATGGTACCGCTGGCCGCGCGGCGGGATGCTCGGCCAGAGCCTGCGCGAGGTGCACAACGAGGAACACTGGCGGCGCCTGGAGCCCTACGTGGAGCGCGCGCTGTCCGGCGAAAGCGTGACCTTCGAGGTGGCCGAAACCAACCTCGCCGGGCAGGAGCGCTACATGCTGCGCTCCTACGTGCCGAACCTGGCCAACGGCGAGGTGGTGGGGATCTTCGTGCTGATCCGCGACATCACCGAGCGCCGGCGCACCGCCGAGGCGCTGCACCTGGCGTACCAGAACCTCGAGCAGCGGGTGCGCGAACGCACCGCCGAGCTGACCAGCCTCAACGACCAGCTGCTGCGCGAGATCGGCGAGCGCAGCCGCGTCGAACTGCGCCTGCGCGAGGCCAAGGGCGAGGCCGAGCAGGCCAACCTGTCGAAGACCAAGTTCCTCGCCGCGGTCAGCCACGACCTGCTGCAACCGCTGAACGCCGCACGGCTGTTCACCAGCGCGCTGCTGGAACGGCGCGAACAGGCACTCAGTTCGACCCTGGTGCGCAACATCAGCAATTCGCTGGATGACGTGGAAAGCCTGCTCGGCACGCTGGTGGACATCTCCAAGCTCGACGCCGGGGTGATCAAGGCCGAGATCGCGCCGTTCGCCGTGGGCGACCTGCTCGACAACCTCGCCGTGGAGTTCCGGCAGGCGGCGCTCAGCGAAGGGCTGCAGCTGCATTTCGTGGCCTGCTCGGCGACCGTGCGCAGCGACATCCAGCTGCTCGCGCGAATCCTGCGCAACCTGCTCAGCAACGCCATCCGCTACACCCCCGGCGGACGCATCCTGCTCGGTTGCCGGCGGCGTCGGCAGAGCCTGTCGATCGAGGTCTGGGACACCGGCATCGGCATCGCCGAGGACAAGCTCAAGGAGATTTTCCTCGAGTTCAAGCGCGGCGATTCGCAACGGCCGAACCAGGATCGCGGCCTCGGCCTCGGGCTGGCCATCGTCGAGAAGATCGCCGGCATGCTCGGCCACCGCATCCAGGTGCGTTCCTGGCCGGGGCGCGGCTCGTCGTTCGCCATCGAAGTGCCGCTGACCCAGCGCGCGCCGCGGGCTCGGGTCGCGCCGGAAAGCGCCGAGGCGCTGCTGGAGCGCCTCGCCGGCTCGCGGGTGTGGGTGCTGGATAACGACGCGGCAATCTGCGCCGGCATGCGCACCCTGCTCGAAGGCTGGGGCTGCCGGGTGGTCACCGCGCTGTCCGAGGAGGATCTCGCGCGGCAGGTGGACAACTACCACGCCGAGGCCGACCTGCTGATCGCCGACTACCACCTGGACAACGGCCACAACGGCGTCGACGCGGTGGCCAGCATCAACGCGCGGCGTGGCGTGCCGCTGCCGGCGCTGATGATCACCGCCAACTACAGCAACGAACTGCGCCAGCAGATGCGCGACCTCGGCCACACGCTGATGCACAAGCCGGTGCGGCCGATGAAGCTCAAGGCCGCGATGAGCCACCTGATCGAGCACGGCGCGCAGCGCGCGGGTTGAGTTCGGGAGCGGTGGTGCGCACGGCGCACCCTACGGCGCAGACGTTCACCCGGACGATCGTAGGGTGCGCCGTGCGCATCGCTTCGATGCGTGCACCAACCACCGTGCGACCCCGGTCACGCGTAGTGCGGCCGATGACGCCAAAGGCAGCGATGGTATGCACGGCGCACCCTGCATCGGCCGTGCCGCCGGAGCCGCAGAACACCGGCGCCCAGCCCGTAGGGTGCGCCGTGCGCACCGCTTCGATGCGCGCGCCAGTCCGCAGGGTGCACCACGCGCACCGCCATGCGCGATGTGACGCACAGGCCGCTGGGCTCCGCCGACCTATGCTGGAACCCTGTCATTGGAGGAGGACATGGAATGTCCAGCTACCGCCGTGCCCGCCAGGGTTCGCTGTATTTCTTCACCCTGGTCACCGAGCAGCGCCGTCCGCTTCTGACCGACGCCCGCTGCCGGGCGGCGCTGCGCCAGGCCATCAAAGAGGTTCGTCGGCGCTATCCGTTCGCCATCCATGCCTGGGTGCTGCTTCCCGATCATCTGCACTGCATCTGGCAGCTGCCAGCGGAGGATGCCGATTTCGGCCGGCGCTGGTCGATCATCAAGCGTCGGGTCAGCCAGGCGCTGCAGCCGCCCGCTCCGGTGTATGCCAGCCGTTTCGCGCGACGCGAGCGCGGGCTCTGGCAACGGCGCTTCTGGGAACACCGTATCCGCGATGAGCGGGACTACCGCACGCACATGGATTACCTGCATGGCAACCCGCTGAAGCACGGGCTGGTGGATTCGGTGATCGAGTGGCCGTGGTCGAGCTTTCACCGGTTGGTCCGGGAGGGTGTGTATCCGGCGGATTGGGGTGGCAGCGCGGATGACGACGGCGCGTTCGGCGAGTGACGTGCCCGTGGTGCGCACGGCGCACCCTACGACGGCATTCACCGGGCGATCCGTAGGGTGCGCCACGCGCACCGCCGGCCAGGCAAGGCTTCTGCGGGTTGAATGCGGCGACGGCGTGCTCGGCGAGTGAGGTGCCCGTGGTGCGCATGGCGCACCCTACGATGGCATTCACCGGGCGATCCGTAGGGTGCGCCACGCGCACCGCCGGCCAGGCGGGCGTCTGCAGGTGGAGTGCGGCGACGGCGTGCTCGGCGAGTGAGGTGCCCGTGGTGCGCATGGCGCACCCTACGACGGCATTCACCGTAGGGTGCGCCGCGCGCACCGCCGGGCTTCAGCGCCGCAGGTAGGCGGCGAAGTCGATGTCGTTGGCCGAGAGGATCGCCTGCACGCGGTTGTGCACGTTGAGCTTGCGCAAGATCGCCGAGACGTGGGCCTTCACCGTGGTTTCGGCGATTTCCAGGTGATAGGCGATCTGCTTGTTGGATTCGCCCTTGGCCATCCGCTCCAGCACCAGCAACTGCTTGCGGGTGAGCGCCTGGAGCAGTTCCGGCGAGATGTTGTGCTCGTCATGGTGGCGTCGCTGCGAAGACTGTTTCTGCGTGCGGATGATGTCCGAGGGCAGGTAGACGTTGCCGTTGAGAATCTGCTCGATGGCATCGGTCATTTGCGCGCGCGGCGAGGATTTGGTGATGAAGCCCACCGCGCCGTAGGTGATCGCCTGCAGCACGATCTGCTTGTCCTGCTCGGCGGAAACGATCACCACGGGGATGGTCGGCGCCTCGTTGCGCAGGTTGATCAGGCCGTTGAGGCCGTGCATGCCGGGCATGTTCAGGTCGAGCAGGATCAGGTCGAGGTCGTCGTGTTCCTGGGTCAGGCCAAGCGCGCTGTCGAGGTCGGCGGTTTCCATCACTTCGCTGCCGGGAAAGCCGTCGCTGATGACGTTGTGGATGGCCTCGCGAAACAGCGGGTGATCGTCGGCGATCAGGATCTTGTACATGGTCTTTGACCTCATTGTTGTGATTATGCTGTCGCTACAGCGCAGGCTGGGGTCGATCAGGGGAACGCCGCCGGTTCGGCGGCTTGCAGCGGCAGGCCGGCCTGTTGCCAGGCATCGATGCCGTCACGGTACCAGTAGAGATTGCGATAACCCAGGGCGTACGCGCGCTTCTGTGCGTTCCAGCCCAGCCAGCAGTCGGAGCGGCAGTAGAACAGCAGCGGCCAGGCCGGATCGCCGTGGCTGACGCGGGCCAGGTTGTCGCTGAAGTAGGTCTGCCAGGCGGTGTCCAGCCCGCCGTCGCCGGTGTTCGCCAGCCACAGGCTGCCGGGCAGGTTGGCGTGGGCTTCGTCTTCGATGAAGCGGCCATGCAGCCATTGCCGGCGGTAGACGTCGATCAGCACGGTACGCGGCTCGCGGGCGAGCAACTGGCGCACGCCCTCGGTGTCGAGGGTCTGCGCGTGCTCGGCCCGGGCCGGCGTCGGGCTGCGGTAGTGGCCGAGGCGATAGCCGTCGGCGGAGAGCAGCGCACTGTCCTGCGCGGCGAACGCCGAGGCGGACAGCAGGCTGGCGAACAGCAGGGCGGCAAGGTGCGGCATCCGTGGGCACTCGTTCTTTTTATCGTGCCATTACAAGCCAGACGTGCCGCTTTGCAAATCCTACGTTAGAGATAAAAACCAGTACCAAAGTACTACTCAACCCGCCTTGCGCAGCGCCGCGTGCTGCGGGTTGAAAGTGAGCACCGCAAGCAGGGCGAACAGCGCGGTGAGGCCCAGGCAGACGACGAATGCCAGCGGGTTGAAGCGCTCGTAGAGGGCGAAGCGGACCAACTCCACGGCATGGCTGAACGGGTTGACCGCGCACAGCCAGTAGAGCCACTCGCTGGCCTCGCGCATCTTCCACAGCGGGTAGAGCGCGGAGGAGAGGAAGAACAGCGGGAAGATCACGAAATTCATCACCCCGGCGAAGTTCTCCAGCTGGCGGATGCCGTTCGACAGCAGCAGGCCGAGGGCGCTGAGCAGCAACGCTGCCAGCAGCAGCGCCGGCAGCGCGGCGAGCAAACCCCAGGCCGGCGGCTGCACGCCGTAGAGCCAGGCGATGGCGAGGAAGGCGTAGACCTGCAGCAACGAAACCAGCGCGGTGGCCAGCAGCTTGGCGGCGAGCAGGAAGGCGCGTGGCAGCGGGCTGGTCAGCAGCACGCGCATGCTGCCCATCTCGCGGTCGTAGACCATCGACAGGGAGCCCTGCATGCCGTTGAACAGCAGGATCATGCAGGCCAGGCCGGGGACGATGTAGGTCTCGTAGGTGATGTAGGTGTCGTAGGGCGCGATGATGGCGATGCCCAGCGCGGCGCGGAAGCCGGCGGCGAACACCAGCAGCCAGAGCAGCGGCCGTACCAGTGCGCTGAGAAAGCGCGAGCGCTGCAGCACGAAGCGCAGCCATTCGCGCAGGACGATCCCGCGCAGGCATTCCCAGTAGGCGTTCATGGGCGCCCCACCGATGGGCTCTTGTAGGGTGCGCCGTGCGCACCAACGCCATCACCGTGTGCCGTGGTGCGCATGGCGCACCCTAGGGTCAGCGCGCGAAACGCTTCGGCCAATCCGTTTTCACCGGCAATTTCATGGGCGCTGCCATTGGCGACAAGCTGGCCTTGATGCAGCACCAGCAGGTCGTCGTCATCCTGCACTTCGTCGAGCAGGTGGGTGGTCCAGAGCACGCTCAGGCCTTGCTCGCGGCACAGCGTGCGCACGTGCCTGTTGAGCGCCAGGCGGCTGGCCGGATCGAGCCCGGCGCTGGCCTCGTCGAGCAGCAGCAGGCGCGGCTGG
>DIEE01000096.1 GCA_002418465.1 Pseudomonas sp. UBA5782 | reverse complement strand
GACCTCGCCCTGGTTGAAGAACGCCAGCACCAGGCCCTCGGCGGCCTTCTCGATGAAGCTCGGCTCGGCCTGCATGATGTCTTCGAAGAAGATGTTCGGGCTCTTGCCACCCAGCTCGACGGTGCTCGGGATGATGTTCTCGGCGGCGCATTTGAGGATGTGCGAGCCCACCGGGGTGGAGCCGGTGAAGGCGATCTTGGCGATGCGCTTGCTGGTGGCCAGCGCTTCGCCGGCTTCGCGGCCGAAACCCTGGACGATGTTGAGCACGCCCGGCGGCAGCAGGTCGCCGATGATTTCCACCAGCAGGCTGATCGACAGCGGCGTCTGCTCGGCCGGTTTCATCACCACGCAGTTGCCGGCGGCCAGCGCCGGGGCGAGTTTCCAAGCGGCCATCAGCAGCGGGAAGTTCCACGGGATGATCTGCCCGACCACGCCCAGCGGCTCGTGGAAGTGGTAGGCGGCGGTGTGCTCGTTGATCTCCGCGGCGCTGCCTTCCTGGGCGCGGATGCAGCCGGCGTAGTAGCGGAAATGGTCGGCGGACAGCGGCACGTCGGCGTTCAGCGTCTCGCGCACGGCCTTGCCGTTGTCCCAGGTTTCGGCGACGGCGAGCAGTTCGAGGTTGGCTTCGATGCGGTCGGCGATCTTCAGCAGGATCAGCGCACGGTCCTGCACCGAGGTCTTGCCCCAGGCGTCGGCGGCGGCATGCGCGGCGTCCAGCGCCTTGTCGATGTCGGCGGCGGAGGAACGGGGGAATTCGCCGATCACCGAGGCGTTCACCGGCGAGGTGTTGGTGAAGTACTGGCCGTCCACCGGCGGCACGAACTCGCCACCGATGTAGTTGCCGTAATGGGAGCGGGTCTGAAAGAGGCCGTCGGGGGTACCGGGGGCTGCGTAACGCATGGGTGTTCTCCTGATCTTGTTGTTGTCGTGGGCGGAGCCCGCAGGAACAGGAGCAAGAGCGAGGCCAGAAGACGTGAAGCCGCGGCTGGCGCGGCCTGCAACGCAGCGCGACGGATCGTCGAAATACCCGCTGTACCAGCAACGGGACAAACCCCGTGACACTTCGTACCGTCCATGACGCGTATGCCTGGCGCGACGTTTTGTCCTATGCTGGACCGGCACCCGCTGCGTCACCGCTTCGGAGAACAACAAGAATGAACACGATCCATCAGCACGCGCAGCAGGTCCTGCGTTTCGGCGAAGGCCTGCCGCCCATCCAGGGCCCGGCCAGCGATCCGGCCATCGCACGCTCCTGGCGGCGCTGCCTCGAGCAGCATCACCTCGACCCCTCCCGCCTCAACGCACCCTGCGTGATGGAACGCCCACGGCTGAACGAACGCCGCGAACGCTTGGAGCGGATCATCGCCATCGCCCGCTGGCAGATGAGCAGCCTGCACCAGCAACTGGGCGGCAGCGGCCATGCGATTCTCCTCACCGACACCCAGGGCGTGGTCATCGACAGCCTGGCCCAGGACGCCGAGCGCGAGGATTTCCAGCGCGCCGGCCTGTGGCTGGGCGCGGTCTGGGACGAGGCGACCGAAGGCACCAACGGCGTCGGCACCTGCCTGGTGGAACGCCAACCGCTGACCATCCGCCGCGACGCGCATTTCCACGGCCGCCACACCGGACTGACCTGCTCCGCCAGCTTGATCCTCGACCCGCGCGGCGAGCCGCTGGCGGTGCTCAACGTTTCCAGTTGCCGGGACGAGCCGGCCGCGCGCAACAGCTACCAGACCATGGCGCTGACCAGCCTGTCCGCCAAGCTGATCGAAGGCGCCTACTTCGTGCAGACCTGCAATGGCCGACGCCTCCTGCGCCTGCACGCGCGGCCGGAGTATCTGGGCATGCTCAGCGAGGGCTTATTGGCCTTCGACAAGCGCGGCCGCATCGAGGCGCTCAACGAGGCCGCGCTCAGTCTGCTCGGCGAAACGCGCGAGGCACTGCTCGGCCGCCCACTGGAAAACCTTTTCGAGCTGTCCGTCGAACGCCTGCTCGATCCGTTGACCGGCGGGGCCGGCGGCTGCCTGGCGTTGCGCATGCATGATGGGCGCCTGCTGCATGGCCAGCTGGCACGCCCGGCGCCCGCGTCGACGCCATCCCGAAGCATCGGCGTGGCGCCGTCAGGCCCTGCTGCACCCTGCCTTGCCGATCCACGCCTGCGCGAAGCCTTCGGTCGTGCCTGCCGGGTGCTGGAGCGCGACGTGCCGGTGCTGCTGCATGGCGAAACCGGCACTGGCAAGGATGCCTTCGCCGCCGCACTGCACCGCGCCGGCTCGCGCGCCGGCAAGCCGTTTGTGGCGATCAATTGCGCGGCGATTCCGGAAAACCTGATCGAAAGCGAGCTGTTCGGCTACCGCGGCGGTAGCTTCACCGGCGCGCGCAAGGACGGCATGACCGGCAAGCTGTTGCAGGCCGATGGCGGCATCCTCTTTCTCGACGAGATCGGCGACATGCCGCTGGCCATGCAGACCCGCCTGCTGCGCGTGCTCGAATCACGCCAGGTGCAGCCGCTCGGCGCCTCGCAGGCGCAGCCGCTGGACGTGAGACTGGTCAGCGCCAGCCACCGCGACCTGCCGGCGATGGTCGCCGAAGGCCAGTTTCGCGAAGACCTCTACTATCGCCTCGCCGGCCTGCAGATCAGCCTGCCGCCACTGCGCGAGCGCAGCGACAAGGGCGAACTGATCGACCAGTTGCTGAGCGAGGAAGCCGCCGGCGAGCCGCTACAGATGGCCGCGGATGCGCGCCAGGCGCTTCTCGATCAGCCCTGGCCGGGCAACGTGCGCCAACTGCGCACCCTGCTGCGCGCGCTGGTGGCGCTAGCCGAGGACGGGCGTATCGAACTGGAGGATCTGCGCGCCGTGCAACCGGACCTGCAACTGGCTCCGGCTCCGGCTACCGCACCGCTGGCCGATGCCGAGCGCGAGGCGCTGCTCGCCACCCTCGCAGGCCAGCACTGGCACATGACCCGAACCGCCCAGGCGTTGGGCATCAGCCGCAACACGCTGTACCGCAAGCTGCATCGCCACGGCATCGCCCGCCTGTGAGCTAGCCGGGCCTGTCCGCGGGCGGCTCCATCGGCATTTCAGCGCTCAATGGCGAAGGCGCGCTGCGCGGCCCGGTGAACAGTCCCCAGGCCGACATGAACAGCGCCGCGATCAGCGGGCCGACGACGAAGCCGTTCAGGCCGAACATCGACAGCCCGCCCAGCGTCGACACCAGCACCACGTAGTCCGGCATCTTGGTGTCCTTGCCGACCAGGATCGGGCGCAGGATGTTGTCCACCAGACCGATGACGAAGATGCCGTAGAGGGTCAGCAGCACGCCCTGGGTGACCTGATCGTTGAACAGGTAGTAGATCGCCACCGGCGTCCAGATGATGCCTGCGCCCACCGCCGGCAGCAGCGAGAGAAACGCCATCAGCACGCCCCACAGCAGCGGGCTGGGAATGCCGAGGAACCAGAAGATCAGGCCGCCCAGTGCACCCTGTGTCGCCGCCACCACGATGTTGCCCTTCACCGTCGCGCGGGCCACGCGGGTGAACTTGCTGAACAGCTTGCGCTTCTGGTTCTGGCTCAGTGGGATCGCCTGGCGGATACGCGCGACCAGTTCCGGACCGTCGCGCAGGAAGAAATACAGCAGGTAGAGCATGACGAAGAAGCCGACGACGAATTCGAAGGTGCCCTGGCCGAAGCTGAACGCCTTGGTGGCGAGGAACTGGCTACCGGCTAGTGCGCCGCTAGAGAGCCGGTCGCGCAGGCTGCCGAGGTCGTTGAGACCGAAGCGGTCGAGCTGGTTCTGGACGAAGTCCGGCAGCATTGCGCGGAACTGTTCGACGTAGGCGCCAACGTTGAGGTCGCCGCTCTCGATGCGCTGGTAGAGCGTGGCACCCTCCTGCACCAGCAGGGCGGTGATGATGATCACCGGCAGCACCGCCACCAGCAGGCTGACCAGCAATGTGGACAGGCTGGCCAGGTTGCGGCGTCCGTTGAAGCGCCTGAGCAGGCGCCGCTGCAAGGGCGCGAAGAGGATGGCGAGAATCACCGCCCAGAACACCGCGCCGTAGAACGGCAGGAGTATCCAGGCGAACGCCAGCGAAACCACCAGCAGTAATGCCAGGAAGACCTTCTGTTCCAGAATCGGATTGTTCATTCATTTCCCTAGGGTCAAATCCATCGAACTCCTGCGTTAGTCAACGCTGGCCGATGCAAAGTGCCGGCTGGCGAACGCCGTCCTTGCGATGGCGGCGCGACGCATTCCTTCCGTCGACGAATAGCGGCATCATGCGCGCCTGTTTTTCGCCAGCCAGCCGTACAAGCAGGACATCATGCCCCTCCCCCTAGAACTCGCCGTAGACCCCAGCACGCTGCTGATCCTCGCCCTGCTCGCCTTTCTCGCCGGCTTCATCGATGCGATCGCAGGCGGTGGCGGCCTGCTGACCATGCCGGCGCTGCTCACCGTCGGCCTGCCGCCGCACATGGTCCTGGGCACCAACAAGCTCTGCGCCACCTTCGGCGCCGGAATGGCCAGCTTCACCTTCTACCGGCGCAAGCTGTTCGATCCACGTGAATGGCGAGCCGCGCTGCTGGCGACGGCAATTGGCGCGCTGATCGGCGCGGTGGTCGCGCATTGGGTGCCGGCACGCTGGCTGAACCAGATGTTGCCGCTGATCGTCTTCGCCTGCGGTCTGTATCTGTTGTTCGGCAAGGTGCCCGAAGGCGCCACCGAAGCCGATCCGGCGCCGATAGCGAAAGGTCGGCAATGGCCGCAGGGGCTCGGGCTGGGTTTCTACGATGGCGTCGCCGGCCCCGGAACCGGGGCGTTCTGGACGGTGAGCAGCCTGCTGATGTACCCGCTCGACCTGCTGCGCGCCAGCGGCGTGGCGCGCAGCATGAACTTCGTCAGCAACGCCACGGCGCTGGCAGTGTTCATCTGCTCGGGTCAGGTGGCCTGGGTATTGGGTATCGGCATGGGCCTGGCGCTGATGCTCGGCGCCTTCATCGGTGCGCGCACCGCGATCAAGGGCGGCGCCAAGTTCATCCGCCCGGTGTTCATCCTGGTGGTGCTGGCGTTGACCGCGCGACTAGTCTGGCAGCACTGGATCGGCGCCGCCTGAACGGCGTGCCACGTAGAGTTCGATCAGATAGCGCGCGATGGATCGCGCGCTGGGCAGCGGCGGCAGGTCGTCGAACCTGAACCACTGCGCGTCCTCGATTTCGCCGGGTTGCGGAACGATGTCGCCGCCGGCGTATTCGGCATGGAAGCCGAGCATCAGTGAGTGCGGGAACGGCCAGCTCTGGCTGCCCAGGTACTGCAGGTTGCGCACCTCCAGGGTGACTTCCTCGCGCACCTCGCGGGCTACGCACTGTTCCACCGTCTCCCCCGGTTCGACGAACCCGGCCAGCGTGCTGTACACGCCGCTGACGAAGCGCGGTGAGCGCGCCAGGAGGATTTCGTCGCCGCGGGTTACCAGCACGATCATGCTCGGCGAAATCCGCGGGTACTGGTGCAGGCCGCACTCCAAACAATGCATCGCCCGCTCGCCGGCATGCCGCTGCATGCGCGCACCGCAGCGACCGCAGAAACGGTGCTGGCTGGCCCAGGTGCCGATCTGGCTGGCGTAGGCGAGCATCTGGAACTGCTCGGCGTCGCTCTGCATCATGAACTGACGCAGGCCCTGCCAATGCGCGCCGGGCATCTCGAACGGCTGCTCCGCCTGCAGCAGGAACACCGGCTGGCCATCGAACTCGCCGAGACCGTGCTCGTCGAAGTTCGCCAGTTCCTGGCGTTTCAGCCACTCGCGGGGAAACAGCACGCCATTGGCGTCGGAAAGAAAGCCCTCCGGCGACGCCAGCAGCACCCAGCCGCCAGGAACGCCGGCATCGACGATTCCCGGAGCCCAGCGCAGCGCCATCAGGCAGCCACCGGCAGGCCGAGGGCGCGCACGCTTTCGGCGGCGAGGTCGAGCACGTCGGAGTGTTCATCGGGAAGCAGCGTGCCGGCTTCGAGGTAGTACTCGAGGCTGGCAAGGGCGTCGGCGAGGGTTTCCAGCATCTGCTCCGACGGCCGCACGGGCGATTCGAGCATCTGCGCCTGGATGTAGTCGGCGCAGGCGCCGATCATCTCCGCGGCGCGTGGCTGGTCGAGGAACCACAGGCCGCCACGCGCGGTTTTCAGCGTGCCGGGGACGTTGAGCAGGTGCATCTTGTCGCCCTCGGATTCCAGATAGGCGGTGATCGCGCGTTTGGCCAGCGCCAGGCACGCCTGCGCCTCGTCGATCACCAGGATGCGCGCCTCGGCCAGCTGATGACTGGCGAAGGACTCGGCGTCGCTACCCGGCGATGTACGCGGACGGGCCTCGCGCCGCTCGCCGCGGTCGAGGCTGGCGACCATGCCTTCGACGTAGAGCACGGCATCGGCCAGGCCATGCAGCGCGGCTGGCGAAACGCTCGGCTGGTCAGCCCAGGAAGAGACCTCGGCCAGTTGAGTCTGCAGCGCATTGCCGGCGGAGGTCAGGCCGACCATCGCCAGGGTCTTGGCCAGCTTTCCGAGCAGCGCGTGCAGGTTGCCGAGGTTTTCCTCGTCGGCGGCGCCGCGCTCGATCAGGTCGAGCAGGTCCTTGACGCTGGTCAGTTCCTCGCCGATCGCCGAGGACAGCGAGCGCATAACGGCTTGCCCCGGCCCGGTGAGGCGCTGGTATTCCTCTTCCAGCAGATGGTCGGTGAACGGCAGTGCGGTGAGGCTGAAGGTTTCGCGCAGCGGTTCGGCCAACGGGCCGTGGGTGTCGGCCAGCGCCACCAGGTAGAGCATTTCCTTGAGCAGCAGGCGCGGCGCTTCGTAGTCGGCGGCGGCGAGCAGTTGGCGAAGCTCGCGGTCGATGCGGGCGAACAGTTGTTTACGCGACTTGCGTGGCAGCAACTGGCCGTCGACCTGCGCCTCGATCGCCGCGGCGGCGATCCAGCACAGCCGCGAACGCGGATCGTCGCCGAGCAGGCCGTCCAGGCGGGTCAGCGCGCGCAGCATCAGGCGCAGGCTGGACCCCGGACTCTGCTCGCGGATGAAGCCGAGCAGCCCAACCTGATACATGTGCCGCAGGCGGCGACCTTCGCTGGCCAGATCGGCGGTTTCCCGCGGCAACCCGTCCAGTGCCGGGCGCGGCTGGTCGAGGCGCACGCTGAAGAAGAAACTTTCCGGCAACGGTGGCTGGTTACCGGCCTTGCGCAGGTCGTTGATCGCCGGCAGCAGCACTTCCGGCATCTCCTCGCGGTGCGCGTCGAGGTTTTCCAGGTAGCGGCGCAGCACGTAGAGCGCGTTGCTCAGTGCGGACAACTGGATGTCGCGTACCTCGCTGGCGCCGGCGGGAATGTCGGTGGCCTGCTGCTGGATTTCCTGGGCGAGCATTTCCGCGCCGGTTAGCTCGATCAGCTTGAGCGTGCCGCGAACCTGCTGCAGGCTCTCGATCGCCTGCTGCAGCAGCCCGACGTTCTGCCGCTCGGTGATGAACTGCTCGAGACTCTGCTCGGCCTCTTCCATGGTGGCGAACAACTCGTCGCGCACCAGACCGAGGGATGTGGCTCCAGCCATGCCTATTGCGCCTCCGGCGCTGTATTCTCGACCGAATTCAATCGGCGAATTCCGCTTTCTGCTTGGTCATGTGCGCGGCCATGGCTACGCGCAGGTCGGCCGACTGCAACATCGCGGCGTTCCAGGTGGCGATGTACTCCAGGCCGTCGTCGACCCGGTGATCGCGCATGTAGCGGATCATTTCCTTGGTGCCGCGGATGGCGATCGGCGACTTCGCGGCGATCTCACGGGCGATGGCGAAGACGCCGTCGAGCAGCGTCTGGTGATCGGCATAGGTGCGGTTGACCAGGCCCAGCTGGCGCGCTTCCTCACCGTCGATGCTGCGCCCAGTGAACGCCAGTTCGCGCATCATGCCGTCGCCGATGATGCGCGGCAGACGCTGCAGGGTGCCGACATCCGCGGCCATGCCAATGTCGATCTCCTTGATGGAAAACTGCGCATCGACGGTCGAGTAACGCATGTCGCAGGCGCTGACCAGGTCGATGGCGCCGCCCAGGCAATAGCCCTGGATCGCCGCGAGCACCGGCTTGCTGCACTGGTCCACGGCGTTGAAGGAGGCCTGCAATTGAAGGATCTTGCGGCGCAGCACCTGGGCGTTGCGGCCGACGTCCTTGCCCAGTTCGCTGCCCACCGAGGCCAGCAGGGCCAGGTCGATGCCAGAGGAGAAGTGCTTGCCGGCGCCGGACACGACCACCACGCGAATCTCGTCGCTCTCGTCGATCCAGCGAAAGATCTCGACGATCTCCGCCCAGAAATCGGCGTTCATGGCGTTGGCCTTTTCCGCACGATCGATCGTCACATGGGCGATCTTGTCCTGGGTTTCGACGCGGAAGGCTTTGTAGTCGGACACGGATGTCATCCTCGACAACGGGCGATTGAGCGCGGCGAAGCGCGCGGCGGCGTAGCCGGCCAACTATAACAAGCGCCCGGCAAATGTCGATCTTGAGGGTTGCGGAAAGGCTTGATCGCTGCGCCCCCTGCTGGCACCTTGCCCGCTGTCAACGCAAGGATGTAAACGAACATGTCATCGCCTTTCGCTGTCGTCGGACGTCAGTTCCTCGGTCATACCCCGTCCTGGTACAAGCTGTTGATCCTGTTGTTCCTGGTCGCCAATCCGCTGCTGCAGTGGTCTCTGGGCCCGGCCATCGCCGCCTGGGCGATAGTCGCCGAGTTCATCTTCGCCCTCGCCATGGCGCTTAAATGCTACCCGCTGCAGCCCGGGGGCCTGCTGGTCATCGAGGCGCTGGTCATGGGGCTGGCGACGCCCGAGGCGCTCTACGAGGAACTGCTGCACAACTTCCCGGTGATCCTGCTGCTGATGTTCATGGTCGCCGGCATCTATTTCATGAAGGACCTGCTGCTGTTCCTGTTCTCCCGACTGCTGCTGGGCGTGCACAGCAAGCCGTTGCTGGCGCTGCTGTTCTGCCTGACCTCGGCCCTGCTCTCCGCGTTCCTCGACGCCCTCACCGTCACCGCGGTGATCATGGCCGTCGCGCTGGGGTTCTATGGCGTCTACCATCGCGCCGCATCGGCTGGCGGCAACGAGCACGATCTGGAACAGGACGTCGATGAGCGGCACCGGGCCGACCTCGAGGAGTTTCGTGCCTTCCTGCGCAGCCTGCTGATGCACGCGGTGGTCGGCACCGCGCTGGGCGGCGTCTGCACGCTGGTCGGCGAACCGCAGAACCTGCTGATCGGCCACGAGGCTGGATGGGACTTCGCGCAGTTCTTCCTCGAGGTGGCACCGGTCTCGTTGCCGGTACTGGCTGCCGGCCTGATCACCTGCGTACTGCTGGAGCGCCTGGGCTGGTTCGGCTACGGCGCACACCTGCCGCCCTCGGTTCGCCAGGTGCTGGCAGCCCAGGCCGAGGAAAACAGCGCCCGGCGAGGCGCCTCGCAGCGCTGGGCGCTATGGGTCCAGGGCGCTGCCGCGCTGCTGCTGATCGTCGCTCTGGCGTTGCACCTGGCCGAAGTGGGGCTGATTGGCCTGATGGTCATCGTGCTAATCACGGCGTTCACCGGCATCACCGACGAGCATCGCCTGGGCAAGGCGTTCCAGGAAGCGCTGCCGTTCACCGCGCTGCTGGTGGTGTTCTTCGCGATAGTCGCGATGATCCAGCAGCAGGGCCTGTTCGCTCCGATCATCGATTCGGTGCTGGCGATGCCGCTCGATCGCCAGCCCGGCATGCTGTTCCTCGCCAACGGCATCCTCTCGGCGATCAGCGACAACGTCTTCGTCGCGACCATCTACATCACCGAGGTGAAGCGCGTGTTCGCTGCCGGCGGCATGAGCCGCGAACACTTCGATGTGCTGACCGTCGCGATAAACACCGGCACCAACCTGCCCAGCGTCGCCACGCCCAATGGCCAGGCGGCACTGCTGTTCCTGCTGACCTCGGCCGTCGCGCCGCTGGTGCGGCTGTCCTACGGGCGCATGGTATGGATGGCGCTGCCTTACACGGTGATCATGACCACGCTCGGCTGGTGGGCAGTCGGCCACTGGCTGTGACCGCGCCCTGATGCCGGATCACTCGACGATGCAGTCGACGGTGTAGAGCCGCCCCGCTTCGCCGTCCTCGTGCTGCAGGCCGTGCACGTCGGAATCGAAGCCGGGGAAGCTGCGGTCGAAGGTGGCTGCGAAGTGCAGGTAGTCGATGATCGCGCGGGTCGCCGGGGTGAAGCGCTCGCCCGGCATGATCAGCGGAATGCCCGGCGGATAAGGCACCAGCATCACCGCAGCGATGCGCCCTTCGAGCTGGTCGACCGGAACTGCCTCAACCTCCCCGCGGACCAGTTTGTCGTAGGCATCGGCGGGTTTGATCGCCAGCTCCGGCAGCACCGTATACATGCGCTTCTGCGCCTTGGCCGTGGCATTTTCCCGGTAGCAGCCGTGCAACTCGTCGCAGAGATCGCGCAAGCCGAGCCCGGTGTAGCGCGTGCCGCCCAGCCGGGCCACCGACGGCAGGGATTCGCCAAGCGGCACGTTGGCGTCGTAGTGACGCTTGAACTCCAGCAGTTCGGTGACCAGCGTGCTCCACTTGCCCTTGGTGATGCCCATCGAGAACAGCACCAGCATCGAGTAGAGCCCGGTCTTTTCCACCACCAGTCCGCGCTCCCAGAGGAACTTGCTGACCACCGCAGCGGGAATCCCGCGCTCGTCCAGGCGCCCGCCAGCGGTCAGCCCAGGCGTGGTCAGGGTGACCTTGATCGGATCGAGCAGCACGTAGTCCTCGGCCACCTCGCCGAAACCATGCCAGTCGGCGTCCGGCGCCAGCAACCAGTCGGCGGTGGTGGCGCTGTCGGCACCTTCGGCCAGTGGTGGCTGCCAGATGCTGAACCACCAGTCGTCGTCGGCCAGGCTCTGCTGCAGGTTGGCCAGCGCGCGGCGGAAGCTCAGCGCCTCGTCGAAGGTTTCCTGGATCAGCGAGCGTCCGGCCGGCCCTTCCATCATCGCCGAGGCCACGTCCAGCGAGGCGATGATGCTGTACTGCGGCGAGGTTGAGATGTGCATCATGAAGGCTTCGTTGAAGCGGTCGCGGTCGAGCTGGCGCACGCCGCCGTCCTGCACGTGGATCATCGACGCCTGGCTGAAGGCCGCCAGCAGCTTGTGCGTGGAGTGCGTGGTGAACACCAGCGGCGCCTGCTCGTGGCGCCGCGTGCCCATGCCGTAGCGCCCGGCGTAGAACTCGTGGAACGCCGCGTAGGCGTACCAGGCTTCGTCGAAATGTAGCACCTCGACGCTGTCGCCGAGGGTCTGCTTGATCAGCTCGGCGTTGTAGCAGAGGCCGTCGTAGGTGGAGTTGGTCACCACCGCCAGCTTGACCTTCGGCGGCCGGCCGCGGGCCAGCGGGTTGGCGTCGATCTTCGCCTGGATCGACTCGCGGGTGAACTCGGAAAGCGGGATCGGCCCGATGATGCCCAGCTCGTTGCGCTCCGGCACCAGGTACAGCGGCACCGCGCCGGTCATGATGATCGAGTGCAGGATCGACTTGTGGCAGTTGCGATCGACCAGCACCAGGTCGTCACGCCCGACCATGCTGTGCCAGACGATCTTGTTCGCCGTCGAGGTGCCGTTGATCACGAAGAACGTGTGGTCGGCGCCGAAATTGCGCGCGGCGCGTGCCTCGGCCTCGGCCAGCGGGCCGGTGTGGTCGAGCAGCGAGCCGAGTTCCGGCACCGACACGGAGAGGTCCGAACGCAGGGTGTTCTCGCCGAAGAACTGGTGGAACGCCTGCCCCACCGGACTCTTGCGATAGGCCACGCCACCGCCGTGCCCGGGCGTGTGCCAGGAATAGTTGGATTGCGCGGTGTGCTCGACCAGCGCCTTGAAGAACGGCGGCAGCAGCCCGGACAGGTAATTGCGCGCGGCACGGGCGACCTGGCGGGCGAGGAACGGCACGGTGTCCTCGAACAGATAGAGCAGGCCGCGCAGGTGGTTGAGGTCGGCCATCGCCTCGGCGGGCGCATTCTCGATGGTGACCTGCTCGCCGAGGGCGAAGATCGGCAGCTGCGGGGCGCGTACGCGAGCCAGGCGGATCAGCTCGATGACGTCCTGCAATAGGCGCTGGTTCTCCCCCGCGCCTTCGGCGGCGACCAGAATGCAGGCCAGGCCGTGGTGGGTCGAAGCGACGATGCGCCCTTCGGCCGAACTGGCGGTGGAGAGGATGCTGAAACCGTCCTGCGCCAGTTCCTGGGCGATACCGCGCACGCGCTCACCGGCGACCGTGTCGGCCTTGATGTCGCGATGCACGATGAGTACGGGAAACTTCAGATCTTTGTACATGGCACCGCCCTGAGGTCGGCAGGTCCGTCCTGCCCATCGCCTCAGGTTAGAGGCTCGCCCTGGCGGGCGGAACCCCCGGTTGCGGCTGCTGTACGAAAAGGTCGCGCAGCGATAATTCGCCGCGCGCGCTTCAGGCCTCGGCCGGCGCCTGTTCCAGCTGCGTCCACAGCGCCGGAGCGCCGGCGGACTTCTCGATGATCGCCAGGCGCGCGGCGTGCTCGGCCAGTTCGGCCTCGCTGGCCCGAATTACCCGGGTCAAGGCGCGCTCGGCGCCCAGCCGGCGGATCGGCGTGGGATGGGCACGGCCACCGGTCTCGCTTTCGCTGCCATCGCCGGCCAGCGACAGGTTGGTCTGCCCGCCAGTCATGGTCAGGTAGACGTCGGCGAGAATCTCCGCATCGAGCAAGGCGCCGTGCAGGTCGCGCCCGGAGTTGTCGACGCCGTAGCGTTTGCAAAGCGCATCGAGGTTGTTGCGCTGGCCGGGGTGCCGCTCGCGGGCCATGGCCAGGGTGTCGAGCACCGAGCAGTGCTCGCTGATGTCGGCACGCTCGCGCTGCCCGAGCAGGGCGAATTCGTTGTTGATGAAGCCAACGTCGAACGCGGCGTTGTGGATGATCAGCTGGGCGTCTTTGATGAATTCGAAGAATTCGTCGGCGACATCCTTGAAGCGCGGCTTGTCGGCGAGGAAGTCCAGGGTGATGCCGTGGACCGCGATAGCTCCTTCGTCGATCTCGCGATCGGGATGGATGTAGACGTGGAAATGCCGCCCGGTCAGGCGGCGTCCGATCACTTCGACGCAACCGATCTCGATGATGCGGTGGCCGTCGGTCACCGGCATGCCGGTGGTTTCGGTATCGAGTACAACTGAACGCATGGCGCTTCCTGTCAGACGGAGGTTCTGTGTTTCGCCGAGACTACGCCGCGGTTGGCCAGCATGTCCGCGTGCTCGTTGCCGGGATGGCCGTTGTGGCCGCGCACCCACTGCCAGCTGACGTTGTGCCGGGCGACCTGCTCGTCGAGCAGTTGCCAGAGGTCCGCGTTTTTCACCGGCTGCTTGGCGGCGGTTTTCCAGCCGCGCTTCTTCCAGTTCGGCATCCATTCCTGGATACCGCGCATGACGTACTCGGAATCGGTGACCAGCAACACGTCGCACGGACGTTTGAGCTCGGCCAGGCCGCGGATCGCCGCGGTCAGCTCCATGCGGTTGTTGGTGGTGTCGGGCTCGCCGCCCCAGAGCTCGCGCTCGACGCCCTTGTACACCAGCAATGCGCCCCAGCCGCCGGGGCCGGGATTGCCCTTGCAGGCGCCATCGGTATAGATCGTGGTCTGTTCAGTCATTCAATTGCTCGGAATCGCGCCGGCTGACCTTCGCCACCGGCATCGGCAGCAACTTGCCCATGGGTTCGCGGCGGGTCTGCGGCAGGGGGCGCAAACCGACGACCAGTTTGCGTGCCACCAGTAGATAGAAGCCGGGGCCGGGCATGTGCCCACGGTCGCCCCAGCGCTCCAGGCGAGCCAGGCGGTTCTGCCAGGCGCTGGAAGCGAGCGGCGGACGATAGCACCCGAAGCGGCGTTTCTCCAGCGCGAATCCGAGCAGGTTCATCCAGTCGCTGACCCGCGTCGGCGAGATGCAGCGGGCCTGGCGGAAGGCATCCTGGGCGAACAGATGGCGCATGCCCCAGCTGCTCCACGGGTTGATTCCGACGATCAGCAGATGCCCGCCAGGGCGCACGCTGCGCGCCGCTTCGCGCAGCAGGCCGTGGGGCGAAAGCGAGAAATCCAGACCGTGCTGCAGCACCACGATGTCCGCGGCGTGTTCGCCGAGCGGCCAGGACTGCTCCTCGCAGACGATTTCCACACCGGGAAACGGCGCACCCAGGCTGACGCTGCGCTGGATCTGGTTGGCCGCAGGCAGTGGCCCGGCCTGCGGGCCGTAGTGCACCAGATAGCCGCCGAAGTAACGCGCCAGCTCTTCCTCCAGCACGCGGCGCTCCTCCACCAGCAGTTGCTGTCCGAACGGGCCTTCGAACCACTCGCGGGCGGCGCCGATCAGCGCTTGCCATTGCGGATCGGCCTGGGCGATGGTGTTTTCGGTCATGCGATTCTCCTGCAAGGAGGCCTGTGCCTGCTTAAGATGCACCTTTGTCATCTGCATAGCGAGCCAAGCCATGTTCCGTATCGATGCCCTGCCCGCCTTCGCCGACAACTATATATGGCTGTTGCAGGACGACCAAAACCGCCGCTGCGTGGTGGTCGATCCGGGCGACGCCGCGCCGGTGCAGGCCTGGCTGGACGCCCACGCCGACTGGACGCTGGAGGCGATCCTGACCACCCATCACCACGCCGACCACGTCGGTGGCGTCGCCGCCCTCAAGGCGAAAACCGGCGCCCGGGTGTTCGGCCCGGCGCAGGAAAAAATTCCCGCACTGGATCAGCCACTGAACGACGGTCAGCGCATAGAGGTGCTCGGCCTGGATTTCGAGATCATCGACGTGCCTGGTCATACCCTCGGCCATATCGCCTATTTCCATGCCGCCGCCGAGCTGCCCTGGCTGTTCTGCGGTGACACGCTGTTCGCGGGCGGCTGCGGTCGTCTGTTCGAGGGCACTCCGCAGCAGATGTTCGATTCGCTCAGCCGGCTCGCCGCGCTACCGGAGGCCACCGAAGTCTACTGCGCCCATGAATACACCCTGAGCAACCTGCGCTTCGCCCAGGCGGTGGAACCGGAAAATCCGCAGGTCGCCGCGCGCCTGGCGCAGGTCATTGCCTGGCGCGAGGAAGAGCGCATCAGCCTGCCTTCGCAGATCGGCCTGGAGCGACAGACCAATCCGTTCCTGCGCTGCGGCGAGGCCAGCGTCGAAAGGACGCTGGATCAGCGCGGCGGTGCTCAAGCCCGCACGGCCTGTGAATCCTTCGCGGCGCTGCGCAGCTGGAAAAACAGCTTCTGAGCGAGGCGTCACGGTCCGGCTGACTGGCGAAAACTTGACCACCCGGAGGGTGGTTCCTAGAATCGCCCGACCTTTTCGCCTGGACAAGCACCTCGCCCGATGCCGCCAACCGACCGCAAGACCTCAGCCCCGGACACCTTGACGCGCCTTTCGAGACTGTCCCCGCTGGTCTTCGCTCTGATTCTCGGCGGTTGCCAGAACCTTGCGCAGCAGACTCCGGAAACCCTCGGGCGGAGCACCGATACCGCCCTCGGCCTGCCGCAGCAGCAGAGCACCGAATGGCTGGAACAGGCACCCGCGCCACAGCCGCCGCAGGACATCTGGGAACGCATGCGCAACGGTTACGCGCTGCAGGGCGAAATCGGCCTGAACCCGCGCATCGAACGCCAGCGCCTGTGGTTCGTCAGCAATCCCTCGTTTCTCGAAAGCAGCTGCGAACGCGGCAGCCTGTACATCCATTACGTCGTCGAACGTCTCGAAGAACGTGACATGCCGCTCGAACTCGCGCTCTTGCCTATGATCGAGAGCGCCTACAACCCGCTGGCGCTCTCGCGTTCCAACGCCGTCGGCATCTGGCAGTTCATCCCCGCCACCGGCCGCCACTACAACCTGCGCCAGACCAGCTGGTACGACGGTCGTCGCGACATCACCGCCTCGACCAACGCCGCGCTGGATTACCTAGGCAAGCTGCACGACATGTTCAACGGCGACTGGCTGCTCGCCCTGGCCGCCTACAACGCCGGCGAAGGTACCGTCAGCCGCGCCATCGAGCGCAACCAGAAGCTCGGCCTGCCAACCGACTACTGGAACCTGCCGCTGCCCAAGGAAACCCAGGACTACGTGCCCAAGCTGCTGGCGCTGTCGCAGATCGTGCTGTCGCCGGAAGCCTACGGCATGGACCTCAGCCCGATCGCCAACGAGCCCTATTTCGAGACGGTCGAGATCAAGCAGAACATGGACCTGTCGCGGGTCGCCGCGATGGCCGATCTGGACGAGGACGAACTGCTGCAGCTCAATCCGGCGTTCAAGCGCGGCATCACCCGCGACGGACCGCAACAGCTGCTGGTGCCGACCGAGAAGGCCGAGCTGCTGGCCGCCAACCTGTCGCTGATGAAGCCGCAGGAGCCGGTCGACTGGCAGGACTACAGGGTCCGCCCCGGCGACAGCCTGCACAGCATCGCCAACCGCTACCGACTGACGGTGGCAACGATCAAGGACATCAACCGCCTGAGCAGCAACCACCTGAGCGTCGGCCAGGTGCTGAGCATTCCCGCGGAACCAGGGCAGAACGGCGACGTACCGCTGTTCGGCGACGTCGTGGCCAGCCAGCCGGCCGCCAGCGCGCGCAGCTATCGGGTCAGGGATGGCGACAACCTCTGGCAGATCGCCCGTGACAACAAGGTCGAGGTCAAGGACCTGCAACGCTGGAACAAGCTCGCCGGCAAGGACCTCAAGGTCGGCCAGGTACTCGCCCTGCAGGGCGGCAGCGTGCAACTGGCGTCCGCTGGCGGCCCGGCGAAGACCACCTACTACAAGGTGAAAAAAGGCGATTCGCTGTCGGTGATCGCCAGACGCTTCAACGTCGAAGTCGACAGCCTGCAGCGCTGGAATCCGCGCGCGGGCCAATCGCTCAAGCCCGGCCAGACACTCACCCTGCGCCTCTCCAACTGATCGGCGAACGCCGCGCTCGTGCGCCTTCCGACCTGGGGAGGCAAGCTGCTACTGTACCGATCCCATTTCCACCTGCTGCCGTTCCGGATCGGACTTCCCGCCTGATGCGTTTCCTCCTCCCGCTGCTTCTCGGCCTCATGACCTGCACGCCGGCCTTCGCCGTGATCAGTGTCAGCCACGGCTATGCGCAGTTCGGGGCGCTCAAGTACGCGGCCGACTTCAGCCATTTCGACTGGGTCAACCCGGACGCGCGCAAGGGCGGCACCCTGCGGATCATGGCCTCCGGCACCTTCGACACGCTCAACCCCTACACCATCAAGGGCAGCGCGCCGTCGAGCACCGGCGATTTCCTCGATTACGGGGTCAGCGAACTGAACGAGACGCTGCTGGCCGGCACCGGCGACTACGACCCATCGGGCGACGAGCCGGCGTCCAGCTACGGGCTGATCGCCGCCAGCGTGGAATACAACGAGGAGCGCAGCTGGGTGGTGTTCAACCTGCGCCCGGAAGCGCGCTTTCACGATGGCGTGCCGATCACCGCCTACGACGTGGCGTTTTCCTACCGATTGCTGCGCAAGAAAGGCCATCCGCAGTACCGCACCAGCCTGCAGGAGGTCGAGCGGGTCGACATTCTCGACCGCCAGCGCATTCGCTTCGTCTTCAAGCGCTCCGGCAATCCGCTGCTGATCCTGCGCCTCGGCGAGCTGCCGGTGCTGCCGCAGCACTACTGGAAAGACCGCGATTTCACCGCCACCACCTACGAGGCGCCACTGGGCAGCGGGCCGTACCGCATCACCCGCGTCGCGCCGGGGCGTCGGCTGGTGTTCGAGCGGGTCGCCAACTGGTGGGGCGAGAACCTGCCGGTGAACCGCGGCAAGTACAACTTCGACCGCGTCGAAGTGGAGTTCTATCGCGACAGCCACGTCGCCTTCGAAGCCTTCAAGGCCGGCGAATTCGACATCTACATCGAGCACCAGGCGAAGAACTGGGCCAACGGCTATCGCTTCCCGGCGCTCGAACAGGGCGAGGTGGTGCGCGCGGAAATTCCGCACAAGATCCCCACCCAGACCCAGGCGCTGTTCATGAACAATCGCCGCGCGCCGTTCGCCGACATCGCCGTGCGCGAGGCGGTGGGACTGATGTTCGACTTCGAATGGGCCAATCGCACGCAATTCAACGACGCCTACCGACGCGCGGAAAGCTACTACCCGAACAGCACCTTCTCGGCCACCGGGCTGCCCAGCGACGACGAACGCCAGTTGCTCGAACCCTATCGCGCGCAGTTGCCGGAAAAGCTCTTCGAGCAGCCGTTCGAGGTGCCGCATACCGACGGACGTGGCATCCCGCGGGAAACCCTGCGCCGGGCGCTCGGTCTATTGGCCGACGCCGGCTACCGGCTTTCCGGGCAGCGCCTGCTGGATGCCAGCGGCCGGCCGCTGCGATTCGAGATTCTGCTGGTCAACCCCAACCTGGAGCGCATTCTGCAGCCGTACGCCGAAAACCTCGCCCGCATCGGCATCGACGTCAGCCTGCGTACGGTGGACCGTGCCCAGTACAAGCAGCGTCTGGACCAGTACGATTACGACATGATCCTGCTGACGCTGGCGCAAACCCTCAGCCCCGGCCTGGAACAATGGCAGTACTTCCACTCCAGCCAGGTGGCGCTCAAGGGCGGACGCAACTATTCGGGCGTCGCCAGCCCGGTGGTCGACGGTCTGCTGGAAAACCTGCTCGCCGCCGGCAGCGAAGCCCAGCAGCAAGCCGCGGCCCGCGCCCTTGACCGGGTCCTGCTCTGGCAGCACTACAGCATTCCGAACTGGTACATCGATTATCATCGCATCGCGTACCGCAATCGCTTCGCCTTCGTCACCACGCCGCCCTACACCCTCGGGTTGCGTGCCTGGTGGCTGAAGCCCACGGAGAAGTCCCCATGAGCATTACCCTGAGCGCGTTCCGCCGATTCGGCTGCGGCGCCCTGCTGCTGGCCCTCGCCGGCAGCGCCTGCGCGGCGCGGCAGCACGCCGTCACGCTGTATGGCGAAGCCCCCAAGTACCCGGCGAACTTCAAGCATTTCAGCTGGGTGAACCCGGACGCTCCCAAAGGCGGCACCCTGCGCCTGGCCGGGCTGAACGGCTTCGATAGCCTCAACCCGTTCATTCCCAAGGGCAATTCCGCCGAACAGTTGGGCCTGATCTACGACACGCTCACCTATCACTCCCCGGACGAGCCCTTCACCGAATACGGGCTGCTCGCGGAAAAGATCGAGAAGGCGCCGGACAACAGCTTCGTGCGCTTCTACCTGAACCCCAAGGCGCGCTTCAACGACGGTACGCCGGTCACCGCCGAAGACGTCGAGTTCACCTTCCAGACGCTGGTCGACAAGGGCGATCCGATGTACCGCCACTACTACGCCGACGTCGACAAGGTGGTGGTCGAGGACAAGCAGCGCGTGCGCTTCGACTTCAAGCATTCCGGCAACCGCGAGCTGCCGCTGATCCTCGGCCAGTTGCAGATATTGCCGAAGCACTGGTGGGCGACCCGCGACTTCGCCAAGAGCAGCCTGGAGCCGCCACTGGGCAGCGGCCCCTACCGCATCGCCAGGGTCGATCCGGGCCGTTCGATCCGCTACGAGCGGGTCAAGGACTGGTGGGGCAAGGACCTGCCGGTGAACCGTGGCTACTACAACTTCGATGCGATCAACGTCGACTACTACCGCGACTCCTCGGTGGCGCTGGAAGCGTTCAAGGCCGGCCAGTTCGACTTCAACCTGGAGTATTCGGCGAAGGACTGGGCCACCGGCTACGACAGCCCGGCCCTGCGCGCCGGAAAGATCGTCAAGGAAAACCTGACCAACCATAACCCCGCGGGCATGCAGTCCTTCGCCTTCAACATTCGCCGGCCGGTGTTCCAGGACCGCCGCGTGCGCGAGGCGATCGCCCTGCTGTTCGATTTCGAGTGGACCAACAAGCAGCTGTTCTTCGGCTCCTACAAGCGCACCCGCAGCTACTTCGAGAACTCGGAGATGGCTGCCACCGCGCTGCCGGACGCCGATGAGCTGAAGATTCTCGAACCGCTGCGGGGCAAGATTCCCGACGAGGTATTCACGAAAGTCTTCGAGCCGCCGGTCAGCGACGGCAGCGGCATCATCCGCGACCAGAAGCGCCGTGCCTACCAGCTGCTCACCGAGGCCGGATTCAAGATCGAGAACGACAAGATGGTCGACCCGGACGGCAAGCCGCTGGCGTTCGAGTTCCTCACCGCCCAGGCCAACCTGGAGCGCATCGTACTGCCATTCAAGCGCAACCTCGCCGAGCTGGGCATCGACTTGCAGATCCGCCGGGTCGACGTCTCGCAGTACATCAACCGCCTGCGTTCGCGCGACTTCGACATGGTGCCCTCGACCTGGGCCCAGTCCAATTCGCCGGGCAACGAGCAGCTGGAATTCTGGCACTCGCGCAGCGCCGACAGCTCGGGCAGCCGCAATTTCATCGGCCTGCGCGACCCGGCCATCGACACACTGGTGGAAGGGCTGATCCGCGCCGACTCGCGCAAGAGCCTGATCCTCCACTGCCGCGCGCTGGACCGCGTGCTGCAGTGGGGCAACTATGTGGTGCCGAACTACTACGTCGACACCTGGCGGGTGGCCTACTGGACGCACCTGGCGCATCCGCAGACCACCTCGCTGTACGACTTCGGCATGATGACCTGGTGGCATAAGCCCGGCGAGACGCCCGATACCGATGCCGCAGCTAACGAGCAGGAAACGCACTAGATGCTCGCCTACATATTTCGCCGCCTGCTGCTGATCCTGCCGACGCTGTTCGGCATCCTGCTGATCAACTTCATCATCGTCCAGGCCGCGCCCGGCGGGCCGGTCGAGCAGATGATCGCCAAGCTCGAAGGCTTCGACGCCGCGGCCGGGGGCGCCACCGGGAGGATTTCCGGCGGCGGCTCGGAAGTGTCCGGCGGCCACTCCAACTACCGCGGCGGCCAGGGCCTCGACCCCGAGCTGGTGGCCGAGATCGAGAAGATGTACGGCTTCGACAAGTCGGCGCCGGAGCGCTTCTGGATCATGCTGAAGAACTATGCGCAGCTGGATTTCGGCGAGAGCTTCTTCCGCAACGCCAAGGTCACCGACCTGATCGTCGAGAAGATGCCGGTGTCGATCTCCCTCGGGTTGTGGAGCACGCTGATCATGTACCTGGTGTCGATCCCGCTGGGCATCGCCAAGGCCACCCGCCACGGCAGCGCGTTCGATGTCTGGACCAGTTCGGCAATCATCGTCGGCTACGCGATCCCGGCGTTTCTCTTCGCCATCCTGCTGATCGTGCTGTTCGCTGGCGGCAGCTACTACGACTGGTTCCCGCTGCGCGGGCTGACCTCCAACAATTTCGACGAGCTGAGCTGGGGCGGCAAGATCCTCGACTACTTCTGGCACCTGGCGCTGCCGGTGTCGGCGCTGGTGATCGGCAACTTCGCCACCCTCACCCTGCTGACCAAGAACAGCTTCCTCGACGAGATCAACAAACAGTACGTGGTCACCGCCCGCGCCAAGGGCCTTTCGCGCACCGGTGTGCTCTACGGCCATGTGTTCCGCAACGCCATGCTGCTGATCATCGCCGGCTTCCCGTCGGCCTTCATCGGCATGTTCTTCACCGGCTCGCTGATGATCGAGGTGATCTTCTCCCTCGACGGCCTCGGCCTGCTGAGCTTCGAGTCAGCGCTCAACCGCGACTATCCAGTGGTATTCGGCAGCCTGTTCATCTTCACCCTGCTCGGGTTGCTGGTGAAACTGATCGGCGACATCACCTACACCCTGGTCGATCCGCGCATCGACTTCGAAAGCCGGGAGAAGTGAGATGAAGTTTTCTCCTCTCAATCGCCGCCGCATCGAACGCTTCAAGGCCAACAAACGTGGCTGGTGGTCGCTCTGGCTGTTCCTCATCCTGTTCGGCCTGAGCCTCGGCGCCGAGCTGATCGCCAACGACAAGCCGCTGGTCGTGCACTACGACGGCGAGTGGTATTTCCCGGTGGCCAAGCGCTACCCAGAAACCGCGTTCGGCGGCGAATTCCCGCTGGAAGCCAACTACAAGAGCCCGTATATCCGCGAGCTGATCGAGGCGAAGGACGGCTGGATGCTTTGGCCGCCGATCCCCTTCGACTACGCGGCGATCAACTATGACCTGGCGGTGCCCGCCCCCGCGCCGCCTTCCGCGGCCAACTGGCTGGGCACCGACGACCAGGGCCGCGACGTGCTGGCGCGGATCATCTACGGCTTCCGCATCTCGGTGCTGTTCGCCCTGACCCTGACCATCCTCAGCTCGATCATCGGCGTGTTCGCCGGCGCGCTGCAGGGCTTCTACGGCGGCTGGGTCGATCTGCTCGGGCAGCGCTTCCTGGAAGTCTGGTCCGGGCTGCCGGTGCTCTATCTGCTGATCATCCTCGCCAGCTTCGTGCAGCCGAACTTCTGGTGGCTGCTGGGGATCATGCTGCTGTTCTCCTGGATGAGCCTGGTCGACGTGGTGCGCGCCGAATTCCTCCGCGGGCGCAACCTCGAATACGTCCGCGCGGCGCGGGCGCTGGGCATGCAGAACGGCGCGATCATGTTCCGCCACATTTTGCCCAACGCCATGGTGTCCACCATGACCTTCATGCCGTTCATCCTCACCGGCGCCATCGGCACTCTCACCGCCCTGGATTTCCTCGGCTTCGGCCTGCCGGCCGGCTCGCCCTCGCTGGGCGAACTGGTGGCGCAGGGCAAATCCAACCTGCAGGCGCCCTGGCTGGGCATCTGTGCCTTCGCCGTGCTGGCGTTGATGCTGAGCCTGCTGGTGTTCATCGGCGAGGCCGCGCGCGATGCATTCGACCCGAGGAAATAGCGCTTCATGAGCGAGATATCGTCACCCCAGAACCTCGTCGAAGTGCGCGACCTGGCCGTCGAGTTCGTCGCCGGAAACCAGTGTCAGCGCGTGGTCGAGGGCGTCAGCTTCGACATCCGCAAGGGCGAGACCCTGGCCCTGGTCGGCGAAAGCGGCTCCGGCAAGTCGGTGACCGCGCACTCCATCCTGCGCCTGCTGCCCTACCCGCTTGCCCAGCATCCGGCCGGCTCGATCACCTACGACGGCCAGGACCTGCTGACGCAGAGCGAGCAACGTCTGCGGCACATCCGCGGCAACCGCATCGCGATGATCTTCCAGGAGCCGATGACCTCGCTGAACCCGCTGCACAGCATCGAGAAGCAGGTCAACGAAGTACTCACCCTGCACAAGGGCCTGAGCGGCAAGGCGGCGACCCGGCGCACGCTGGAGTTGCTCGAGCTGGTCGGCATCGTCGATCCGCACAAACGCCTGAAGGCCTATCCGCACGAGCTTTCCGGTGGCCAGCGGCAGCGCGTGATGATCGCCATGGCGCTGGCCAACGAGCCGGAGCTGCTGATCGCCGACGAGCCGACCACCGCGCTGGACGTCACCGTGCAGCTGAAAATTCTCACCCTGCTCAAGGAATTGCAGGCGCGTCTGGGCATGGCGCTGCTGCTGATCAGCCATGATCTGAACCTGGTTCGGCAAATAGCGCATCGCGTATGTGTCATGCAGTGCGGACGCATCGTCGAACAGGGGTCGTGTGAAAAACTGTTCCAGACGCCCGAGCATCCGTATACGCGTGAACTGCTCTGCGCCGAGCCCAGCGGGGAGGCAGCCGCTAATCCGCCGGGGCCGCCCCTGCTGGAAGTGCAAGACCTGCGCGTGTGGTTCCCGATCAAGAGAGGGCTGCTGCAGCGCACCGTCGATCACATCAAGGCAGTGGACGGCATCGATTTCAGTCTGCCCAAGGGCCAGACGCTGGGGATCGTCGGTGAAAGCGGTTCGGGCAAGTCGACGCTGGGTCTGGCGATCCTGCGTTTGCTCGGCAGCCAGGGTTCGATCCGATTCCAGGGCCAGTCGCTGGATCAGATGACCCAGCAGCAGGTTCGCCCGCTTCGGCGGCAGATGCAGGTGGTCTTCCAGGACCCGTTCGGCAGTCTCAGCCCGCGCATGTCGGTGGCGCAAATCGTCGGCGAAGGCTTGCGGATTCACGCTATGGGCAACGAGGCTGAACAGGAACAGGCAATCATCGACGCGCTCAAGGAGGTAGGTCTGGATCCGCAAACCCGGCACCGCTACCCCCACGAGTTTTCCGGCGGACAACGGCAGCGAATCGCCATTGCCCGCGCTTTGGTGCTGAAACCGGCGCTGATCCTGCTAGACGAGCCCACTTCGGCGCTCGACCGGACGGTTCAACGCCAGGTAGTGGAGTTGCTTCGCTCGCTACAGGCCAAGTACAACCTGACCTACCTTTTCATCAGCCACGATCTGGCGGTGGTCAAGGCGCTGAGTCACCACTTGATGGTACTCAAGCAGGGGCAGGTGGTCGAACGCGGCCCGGCGGATGAAGTCTTTGCCGCTCCGCAGCACCCTTATACACGGCAGTTGCTGGAGGCCGCCTTTTTGGCCCTGGAACCGTCGCCAAACCAAGAAAGAGGATAAGCACATGGGTTTTCTCGCCGGTAAGCGCGTACTGATTGTTGGTGTCGCCAGCAAGCTCTCGATCGCCTCGGGTATCGCCGCCGCCATGCACCGCGAAGGCGCCGAACTCGCCTTCACCTATCAGAATGAAAAGCTCAAGGGCCGCGTCGAGGAGTTCGCCGCCGGCTGGGGCTCCAACCCGGAGCTGTGCTTCCCCTGCGACGTCGCCAACGACGAGGAAATCGCCTCGGTCTTCGCCGCACTGGGCAAGAAATGGGACGGCCTGGACATCATCGTCCACTCGGTCGGTTTCGCTCCGGGCGACCAGCTCGACGGCGACTTCACCGAAGTCACCACCCGCGAAGGCTTCAAGATCGCGCACGACATCAGCGCCTACAGCTTCGTTGCCCTGGCCAAGGCCGGCCGTGAACTGATGAAAGGCCGCAACGGCAGCCTGCTGACGCTTTCCTACCTGGGCGCCGAGCGCACCATGCCGAACTACAACGTCATGGGCATGGCCAAGGCCAGTCTGGAAGCCGGCGTCCGTTACCTGGCTGGCAGCCTCGGCCCGGAAGGTACGCGCGTCAACGCGATTTCCGCCGGCCCGATCCGCACCCTCGCCGCTTCCGGCATCAAGAGCTTCCGCAAGATGCTCGCCGCCAACGAGAAGCAGACTCCACTGCGCCGCAACGTCACCATCGACGAAGTGGGAAACGCCGGCGCGTTCCTCTGCTCCGACCTGGCCTCGGGCATCAGCGGTGAAATCCTCTACGTAGACGGCGGCTTCAACACCACCGCGATGGGCAACATCGAAGAGTGATGCTCCCGGCTGATCGCTGCTGATCGGTCTTGAGACAAACGCCCCGACTTCGGGGCGTTTTGCTTTGTGCTCGGCTCAAAGCCATCGCCATCGCTGCCAGTACCGAAGACGCAAAAAAGCCCGCCTCTTTCGAAGCGGGCTTTTCCTTTTCTGCCGAACCACCGGAGTGGTTCGGCAGAATCCAGCGGTAACCGAGGCTTACTTGGCCTGGGCTTCCACTTCGGCTTCTACGCGACGGTTGACCGCACGGCCAGCGTCGGTAGCGTTGTCAGCCACCGGACGCGATTCGCCGTAACCGACGGAGTCGACGCGGTTGCCGGCGACGCCGTACTGGTTGACCAGAACGGTTTTGACGGCAGCGGCACGACGCTCGGAGAGCTTCTGGTTGTAGGCGTCGGTGCCGACGGAGTCGGTGTGGCCTTCAACGGTCGTGGTGGTCTGCGGGTACTGGTTCATGAAGTCAGCCAGGTTCTTGATGTCGCCGTAGCTGTCCTGCTTCACAGTGGCCTTGTCGAAGTCGAATTTCACGTCGAGTTCGACGCGAACCACTTCAGGAGCCGGTTCCGGCTCTTGAGCGACCGGAGCCGGTGCCGGTTCCGGAGTCGGCTCTACCGCTGCGACTTCACGCGCGCCGCCACCGAAGTTCATGCCGACACCTACGCCAGCCATCCACTCGGTTTCGCCGCGGTCGATGTTGTACATGCCGTCGACGCTGGCTTTAGCGAAGAAGTTTTCGGTGAAGTAGTACTTCAGGCCGGTACCGACGTTGGCGAAGGTGCTGTGGTCACGACCGCCACGGGTCGCCTGGCCGATGCTCTGGTGAGCGAAGCCGGCGGAAACGTACGGACGCAGGCCTACGCCCGGAGTGCCGAAGTTGTAGATGGCGTCGAGGGAAGCCAGGTTGCCCTTGATGTTCTTGCTGCCAGTGTCGCTATCGCCACGAATGTCGTGGTACTCGCCGTAGGACAGTGCCAGTTCGACGTCGTCGGTCAGGTAGTAGCCGACCGAACCGCCAAACAGTTTGGCGTCCGAAGCGTCTTTAGAGCTGTCGGTGAAATACTTCTTACCGAAAGCTTCCACCTCGACAGCGCCTTGGCCCTGGGCCAGCGCGTGAACAGATGTCGCGGCTATCAGAGAGCCAATGACGACGCCTAAGGTGTTCTTGAGTTTCATCCGTTTAAATCCCCATCAAGTGTGATGAATAAGCTAGCAGGCCTGTGCTCGCTAACTTGGCAATAGTTTACCAGAGCGGGCCTGACCATGAGAGAGCTAACCACCCTACTAAGTTTCGGAAATGCCCGAAAATTTTTCACGAAGCCGGTCCAGTGCCCTTTTGTAGCGCATTTTCGTCGCGCTAAGGCCCATGTGCATGATGTCGGCGATTTCCTGAAATTCGAGTTCTGCAACAAAACGTAATACGAGGATTTCTCGGTCAATCGGGTTGACATGAATCAGCCAGCGGTCAAGCCCGCCGCGCTCTTCGACCTTGGGCGCCTTCTCTTCGGAGGCCTCTTCCAGCGGATCGAGGCTGAGTGCGTCTAGCAAGCGGCGCTTGCGCCTTTCCTTGCGGTACTGGGTGATACATTCGTTATACGTAATGCTATAAAGCCATGTCTTGAACTTCGACTTGCCTTCGAAGTTCTTCAGGCCGTAGAGCACTTTCAACATTACTTCCTGACATACATCATCGGCATCGCGATCATTGCCCAGATAGCGCGCACACACATTGAACAAAGTGCGCTGATATCGTCGCATCAGCTCTTCGTAGGCGCGTGTGACATGGAAAAGTTCGACGTGCGCACGCTGTACCAATTCCTCATCGGTAAGCTCGCGGGGATCGTAGCGCTGGGGTGAAGATTGGGTTTTGTTCAAAACAAGTCGGGCCGACAGTCAGATCGATAGCAGCCCCCGCGGCCCTCTGGGGACCGTCCGGCGGCGGCATACATTAGCAGGGATTGCGCCCTTAGCGGCTATTCACCCGCTGCTCGAGGAGAATCCGATTGGCCACGGAAACCAGTTCGCCATTGGCGTCCAGCAAGGTGGTTTTCACGGTACCGATCTCTTCGATCTGACCCTCGATATCGCCGATGCGCACGTCCTGACCGACTTCGTACAATTCGCGCACGTAGATGCCAGCGATGATCTGGCTGGCGACCTCGCGACTGCCGAGCCCCAGCGCCAGCGCCACGGCAAGACCGACGGAGATCAGCACGATGGCGATCACGTTGTTCAGCAGATCGGTCTTGATTTCCAGCTGGCCGATCGCCACCGAGATGCTGATGACGATGACCATCGCCTGCGCCACCCGGCCAAGGCCGTTGGCGTAGTCGAGACCGACGCCTTCGGCGGCACCGCGCACCAGGCTGCTGGCGAGCTGCGCGAGAAGTACGCCGGAAAGCAGAACCAGCGCCGCGCCGAACACCTTCGGCAGGTACAGGGCGAACACGTCGAGCGTCGCCGACACGCGCTCCAGGCCCAAGGATTCGGCGGCCGAGACGAGGAACACCAGCAGCACGAACCAGTAGACGATCTTGCCGATCAGGGTGGACACGGGCACCTGGATACCGGCCCGGCTGAGCAGCTTGGTGAGGCCGGTGCCGGCCATCAGGCGGTCGAGGCCGATCTTCGCCAGCAGTTTCGACAGCAGCGTATCCAGCAGCTTGGCGACGATGAAACCGAGCAGCACGACCACCAGCGCCCCGAACAGGCGCGGGATGAACGCCGCGACGGAGCCCCACATGGTGCTCATGGCGTTAACGAGGCTCTGGGTCCAGGGGTCGAATTCCATCTTCAATCAGCCTTATCGGTGCGGTCGGGGGAAGTACGGCGGCTGCGCGGCGAAAGGTTCGCCGAACCGCTGTTGAGGGCGATCATCAGCGCTTCGAACCAGTGGCCCATGAGGCTGAACAGATCGCCGACGCCAACCTGACGGTTGGCGGTCTTGAGTACGCGGTCGAGACAGGCGTCGTCATCGCGGGAGGACGACGAGCCCTTGAGCATATCGCGCAGGGATTCTTCGAAAGGATCGTGCATACGTACCTCGGATGATCTCTCGGCTAGACGAGACGGGGCGTCGTCAAGTCACATCAGAGCCAGCGCAGGCGGCGAAAAATCCACCACTGCGAGACGCCAAGGAAGGCCATCAGCGCGCAGGCCACGGCGAAGCCGTAGTGGCTGTCGGCGCCGGGAATGCCGCCGACGTTGATGCCGAGCAGCCCGGTGAGGAAGGTCATCGGCAGGAAGAAGCAGGTGATGATCGCCAGCAGGTACATGGTGCGGTTCATCCGCTCGCTCATGCGCCGCTGTTCCGACTCGATGATCAGATGGCCGCGCTCGCGGATCAGCTCCAGCTCCTCCAGGTAGCGCACCAGGCGGTTGCTCAGCTCGTTCCAGTAGTCACCGTCGTCGTCGGCGAACCAGGGCAGTCGGTTGCGCGTCAGCTGGGTGAATATTTCGCGCTGCGGCGAGAGGAAGCGTCGCAGGCTGGCCGCCCGCCGGCGCAGCAGTAGAACGCGGCCCTGCTCGGTGTAGGCTTCGCCTGCCGCAGTGGATTCCTCCATCGCATCGGCTTCCTCGGAAAGCGATTCGATCAGTTGGTCGACCTTCTCGGTCAGCGCATCGGCCAAGTACAGGATGACCTCCGACGGGCCCTTCGGCCCCCGGCCCTCGGCCCAGTGCTGCAACAGCTCCTCGGTGGAGCGCAGCGAGCGCAGGCGCAGCGAGATCACCCGCCGCGCGTCGGCGAAGATGCGCAGGGAAACCATGTCCTCGGGCTCGGCGCCGGGATTCAGGTTTACGCCGCGGAGGAACACCAGTAGCTCGTCGCCAGGCAACGGCAGCAAACGCGGGCGGGTGTTTTCCTCGAGCAACAGGTCGCAGACGAAATCGCTCAGGCCACTGTCGTCGCGCAGCCAGGCCTGCGACTGCGGGTGGTTGCGATGCCAGTGCAGCCAGAGGCTTTCCTGCTCGCCGAGCTGGAGGTTTGCCAGCTGCGCGTAGTCGATCGGCCGTGAGCCGCCCTTCCCGTCCAGGACCTGGGCGTGGATAAGACCGTTTTGCGTGGCTTCGTCTTCGGTTACTGCAAGTCGCTGTACTGCTTCGACCACCGAGCCTCACTCCGTCATTGGCAGCGCTTCGGAAGAAACGATGATGCCGTTGTTGTCCGCATAGACGAATTCGCCCGGGCGGAAGGTGACGCCGCCGAAGATGACGGTGACGTTGAGATCGCCGATGCCGCGCTTGTCGGTCTTCATCGGGTGGCTGGCCAGCGCCTGCACGCCGAGGTAGGTCTCCGCCAGCACGTCGACGTCGCGCACGCAGCCGTAGATCACCAGCCCTTCCCAGCCATTCTTCGCGGCTTTCTCGGCGAGCATGTCGCCCAGTAGCGCGCGCCGCAGCGAACCACCGCCGTCGACTACCAGGACCTTGCCTACGCCGGGCAGGTCGACCTGCTCCTTGACCAGCGAGTTATCCTCGAAGCACTTGACGGTGACGATCTCGCCGCCGAAGGAATTGCGCCCGCCGAAGTTGGCGAACATGGGTTCGACCACGTGGACCAGATCGGGATAGGCATCGCACAGATCGGGAGTGACGTATTGCATGCTGGAATCTCCTGGAAATTGTGAGACCGGAGCGCGCTGGTCGAGGCTGAGCAAATGGCCATCGGCTTGCCCTGCGTGACCGAAAAACCGCGTGGCGTCATATTTTAGCCGTTAACCATCTAGCGCGGAACGCTATGACAGCGCTACTTCTACTGTAGACGGCTGACGCGCCGGCAATGCCTGACGTTCCAGCCAATGCGCGACCAGCGGGTAGACCTCCTGTTGAGCGGCCTTGCTCACCAGCATCTGCACATGACCGAAGGCTTCGCTGAAGCCCGTTTGCGGCCCCAGGCAGAGGAATTCGCGGCGCTCCGGGGCGAAGCGTTCGAGCAGGGCCCGGCACGCCCACGGCGGATCCTGCAGGTCGCCTTCGGCGGTGACCATCAGGACCGGCATGCGCGCCTCGGCGAGCCCAGCCAGCCAGTCGCGCCCCTTTTCGCCGAAGCGACCGAGCAGGCCGTGCCAACGCAGGCTCTCGATCAGCAACCCGGCCGGCTCGTCCTCCGGCCCGCGCTTCGAGCGTGCACCGGATACGCCGCCGAAGCGCTTGAGCAAGGCGCGGGCGGCCCACTCCACCGGCGGCACTTTCAGCGCCCAGTGGCCGCGGCTGACCTGGCTACCGAACAGCGCCAACGTCGCCGCCCTGCGTTCGTCCAGATAGCCGCCACCGACAGCGGCGGCGAGGCTGATGCCGCCCAGCGAATGGCCCAGCCAGTGGGGAGTCAGCCCGGTCTGCTCGGCGACGAAATCGGCGATCGCCGGCAGATCGTAACGGGCGTAATCGGCCACGCGGTTCTGCTGATAGGCCAGGTTGCGCGGCGACAGGCCGTGCCCGCGCATCTCGGCGATCCACACGTCGAAGCCGGCTCGCGCCAGATAGGCGCCAAGGCCGATACCCTTGGGCGAGAACCAGAAGCGGCGGTTGGAGAAGCTGCCGTGCAGGAGGATCACCGGCGTGCCACGGGCGTCACTGCTGGCGGGCACACCGAGGCGGGTCAGCGCCAACTCGACGCTGGAGTCGGGGCTGTTATTGGGTTTCAGGCGATAGACGTCTTCGGTCAGGTCGCCGCGCAATTCGGCGCTGATCAGCGCTACGGGAAACAGGTCACTGCTGCTTTGCATGGTGCTTGTACTTCGTGCACGGGAAAAATGGCCAGGAGCGTTCGTTCGCCTCGCTCCACGGCATCCCGAGGCGGATGGCGGGCCACAAAAAAGGGCGGGGTTGTCCCCGCCCTTCTTGCATCGTTGCGAACGTCTTAGGCCTGCTGGCCCTCGGCGAGGAAGAACCAGGTGTCGAGCACCGAGTCCGGGTTCAGCGAGACGCTTTCGATGCCCTGCTCCATCAGCCACTTCGCCAGGTCCGGGTGGTCCGAAGGACCCTGGCCGCAGATGCCGATGTACTTGCCGGCCTTGTTGCAGGCGGCGATGGCGCTGGCGAGCAGCTTCTTGACCGCCGGATTACGCTCATCGAACAGGTGCGCGATGATCCCGGAGTCACGATCCAGCCCCAGGGTGAGCTGGGTCATGTCGTTGGAACCGATGGAGAAGCCGTCGAAGAACTCGAGGAACTCGTCGGCCATCAGCGCGTTGGACGGCAGCTCGCACATCATGATGACCTTGAGCCCGTTTTCGCCGCGCTTGAGACCGTAATGGGCCAGCAGGTCGATCACCTGCGAGGCTTCGCCCAGGGTACGGACGAACGGCACCATCAGCTCGACGTTGGTCAGGCCCATCACTTCGCGGACTTTCTTCATAGCCCGGCACTCGAGCTCGAAGCAATCACGGAAGGATTCGCTGATGTAACGCGAGGCACCGCGGAAGCCCAGCATCGGGTTCTCTTCTTCCGGCTCGTAGAGCTTGCCGCCGATCAGGTTGGCGTACTCGTTGGACTTGAAGTCGGACAGACGCACGATGACCTTCTTCGGCCAGAACGCGGCGGCCAGGGTGCTGACGCCCTCGACCAGCTTCTCGACGTAGAAATTCACCGGATCGTCGTAACCGGCAATGCGCTTCTCGACGCTTTCCTTCACGTCCGCCGGCAGGCTGGCGAAGTTCAGCAGCGCCTTGGGGTGCACGCCGATCATCCGGTTGATGATGAACTCCAGGCGGGCTAGGCCAACGCCGGCGTTCGGCAGCTGGGCGAAGTCGAAGGCGCGGTCCGGGTTGCCGACGTTCATCATGATCTTGAACGGTAGGTCCGGCATCGCGTCCACGGAGTTCTTCTTGATGTCGAAGCCCAGTTCGCCCTCGAAGATGAAACCGGTGTCGCCTTCGGCGCAGGACACAGTGACGCGCTGGCCGTCGCTCAGCAGGTGGGTGGCGTTACCGCAACCGACCACCGCCGGAATGCCCAGCTCGCGAGCGATGATCGCCGCGTGGCATGTGCGCCCGCCGCGGTTGGTGACGATGGCGCTGGCGCGCTTCATCACCGGCTCCCAATCCGGGTCGGTCATGTCGGAAACCAGCACGTCGCCGGGCTGGACCTTGTCCATCTCGGAAACGTCCTTGATCACCTTGACCGGACCGGCGCCGATGCGCTGGCCGATGGCGCGGCCTTCGACCAGCACCTTGCCTTTTTCCTTGAGCAGGTAGCGTTCCATCACCGTGGCGCTGGCGCGGCTCTTAACGGTTTCCGGACGGGCCTGGACGATGTACAGCTGCTGGTCGTCGCCATCCTTCGCCCACTCGATGTCCATCGGGCGGCCGTAGTGTTTCTCGATGATCAGTGCCTGGCGCGCCAGATTGCTGACTTCCTCGTCGGACAGGCAGAAGCGCGCGCGGTCGGCGCGGTCGACGTCGACGGTTTTCACCGACTTGCCGGCCTTGGCTTCGTCGCCGTAGATCATCTTGATCGCCTTGCTGCCCAGGTTGCGGCGCAGGATGGCGGGACGACCGGCTTCGAGGGTGTGCTTGTGCACGTAGAACTCGTCCGGGTTGACCGCGCCCTGGACGACGGTTTCGCCGAGGCCGTAGGCGCCGGTGATGAACACCACGTCGCGGAAGCCGGATTCGGTATCCAGGGTGAACATCACGCCAGCGGTACCGGTTTCCGAGCGGACCATGCGCTGCACGCCGGCGGAGAGCGCGACCAGCTTGTGGTCGAAGCCCTGGTGGACGCGGTAAGCGATGGCGCGGTCGTTGAACAGCGAAGCGAAGACCTCCTTCGCCGCGCGGATCACGTTCTCGACGCCGCGGATGTTCAGGAAGGTTTCCTGCTGCCCGGCGAACGAGGCGTCCGGCAGGTCTTCGGCGGTGGCCGAGGAGCGTACAGCGACCGCCATGTTCTCGTTCCCTCCGGCCATTTCGGCGAAGGCGGTGCGGATGTCGGCGTTCAGCTGCTCGGGGAACTCGGCCTCCATCACCCACTGACGAATCTGCGCGCCGGCCTTGGCCAGTTCGTTGACGTCGTCGACGTCCAGCGCGTCGAGGATGGCGTGGATACGGTCGTTGAGCCCGCTGAGATCGAGGAAGTCGCGATAGGCCTGGGCCGTGGTGGCGAAACCGCCGGGAACCGAAACACCGGCGCCGGCGAGGTTGCTGATCATTTCGCCCAGGGAGGCGTTTTTGCCCCCTACCCGCTCGACATCGTGATTGCCGAGCTTATCGAGGGAAATTACGTACTCGACCAAGGTGATCTCTCCACTGAAAGTTGAAAAGCTCCTGCGGGGCGGATTCCGCGGCTCCAGCCTTGTGGCCCGCCCCATGGAAATAAGTAACAATGCCGTTCGGCAGGCCCCTGAAACCGGGCGTCATAATAGCCAAGAATCGTTCTTACCTTAAGGCCTGAGCGCTATGAAACGAACCGCTTTCTTCATTTCCGATGGCACCGGCATCACTGCCGAAACGCTCGGCCAGAGTTTGTTGGCGCAATTCGAAAACATCACCTTTCACAAACTCACCAGACCGTACATTGATAGCGTCGAAAAAGCGCGCGCAATGGTACAGCAAATAAATGATGCGGCAGATCGGGATGGTGCCCGTCCGATCATCTTCGACACCATAGTTAACCAAGAAATCCGTGACATCCTGGCAAAATCCAACGGATTCATGATCGACATCTTCTCGACCTTCCTTGCACCGCTGGAACACGAGCTGATCGCCAGCTCCTCGTACTCTGTCGGCAAGTCGCATTCCATCGCCCACAGCGCCAATTACATGGAGCGCATCGAGGCGGTGAACTTCGCCCTCGACAACGATGACGGCGCCCGTACCCACTACTACGACAAGGCCGACCTGATCCTGGTCGGCGTGTCGCGCTGCGGCAAGACACCCACCTGCCTTTATATGGCCATGCAGTTCGGCATCCGCGCCGCCAACTACCCGTTGACCGAAGAAGACATGGAGCGCCTGCAACTTCCACCGGCGCTCAAGCAGTTCAAGCACAAGCTGTTCGGCCTGACCATCGACCCCGATCGCCTCACCGCGATCCGCCACGAGCGCAAGCCGAACAGCCGCTACGCCAGCTTCGCCCAGTGCGAGTTCGAAGTGCGCGAGGTCGAGGCGCTGTTTCGTCGGGAAAACATCGCGTTCATCAACTCCACCCATTTCTCGGTGGAAGAGATCTCGGCGAAAATACTCGTGGAAAAAGGCGTCGAACGGCGCTTGAAGTGACTCCCAACGCAATACTCCGGACCTGCCCCACATGACCCTGATGGATGCCGTACTCTTCGCCCCCGTTGCACTGCTGATTTCGCTGATGCCGGGGCCCAACAACTTCTGTGCGCTGAACAACGGTATCCGTCGTGGCGTGGGTAGCGCCGTGCTGGCGACCAGCGGTCGCGTGGTGGCGTTCGCCATCTTCCTGAGCATTTCCGCGATCGGCCTGGGCGCCATGCTGCTGGCCTCGGAAACCGCGTTCACCGCGATCAAGTGGATAGGCGCCGCCTACCTGCTGTATCTGGGCATCGTCGCCTGGCGCAGCCGCGACTTCAGCGGCCTGGACATGCTCGACGGCAACGCCGCGCAGCCGAGCCAGCAGCGCAGCGTCTGGCGCCTGATGCTGCAGGAGTTCCTCATCGGCATCAGCAACCCCAAGGCGATCCTGCTGTTCGCGGCAATCTTCCCGCAGTTCATCAAGCCGGATCAGCCGGCCACCGAGCAGTTTCTCTACCTTGGCACCACCTACCTGCTGGCCGAGTACTGCGCCTCGGTGGTCTATGCGCTGTTCGGCCGGCAGATTCGTCGCTTCGTCAGGACCAGCAAGGGCGTGATTCGCCTGAACAAGACCACCGGAGCCTTCTACATGGGCGCCGGCGGACTGCTGCTGGGCACCAGCCGCCTGTGATATCGGGCGGCCCCGTCGCGGGCCGCCAACCGACTCAGAACGCGTCAGCCGGCACGCGCACCCAGCCTTCCATCAGCACCCGCGCACTGCGGCTCATGATGGCCTTCTTCACCACCCAGTCGCCGTCGATCAGCGTCGCTTCCGCGCCTACCCGCAAGGTGCCGGAAGGATGCCCGAAGCGCACCGCGCTGCGCTCGCCACCGCCAGCGGCGAGGTTGACCAGGGTGCCGGGGATCGCTGCGGCGGTGCCGATGGCCACCGCGGCGGTGCCCATCATCGCGTGGTGCAGCTTGCCCATGGACAACGCACGCACCAGCAGGTCGACCTCGCCGGCCTGCACGTCCTTGCCGCTGGAGGCTGTATAGCCCTTGGGTTTGGCGACGAACGCGACCTTCGGCGTGTGCTGACGCGTCGCTGCCTCCGCTGCCGTCTTGATCAGGCCCATGCGCAGTGCGCCGGCGACACGGATGGCTTCGAAGCGCGCCAGCGCCTCGGGGTCGCCATTGATGTCCTCGCGCAGCTCGGTGCCCTGATAACCGATGTCCTCGGCGTTGACGAATACCGTGGGAATGCCCGCCGTGATCAGGGTCGCTCTGAAGGTGCCGATGCCCGGAACCTCGAGGTCATCCACCAGATTGCCGGTGGGGAACATCGAGCCGCCCTCCTCGCCGTCGTCCGACGGGTCGAGGAACTCCAGCACGATCTCCGCCGCCGGGAAGGTCACACCGTCCAGCTCGAAGTCGCCGGTTTCCTGCACCTGGCCATTGCTGACCGGGACATGGGCGATGATGGTTTTCTGGATATTGGCCTGCCAGATCCGCACCACGCAGACGCCGTTTTCAGGAATGCGCGCCGGGTCGACCAGCCCCGCATGTAGGGCGAAGGCGCCCGCGCCGGTGGACAGGTTGCCGCAGTTGCCGCTCCAGTCGACGAAGGCCTTGTCGATGGAGACCTGGCCGTAGAGGTAGTCGACGTCATGGTCCGGCTGGGTACTTTTGTTCAGGATCACGCATTTGCTGGTGCTCGAGGTGGCGCCGCCCATGCCGTCGATCTGCGCGGAGTACGGGTCGGGGCTGCCGATCACCCGCATGAACAGGCGGTCGCGAGCCTCACCCGGCACCTGGCAGCTTTCCGGCAGGTCCTGCAGGCGGAAGAACACGCCTTTGCTGGTGCCGCCACGCATGTAGGTGGCGGGAATCTTGATTTGCGGGGCGTGAGACATGAAATCGCTCCTGAACAATTCGGAGATCTCCGTAGGGTGCGCCGTGCGCACCGGCACAAACCTCGTTGCCTGTGGTGCGCACGGCGCACCCTACGGGATCGTGCTTAAACGGCTACCGTCGCTTCCAGGAAATCCTGAGCGAAGCGCTGCAGCACGCCGCCGGCTTCGTAGATAGACACTTCCTCGCTGCTGTCCAGGCGGCAGGTCACCGGTACCTCGACGCGCTCGCCGTTGCGCCGGTTTATCACCAGCGTCAGGGTCGCACGCGGCGTGCGCACGCCGATCACGTCGAAGGTCTCGCTGCCGTCGATGCCCAGCGTCAGCCGCGTGGTGCCTGGCTTGAACTCCAGCGGCAACACGCCCATGCCGATCAGGTTGGTGCGGTGGATGCGCTCGAAGCCTTCGGCGGCGATGGCTTCCACGCCGGCCAGGCGCACGCCCTTGGCCGCCCAGTCGCGTGATGAGCCCTGGCCGTAATCGGCACCGGCGATGATGATCAGCGGCTGCTTGCGTTGCATGTAGGTCTCGATAGCTTCCCACATGCGCGTGACCTTGCCGTCCGGCTCGATGCGGGTCAGCGAACCTTTCTTCACCTGGCCATCGACCACCGCCATTTCGTTCACCAGCTGCGGGTTGGCGAAGGTGGCGCGTTGCGCGGTGAGGTGGTCGCCGCGGTGGGTGGCGTAGGAGTTGAAGTCCTCTTCCGGCAGGCCCATTTTCGCCAGGTACTCGCCGGCAGCGCTGTCGAGCATGATGGCGTTGGACGGCGACAAATGATCGGTGGTGATGTTGTCCGGCAGCACTGCCAGCGGGCGCATCCCCGTGAGCGTGCGCTCGCCGGCCAGCGCGCCTTCCCAGTAAGGCGGACGGCGGATGTAGGTGGACTGCGGACGCCACTCGTAGAGCGGGCTCTCCGCCTCGGCAAAGGTGCCCAGGTCGAACATCGGGATGTACACCTGCTTGAACTGCTCGGGCTTCACCGAGGCGGCGACGATAGCGTCGATTTCCTCGTCGCTCGGCCACAGGTCCTTCAGGGTGAGCGGATTGCCGGCCTGGTCATGGCCCAATACATCCTGCTCGATATCGAAACGAACGGTACCGGCGATGGCGTAGGCCACCACCAGCGGCGGCGAAGCCAGGAACGCCTGTTTGGCGTACGGGTGGATACGCCCGTCGAAGTTGCGGTTGCCCGAC
>DIEE01000141.1:4018-4784 GCA_002418465.1 Pseudomonas sp. UBA5782 | reverse complement strand
CATGCCCTCGATGGCCAGTAGCTGGTAACGGTCGCCTACACGGATCGCCGCGGTGTCGTCGCCGGGCAGGGCGTAGAGCGCATCGCGGCTCGCCGCGACGGGGGCGTCCATTTGCCGGGCCGGACGCTGGATGGCCAGCTTGGCGCGCATCGCCGGGGTGTCGCGCAGGCTGTCGAGCAGGTCTTCGAGCGGCGTGCCCGTCGGCAATTGCAGGGCACTAGTCATGGCGGCGCGCCTTCAATGGCCGCAGCGACACCTGGCGCGGCATGAACGGGTAGCGGGCGAGTTCCGCCTGCATCAGCGCGTGCGGCTGGCCGAGCAGTTCCAGGTGTTCCAGGGTCTGCCAGTGCAGGCTGTGGAAGTACGCCTCGTTGGCCAGTTGCACGGTGGCGAGGAAGCGCGTGCAGCCCAGCTCGAGGGCGCGCGACACCGCCTCGTTGACCAGCGCCGTGCCGATCAGCCCGTGGCGGCGATAGGCGCGTTCGACGCACAGCCGGCCGCCGTACCAGAGGCTCGGCTCCGGCTGGTAGATGCGCACCGCGCCGATCACCCGGTCGGCCACCGCGCAGTTGTTCGCCAGGGCGACGATGGCGATGGCCTGGAAGTCATGCGCGTCGCGGTCCTGGGCGAGCAGCTGCTGCTCCTCGGAAAACACCGCGCGGCGCAGGGCGAAATAGTCACGGCGCTCCCAGGCCTCGCTGGCCGGCTTGACCAGCAGGTCGTCGGCACGGAACGGGGCGAACTGGTCGTCGACCAGGGCGAAGGC
>DIEE01000141.1:0-3968 GCA_002418465.1 Pseudomonas sp. UBA5782 | reverse complement strand
CGGCGATGGCGGCGATGTCGTCCTCGGAATCGCCCAGCCCGGCGAGGATGTAGGTGCTCACCTGGCCGTGGCCGAACACCTTGAGCGCCGCCTCGAAGGCCGAGAAGTAGCGGCTCAGCGGCACCTCGGCCTTGCCCGGCATGATCCGCGCGCGCACCGCGTCGGTGACCGCTTCCAGGTGCATGCCGAGGGACACCACGCCGCTGTCCTTGAGGCGGGCGAACCAGAGGGCGNNGCCGGTGGTCATCACCATGTGCTTGACGCCGTCCAGCTCGACCGCCGCCTTCGCCACCTCGGCGAGCTGCGCCGGGCGCTTGCGGGCGATGGTCTTGCCGCTGGCCAGGGACTGGCCGATGGCGCAGAACTGGCAGGCGCTGGCCGCCTCGTTCATGCGGATGCAGTGCTGCAGCACGGTGGTGGCAAGCACGTCGCGGCTGTGCAGGGTGGCGATCTTCCAGTAGGGAATGCCGTCGGCGGTGCTGCGCGAATAGAAGTTCGGCACGCCGGGAATCTTCACTTCGCCGACCTGCAGGCCGTCGCGGAAGATCAGCGCCAGCTCGCCGCTGGGGCGCGCCGAGTAGGGCGAATCCAGCGACGCCTGGTTGAGCATCGGCACCATCGCGGTGTGTTCGCCGAGGCTCAGCGCCTTGTGGTCCGAAGGCCCGGCGCCGCCCTTGCGCGACAGCCCGGCGTTGCCGTCGAGCCAGCGCACGCCGTGGCATTGCAGTTCGCTGAGGAGGTCGCTGACGATCAGTTCAGAGGCCGGCATGGTCGAGTTCCTCGAGCGTGCGGGCCGGCAGCGCCGCCGGGCGTTCGTGCAGGTGCGCGGTGGGCGTGCGGTCGATCAGCAGGCTGAGCAGTTCCGGGCGGCTGTAGTGGCCGACCGAGTCCATCATCCGCTTGCGCTTGTCGATCAGCGCCAGGTCGAGGTCGGCGATCACCACGCCTTCGCCGCTGCGCAGCGGTTCGCCGAGCAGGCGACCTTCCGGCGAGACGATGGCGGTGAAGCAGCCACCGGAGATCGGCGCCAGTTCGCAGCCGGTATCGGCCATGATCCGTTGCTGCTGTTCCGGTCCCAGCCAGGCGGTGGCGTTGACCACGAAGCAGCCGGATTCCAGCGCGTGGTGGCGGATGGTCACCTCGATCTGCTCGGCGAAGATCTCGCCGACCAGGCAGCCGGGAAACATCGCCGCGTGGATCTGCTCGCCGTCGGCCATCAGCGCGTAGCGCGCCAGCGGGTTGTAGTGCTCCCAGCAGGCCAGCGAGCCGATGCGCCCGGCCGCGCTGTCCACCGCGCGCAGCCCGGAACCGTCGCCCTGACCCCAGACCATGCGCTCGTGGTAGGTCGGGGTGATCTTGCGGCGGTGCTGGATCAGCGTGCCATCGGCGTCGAACAGCAGCTGCGCGTTGTAGAGCGTGCCGCCGTCGCGCTCGTTGACGCCGATCGACACCACCATGTTGGCCGCCCGGCAGGCCTCGCCGATGGCGAGCGTCGCGGCGGAGGGCACCTGCACCGATTCGTCGAGCAGTTTCAGGTGCTGCTTGCCCATCGCGAAAGGCGGCTGGACGAAGGAAAAATAGGGGTAGTAGGGCACCACCGTTTCCGGGAACACGGCGAACTGCACGCCTTCCCGGCCGAGGGCCTCGATCTGCCGGCAAACCTTGTCGACGGTGCCTTCGCGGCTGTAGAGCACCGGCGAAAGCTGCACGGCGGCGGCGCGGATGATGGGCATGGGCGAATTCCTCGAAGCGAATGTGGCATGGACGTTCCCTCTCCCATGAACCGGCGGGGGGCGAACACAGGTGTGTCTGAAATATTCCCTCTCCCATTCATGAGGGCACGCCTAGTGGAGAGGGTCAGGGAGAGGGGCTTTTGCCTGTGGCTCCGGCGCGCTCGCCCGCCCTCTCCCCCGGCCCCTCTCCCATAAATGGGCGAGGGGAGACACGCGCGGCTCAAGCCGTCCAGGTATCGATGATCAGCGCGCCTTCGCGGCGCATCAGCAGGCGCAGGTCCATCACGTCCAGCGGGTTGATCGGGCGGATGCCTTCGATCAGCGCCTTCTCGGTCTGCCCGTAGAGCGCTTGCAGGGCGAAACGGCAGGCGTAGACCTCGCCGCCCTCGGCCATGAACGCCTTGATCTGGTTGTTCACCGCGAGGTGGCCGGGGAAGGCTTCGGCGCCAAGGGTCGGGAAGCCGCGTTGCACGCCGAGCTGCACGCCCGGTCCGTAGAGCAGCACCTTGGTTTCGAAGCCCTTGCGCAGCAGGCGCTTGGCCTGGAGCATGTTGACCAGGCCGATGGAGCCCTCGAAGGCGATGGTGTGGAAGGTCAGCAGGGCCTTCTCGCCCGGCTCGGCCTTGACGTCCTCGAAGACCTTTTCTTCGTAATTCACCAGGAAGTCGCCGTCCTGATACTGGGCAATGTCTACGCTTGGCATGGTCGTTTTCTCCGTTATGGGTAGGCTCGGCAGTGATGACTGCGGCGGCAACGGAAAGCAGAGCGAAGCGCGTGCCAGCTTTTTTGCGATTCTTATTAATCCTTAACTATCAATGAGTTGATCATCTGATACGGTTTTTCACGGCCTTTCTGATGCTGTCCGCGCGGTACGCAATCTCGTATAACTACGAGAATTCGTAGGCATCGACCACGAGGACTCGTAGCGATGAACGCAGCGGAACCCGATTACCTCTCCGGCTGGGCCGACATGGCCTACGCCTCGCGGCACATGGTCTTCGAGCATTGCCCGGAGGCCATCGTCCAGTTCGATCCGGTGGCCAACCGCTTCGTCGATCTCAACATCGCCGCCTGCACGCTGTTCGGCTATCCGCGCCAGGAGATGCTCGAGCTCACCGTGACCCGGCTGTTCGGCCACCAGCTCGCCGACCTGATCGTTTTCACCCAGGCGGTGATCGAGGAGGGCAAGGGTTGGAGCGACGGGCTTAGCTGCGCCTGCAAGAGCGGCGAACGCATCGAAGTGGAAATCTCCGCCACCTGCCTCAGGCTCAAGGGCACCCAGTACCTGATCCTGGTGCTGCGCGAACGCAGCGCGCAGCGCTATTTCCTCGACCAGGCGCAGACCGAGCGGACCATGCGCGGCGGGCTGATCGAGTGGCGCAACATCCTCAACCTGTTCCAGGAAACCGAGCGCGACAACCAGTTGCTGCTCAGTGCGGTGGGCGACGGCATCTACAGCATCGACAGCGAGGGCCTGGCCACCTTCGTCAACCCGGCGGCGGCGCGCATGCTCGGCTGGGAGCCGAGCGAGATGATCGGCAAGAACATCCATCGCATCCATCACCACAGCCACGCCGACGGCAGCCACTACCCTGTGGAGGACTGCCCGATCTACAAGGCGGTGCACGACGGGCTGATCCACGAGGGCCGCCAGGAAGTCTTCTGGCGCCGCGACGGCAGCATGTTCCCGGTGGAATTCACCAGCACCCCGGTGATCGCCGACGGTCGCATCGTCGGTTCGGTGGTGGTGTTCCGCGACATCACCGAGCGGCGCAGCACCGAGGCGCAGCTGCACACCGCGCTGACCGAACTGCAGGAGCTCAAGCAGCGCCTGGAGCAGCAGAACGCCTACCTCCAGGAAGAGATCCACATCGAGCACAACTACCGGGAGATCGTCGGCCAGAGCGAGCCGATCCTGAAGATCGTCAAGCAGATCGACGTGGTCGCGCCGACCGACGCCAGCGTGCTGATCCACGGCGAATCCGGCACCGGCAAGGAACTGATCGCGCGGGCCATCCACCAGGCCAGCCGCCGCGCGCAGAACCCGCTGATCCGGGTGAACTGCGCGGCGATCCCCGCCGAGCTGTTCGAGAGCGAGTTCTTCGGCCACGTGCGCGGCGCCTTCACCGGCGCGCTGCGCGATCGCGTCGGCCGCTTCGAGTTGGCCGACGGCGGCACGCTGTTCCTCGACGAGATCGGCGAGATTCCGCTGGAGCTGCAGAGCAAGCTGCTGCG
>DIEE01000102.1:33805-44464 GCA_002418465.1 Pseudomonas sp. UBA5782 | reverse complement strand
CTTCGTCGCGGACTTGCTGGCGACCCCCCCAACAGCCGCCGCCGAACTGCTCGCCCCGCACAGCGCCGACCTGCGCCTGCGCCTCGACGGCCTGCGCCGGCGCCTGCTGCTGCGCATGCAGGATCGCCTGCACCGCGATGCCCAGCGCCTGGAAAACCTGGCGCGCCGCCTGCGCCATCCCGGTGAACGCCTGCTGCAGCAATCGCAACGCGTCGACGATCTTGAACAACGCCTGAGCCGCGCCCTGGAACGCCGCCTGGCGGTCTCCCACGAACGCCTGGCGCGCCTGGATACGCGCCTCGCCGCGCAGCATCCGGGGCGCACGTTGACGCTGCTGCGCCAACGCCTGGAACACCTGCAGTCGCGCCTGCCGCGGGCGATGAACGACGCCCTCCGGCAACGTCGCCAGCAGCTCAACGGGCTGGCGCAGACGCTCAACGTGGTCAGCCCGCTGGCGACCCTCGGCCGCGGTTACTCGATCCTCCTCGACGACCACGGCAAGGCGATCCGCGCCGCCGCGCAGACCCATCCCGGCCAGCGCCTGAAGGCGCGTCTGGGCGACGGCGAGCTGGAGGTCCGGGTGGAAGACAATCACCTGGAACCGGTGACCCTGCCGCTGCTCTGAGTGACTCGACCTTCTCCCACGCGGCTCCGCCCGCGTCATCCGCCAGGAACCTTCGATGCCCCGCCCGCTGCTGTTGCTGTTCGCCCTGATCCTCGCGCTGCCCGTACAGGCCGAGGGCTTCGTCAGTCGTCTGCTGAACAAGCCGGTACCCGGCGGCGTGGCGGTGGTTCCGCTCGGCGAACAGACGCAGGCGCCACGCGCCAGCTACCTGGGCAAACCAGTGCTGGTGGTGAAGGAAGACGGCAAACAGTGGATCGCCATCGTTGGCATCCCGCTGAGCGCCAAGCCCGGCGCGCAGCAGCTCAAGCTCGATGGTGCGGGGCGCACCCTGGCGTTCCAGATCGGTGCCAAGCACTACAAGGAACAGCGCATCACCCTGAAGAACACCCGCCAGGTCAATCCGCTGGCCGAGGACCTGGTGCGTATCGACCGCGAGCTGGCCGAGCAGAACCGCGCCTACGACAACTTCGCCGCGCGCCAGCCAAGCAACCTGCTGTTCGACAAACCGGTGGACGGGCCACTGTCGTCGCCCTTCGGCCTGCGCCGCTTCTTCAACGGCGAGGAACGCAACGCCCACTCCGGGCTGGACTTCGCGGTGCCCGCCGGCACGCCGATCAAGGCGCCGGCGGCCGGCAAGGTGACCCTGGTCGGCAACCTGTTCTTCAACGGCAATACGGTGTTCGTCGACCACGGCCAGGGGCTGATCAGCATGTTCTGCCACATGTCGAAGATCGACGTGAAGGTCGGCGACGAAGTCCCGCGCGGCGGCGTGGTCGGCCGCGTCGGCTCCACCGGCCGCGCCACCGGCCCGCACATGCACTGGAACGTCAGCCTCAACGGCGTGCGCGTCGACCCGGCGATCTTCATCGGCGCGTTCAAGCCATAGCGCTTGGGCGCTCAGGAAGCCTTGCGCAGCGGAATGTAGGCGAAGTTTTCCAGAGCCGCAGCAAGGCGCGCTCCGGTTTCTTCCAGTTGCTCCACCAGCGCCTGGTCCGGTGCGTGGAACAGCCACGGGCTCTGCCCCGCCTGGGCCGCCAGGCCATCGCGACGGACCTGCTCGCAGGCTTGCAGGAAGGCACGCATGTCCGGCAGGTAGGCGGCGAAGCCATCGCCCTTGAGCGCCATGGTACGAATACCCAGCAGCGCGCAGATCGCCACCTTTTCGGCGATCTCGTCGCGGTCGGCCTGGCGCGAGCGCTCGATCAGCTCGGCCAGCCGCGCATCGACCAGTCGGCCGCCATGGATCAGCGCCGGGCCTTCTTCCCACGCCTCGCTGGGACAATCCTTGAGTTCGGCGCGCAGCGGAATGTGCGGGTTTATTTCCATCGGATAGATGCGGCACACCAGCGGCCGCGTCTCATAGATGGCGCAGCGCCTGTCGGCGCCTAGGTTTCGACAGGCACCAACGTTGTAGGCGGCGAAGGTGACGGACACATGCGCATCCGCGGAGCCACAGCGAACCGCCAGCGAACGGCGCTGCGCATGGTCGCGTTGGGCCGGCGGCAGGAGGCGTTCGGCGTCGAGAAAACCTTCCACCAGCACGATCAGCGTGCCACCGTCATCGGCCCACTGGCGGGCTTCACCGAGCGTCAGCGGAACATGGTGGTCCTGACAGCACTTGCCGCAGCCGGTACAGGAAAATCGAGTCGTCATTGCAGGCACCTGGCGATCGAGCGACTGAAAGCCGTCGCTTTCTGGGGATGAGAAACCCACGAGCACTATGCGTGCCAGGAGCACCCAGGCACCTACGGGTCGCCGATGCCCACACCCTTCTACTCCGGCGATTTGGAGAGTTTTTTCAACCGGTAAATATCGGCGATCAGGCAGGCCTGCGGCATGCCGTTGTCGGTGGAAATGATCTTGTCCAGCCGGGTCAGCGAGCCGCCGGTGGTGCTGTAGCCGATGCGGTTGTTGGCGTTGAGGTTGTAGCAGGGGGTGGTGAAGACGATCAGGAAGTTGCGCCCCGCGCCGCTGTCCAGCGTGATGTGGTGGCTATCGAGGTACTGCCAGCCGTCGATGTTGAAGCCGAGGATCGAGTCCACCGCCTCGCCCTGGCGGAGGCCAAGCTGGGCGAGGCGGTCCTCCAGGAGCAACGACTCATAGAGATAGGGCTGCCCGGCGCAGGCGGCAAGCAGGCAGAGCACAACTGACAGGCCGAGGATCTTCAGAGGGTTCATGGGGCGCTCCCGAACGAAAGGCGATGCGGATAGGCGACAACTGCCGCGCGTACGGCGAAGATAGCCGATAACGCCCGCACGATGCGCGCACGCACCAGTCCAATAACAACATCCTCCAGGGAGCTTCGCATGATTACCGTCCACCATCTGAACAACTCGCGCTCGCAGCGCATCCTCTGGCTGCTCGAGGAAATTGGCACCGAATACGAGATCAAGCGCTACCAGCGCGACCCGCAGACCATGCTGGCGCCGCCGGAGCTGCGCGCGGTGCACCCGCTGGGCAAGTCGCCGGTGATCACCGACGGCGAGCTGACCCTGGCCGAATCCGGGGCGATCATCGAATACCTCGCCGGCCGTTACGGCGACTGGCTGCTGCCCGCCGCCGGCTCGCCCGAACGGCTGCGCTGCACCTACTGGCTGCATTACGCGGAAGGCTCGGCGATGCCGCCGCTGCTGCTCAAGCTGGTCTTCGACAAGATGGAGACGGCGCCGATGCCGTTCTTCGCCAAGCCCATCGCCCGCGGCATCGCCGGCAAGGTGAAGAACGCCTTCATCAATCCGCAGCTGCGGCAGAACCTGGATTACCTGGAAGGCGAACTGGGCAAGAACGAGTGGTTCGCCGGCGACACCTTCAGCGCCGCCGACATTCAGATGAGCTTCCCGCTGGAGGCTGCCGCCTCGCGCGGCGGGCTGGATGCCAGCCGGCCGCGGCTCAAGGCCTTCCTCGAACGCATCCATGCGCGCCCTGCCTATCGCCGCGCGCTGGAGCGTGGCGGCGAGTACGCCTACGCCAAGTGACGGGGCGGCCCATGTCGCGGCGCTGCCGCGGCATGGAATACCTTGGCAATAATTCTGCATTTCAAGCGACAGCCTTGATAATAAATATAGAAAAATCCGCCCAAGCGCGTTTTCCTATCGTTTTTTCCAACTTCCTTGCCATAAGCCTCCACGCTGATTAGTGTGGACCCATGCCAAACGACCGAACCCTCCTCCTGCTTCGCCAACTCGCCTGCCTTCGCCTGGTCAGTCCGCGACTGCGTCGCTCGATCTGATCGATGCCGCAACACCCCGGCCCGCTGGCCAACCCCAAGAAATTCAGGAACGCCCCATGAGCATGCTCAAAGACCCGTCGAACAAATACCGTCCCTTCACCCGCATCGAGATTCCCGACCGCACCTGGCCGGATCGGATCATCGACAAGGCGCCGATCTGGCTGTCCACCGACCTGCGCGACGGCAACCAGTCGCTGATCGAGCCGATGGATGCCGAAAAGAAGATGCGCTTCTTCAAGTGTCTGGTGGCGGTGGGTCTGAAGGAAATCGAAGTGGGCTTCCCGTCCGCCTCGCAGACCGACTTCGACTTCGTCCGCGAGTTGATCGAAGGCGGTCACATCCCTGACGACGTGACCATCCAGGTGCTTACCCAGGCGCGCGACGATCTCATCGAACGCACCTTCGAGTCGCTGGTCGGCGCCAAAAAGGCCATCGTCCACTACTACAACGCCTGCGCGCCGAGCTTCCGCAAGATCGTATTCAACCAGGACAAGGCCGGCGTGAAAGCCATCGCCGTGGCCGCCGGCAAGACCATCAAGCGCCTGGCCGACGCCGCGCCGCAGACCGCCTGGGGCTTCGAGTATTCGCCCGAGGTGTTCAGCTCCACCGAGATCGATTTCGCCGTGGAGGTGTGCAACGCGGTGATCGCGGTGTTCGAGCCGACCCCGGCGCAGCCGCTGATCCTCAACCTGCCGGCCACCATCGAGTGCGCCACGCCGAACAACTACGCCGACCAGATCGAGTGGTTCGGCCGCCACGTCGACAAGCGCGACAGCGTGCTGATCAGCGTGCACACCCACAACGACCGCGGCACCGGCGTGGCCGCCTCCGAACTGGCGGTAATGGCCGGCGCCGATCGCGTCGAAGGCTGCCTGTTCGGCAACGGCGAGCGCACCGGCAACGTCTGCCTGGTGACGCTGGCGCTCAACCTCTACACCCAGGGCGTCGACCCGCAGCTGGACTTCTCCGACATCGACGCCGTGCGCAAGGTGGTCGAGGAGTGCAACCAGCTGCCGGTACACCCGCGCCATCCGTACGTCGGCGACCTGGTGCACACCGCGTTCTCCGGCTCGCACCAGGATGCGATCCGCAAGGGCTTCGCCCAACAGAAGGAAGGCACCGTCTGGGAAGTGCCGTACCTGCCGATCGACCCGGCCGACATCGGCCGCGACTACGAGGCGGTGATCCGCGTGAACAGCCAGTCCGGCAAGGGCGGCATCACCTTCCTCCTCGAACAGGAATACGGCATCAGCCTGCCGCGGCGCATGCAGATCGAATTCAGTCAGGTGGTGCAGGGCGAAACCGACCGCCTCGGCCTGGAGATGACCGCCAAGCAGATCCACCAGCTGCTCGAGCGCGAATATTTGCAGGCCAGCGCGCCCTACGCCCTCAAGGGCCATCGCCTGCAGGAAGAGAACGGCACCAGCGCGGTCGACCTCGACGTGATGGTCGACGGCGAAGCCCGGCACCTGCACGGCATCGGCAAGGGCCCGCTGGAGGCCCTGGTTTCCGCCCTGCCGGTGAACGTGGAGATCATGGACTACCACGAGCACGCCATCGGCGCCGGCGCCAATGCCAAGGCCGCCTCCTACATCGAGATACGTCTCGAAGGCGAACGCCCGCTGCATGGCATCGGCATCGACGAGAACATCACCACGGCGAGCTTCCGTGCGCTGTTCAGTGCCCTCAACCGTGCGATCAAACAGGCCGGGCAGAAGCACCGCGCCGCCTGATTCGTCGCCGCGAAATGAAAAAAGGGATGCCTCGGCATCCCTTTTTCATGTCCGCCGCGGGCTACTTGGGCTGGTAGATCGCACTCCAGCGCGCCGGTTCCAGTTGGTTGCGGGTTAGCATCTGACGCACCTCGTTCGCCTTGAACATCTGCCGCAGGGCACGGTTGAACTGGCCGACCACCTGCACATCGGCCTGTTTGCCGAACGCCAGGTGATAGTTGCGCCCGCTGTCGCCGACCACGTAACGCACCTGCCCTTCCAGGCCGTTGCGCTGCAACAGGCTGAGCGCCACGTCGCGGTTCATGTACACCGCGTCCAGCTCACCGGCGAGCATGCGGCGCACGTTGGCCAGATCGTCCTGGCTCATCTGGACATCGAGATTCAGTACCGGCTTGAGCCGCTCCAGCGCCTCGGAACTGCTCGACGGGCCGAACACGCCGACGTGATAGCCAGTCAGGCTCTTCAACCCGGAATAGACGCGCGCATCACTGGTCGGCACGAAGTAGCCCCACTCGGTACGCAGCAGCGGCAGGCTGAAATTCAGCCACTCGGCGCGCTCGCGCTCCCAGCTGGCGACGAACAATCCATCCACCTTGCCCTGCGTGATCTCGTCCCTGGACGTCTTCCAGCTCTGCACCTTGAAGCTGCAGTCGATCTTCGCCTCTCGGCAGGCCTGCTTGACGATATCGGTCACCGGCCCGCCGGGCTGACCATCCTTCACCGAAACGAACGGGACGAACTCGGCGGCAGCGAACGACAGGCTCGCCGCACTCAATCCCTGATCCCATACGCAGAGCAACGCCAGCACAACCCGCTTCGGCCACATATCACGCCCTCCCTGTACATCAATGAAGAAACAGGGAGAGCAATAACCATTCCAATGTCGCCACATGAGACAAGAACTAAAAATAAAGACCCGAAAAGATTAGCCACTAGCGCGTTCATTGAGTGTGCAGAACGCCATGCAATGCCCATCATAAAGGCGTTTTATTGAATTAAAGATCGAAGAGTGGGCGCCTCACGAAAACTGTCATATCAGGCAGCTTTAATTAGATAGCGCGCTTCTGGCAGGCGCCTGCGCTGAAAAGGCACCGAAACGGACGCAACGCGCCACGACGCGCCCATTCGCGAGCGAGGCGCCATTGAGGGCGGTGCAGAATTTGCTTGCTTGACGCCGCTGCACTACTGGAAACCCACTTCAAGGAAGAATACCCATGCGCCTGCCCCGGCTCTCTTTGCGCCAGGTCGTCACCCCACTGCTGCTGGCCGGCAGCCTGAACGCCGCCCACGCCACCACGCTCGGCCCGCAGATCATCGCCAGCCCCAACGATCGCCATCACTACCGGGCGATCACCCTGGACAACGACCTGCAGGTGGTTCTGATCCAGGACCCCGGCGCGGCCATCGCGGCGGCGCAGCTGATTGTCCAGGCCGGCGCGAACCAGGACCCGGACGACATGCCCGGACTGGCGCATTTCCTAGAGCACATGGTTCACCTCGGTACCCGGCGCTATCCCGAAGCGGGTAGCTATCAAGCCTTCATCTCGAAGCAGGGAGGCATTTTCAACGCAACCACCAGCGCGAGCGACACCCAGTACTTCTTCTCGATTCCACAGCAGGCGTTGCCCGAGGCCGTCGAGCGCTTCTCGCAGCTGCTGGCAGCCCCGCTGTTCAACGCCGATTTCGTCGATCGCGAACGCCATGCGGTGGATGCCGAATTCAACCAGCGGCTGCACCAGGACGACCGACGCCTGCGCGACGTGGAGAATCAGCTGTTCAATCCGCAATATCCCGGAGCGCGGTTCTCCGTCGGCAATCTGGATACGCTCAAGGATGGCGACGTGTCCTTGCGCCAGCGCCTGCTGGAGTTCCATCGCCAACACTACAGCGCCAACCGGATGCGCCTCGCGGTGAGCGGTCCGCAGTCGCTGGACGCGTTGCAGAAGATCGTCGAAACGAACTTCTCGGCCATCCCCAACAAGAAGCTGCCGGCGCCACGCATCGATCAGCCGCTGTTCGACAGGAAGCAGCTCCCGGCGCAGGTGGAGGTTCGGAGCCTGAGCAAGATGCGCAGATTGTCCTTCGTCTTCCCGGTGCCCGTACAGGCCGACGACTATCGCTACAAGCCCATGGAGTACCTGGCCAGGTTGCTCGCCAACAAGGAATACGGCGGGTTGGAGGATCGCCTGAAGCGCGCCGGCCTGGCATCGACGGTGAAGGGGAGCATCCACACGCCGGCCTACGGCAATCAGGCCCTGATCACGGTGGAAGTGTCTCTGTCGGCGCAGGGTGCATCCGCACAGGATCGCGTCCAGGCAACACTGTTCGCTTACCTCGATCTGATCCGCCAGCAGGGGCTGCAGGGCTGGCGCTATGACGAACTGGTCCAGCAACGCCAGCTGAACTATCGGTTCCCGGCGGTGATACCGCCAATAGTCTTGGTCGGCGCAGTGGCCTCGAACATGGCGTACTTCCCGCTGCAGGATGCGGTCTATGCCAACTGGCGCATGGACGGATACGAGCGCGGCCGGATACAGCCGATCCTCGACGCATTGCGCAGCGATAACGTTCTGCGCGTCTACCAATCCGACAAGGTTGCCGACACCGACCGCGTTTCGCCCTGGTACAAGGCGCCCTATCGCCTGCAGCGCCCTTCCCCACAGGCTGATGCCGAGCCCCTGACCGGCCTCTCGCTTCCCGGCGCCAATCGCTACCTCGCGCGCGACCTCGAAATACGCGACGTGCAAATGGCGAAACCTACGCGCCTGGACCTCCCGCAGGGCATCGAGCTCTGGTACGAGGCGGACAAGTCGTTCGGCATGCCCACGGCGGTATGGCTCGTCGACCTGCAAAGCCCGACGGCAAGAAGCGCTCGCCAGCACGTACTTCTAGAACTGCTGGCCGGCTGGTGGAACGACAGCCTGAAGAGTGATCTGGCTCCTGCGTCATGGGCAGGGCTCAATGCCAAGGTGGGCGTTTCCACCTCGGGCATCACTCTCCAGGTAGGAGGCTGGCGCGACCAGCAGCAGCGCGTACTGGAGCAGATGCTGAAGCAGTTGTGTGGCGGCGCGATCGAGCACGCCGCGTTCACCCGTCTTTCCCAAGGCTATTTGCAGAAACTGCAGAACGAGCGCAGGGACGGCCTGTCAAGAGCGATGATGTCCAGCCTCGACATTTCCCTGCTGCCTAACAGGTGGCTGGCCGAGGAACAACGCGCGGCACTGGAGTCGCTCAGCGTGGAGGACCTGCGTAGCTTCCGCGACGAGTGGCTGGCAAAGCTGCACGTCCAGGCGCTGGCAATCGGCAACCTGGGCCAGGATGAAGCGGAACGCGGCGCGGCGCTCATCACGCACTGGCTGTCGCCACGGATTCCCCGCTCGGCGATCGCCAAACAGGCGCCTCGCCGGATACCCGCTGCGCTGCCGGAGATTCGCCCGGACACCGACAGCCAGGACGCCGCCGTCCTGCTGTACGTGCCCTCGTCGAGCCGTGATACCTCGGCGCAAGCGGCCTCCCTGCTGCTGGGCAGACTGATCAAGGCACCCTTCGGCGTCGAGCTGCGAACCAATCAACAGCTGGGCTACACCGCGCAGGCCAACTCGACGATGTTGGGCGAGTGGCCAGGCCTGGTCTTCCTGGTGCGCTCCCACGACTATTCCAGCGCTGCCGTCGTTCAGCGCATGAATGCCGTGCTGGCCGACATCGGGCCGCGCCTGGCAAAGCTGGATGAGACGGAGCTGCAGCCCTATCGCGAAGGCGTGCTGCGCAATCTGGAACGCCGCAGCAACAACCTCGGCGAATTGGCGGGTCGCCGCTGGCAGGACCTGCAGGCAGGCTACGAAGACTTCCAGCAGCGCTCGCGACTCGTAGCGCAGGTCCGCGCGCTGACACCGGCCGATCTGCGCGCGGAATGGCAGCGGTTGAGCGCCGCGCCAAGGCTGCAGATCGTTTCCGACCCCGGCATTCCCGCCAACATCGAACAGTTCACCCGCAGCGCGGACACTCTCTCGGCGCCGAAACCGCAGGACATCTGGCAACCACCGACCCTCGCCGCCCCGGACGATCAGGCAACGACCGGGCAGCTATGAGCAACCGACGCCGGTGCCTTCTACAGTAGGCTTTGCCTTTGACCATCCGCAGGAGAGCCAGACATGATCAAGACCCTCGGCTATGCAGCCCAGAACGCCAGCGCGCCACTGGCACCGTACTCATTCCAGCGCCGCGAGGTCGGTGCCGACGACGTGCAGATCGACATTCTCTACTGCGGCGTCTGCCACTCGGACCTGCACACCGCGCGCAACGAATGGAAGAACACGCTCTACCCGTCCGTGCCCGGCCACGAGATCGTCGGCAAGGTGGTCGCCGTCGGCGCCAACGTGAAGAACTTCAAGGTCGGCGATGCCGCCGGTGTCGGCTGCATGGTGGACAGCTGCCAGTCCTGCCCGTCCTGTGGCGAAGGCCTGGAGCAATACTGCGAGAACGGCTTCACCGGCACCTACAACGGCCCGGTGTTCGGCGGCGAGAACACCCTCGGCGGCTATTCCGACAGCATCGTGGTCAACCAGAAGTTCGTCCTGCGCATCAGCCACAGCGACAACCTCGCCGCCGTGGCGCCGCTGCTCTGCGCCGGCATCACCACCTACTCGCCGCTGCGCCAGTGGAACGTCCAGCCGGGCCAGAAGGTCGGCGTAGTCGGCCTCGGCGGCCTTGGCCACATGGCCGTGAAGATCGCCGCGGCGATGGGCGCGCACGTGGTGCTGTTCACCACCTCGCCGAACAAGCGTGAAGACGCCTTGCGCCTGGGCGCCGCGGAAGTGGTGGTGTCGAAGAACGCGGAGGAGATGGCGGCCCATGCCAACAGCTTCGACTTCATCCTCAACACCGTGGCCGCGCCGCACAACCTCGATGCCTTCCTCGGCCTGCTCAAGCGCGACGCCACCATGACCCTGGTCGGCGCTCCGGAAACGCCGCACCCGTCGCCGGAAGTGTTCAGCCTGATCTTCAAGCGCCGCCGCCTGGCCGGCTCGCTGATCGGCGGCATCGCCGAGACCCAGGAGATGCTCGATTTCTGC
>DIEE01000102.1:31300-33645 GCA_002418465.1 Pseudomonas sp. UBA5782 | reverse complement strand
CTTGCGTAGGGTGCGCCGCGCGCACCGTCTATTCGAGATGAAAGGCGTCGGCATCCCGATAGGCCGGGAAACGCTCGCGATAGGCGTGCAGCTCGGCGGCCGACAGGGCGAGGCGGAACACGCCGTCCGCCTCCTGGGCATCCAGCAGGCAATCGCCCTGGAAGTCCAGCACCTGGCTGTCGCCGGCGTAGGCGTGGCTCTTGCCGTCTTCGCCGATGCGGTTCACCGCCGCCACGTAGCAGAGGTTCTCGATCGCCCGCGCCGGCAGCAGGCGATTCCAGTGCTGCCGGCGCGCGGCCGGCCAGTTGGCGACGTAGAGCAGCAGGTCGGTATCGTGCGGGTCGCGGCTCCAGGCCGGGAAGCGCAGGTCGTAGCAGACCAGCGGGCGCACTCGCCAGCCCTTCAGCTCGAACAGCACCTGGCGCTCGCCGGGGGTGTAGTGCTGGTGCTCGCCGGCCATGCGGAACAGATGGCGCTTGTCGTAATGCAGCAGCTCGCCGTCCGGCGTTGCCCAGAGCAGCCGGTTGCGGTGGAATCCGGACGCATCGCGCACGATCAGGCTGCCGGTCACGACCGCACCCAGGCGCCGCGCCTGTTCGCGCAGCCAGGCGCTGGTGGCGCCGTCCTCGGCCTCGGCCAGATGCTCTGAATGCATCGAGAAGCCGGTGCTGAACATCTCCGGCAGGACGATCAGGTCGGCGCCGCGCGCCTGCTCCAGCAACTCGCCGAAATGCGCCCGGTTGGCCTCGGGGTCATGCCAGGCCAGGGTGGTCTGGATCAGTGCCAGTTCAAGGTGTTCCTGCTTGCTCATGCAGTGCTCCGTTTCCCGCAGGACCCAGGGTGCGCCATGCGCACCATCCCACAGTGGGGTGAATGCACGGTGCGCATGGCGCACCCTATGAAGGACTCAGATCGCGCAGAGCCGCCGCGCCGCTTCGCGCAAGGTCTCCTCGCGCTTGGCGAAGCAGAAGCGCACCAGGCGCAGGTCGCTGGGCGCGGACTGGTAGAACACCGAGATCGGGATCGCCGCGACGCCGTGTTCGCGGGTCAGCCATTCGGCCATCTGCACGTCGTTCAGGTCCGGGCGGATCGCCGAATAGTCGACCAGCTGGAAATAGGTGCCGGCGGCCGGGGTGAAGACGAAGCGCGAGTCGGCCAGCAGGTCGCAGAACAGGTCGCGCTTGGCCTGGTAGAAGGCCGGCAGCTCGCTGACGTGCTGCGGGTGCTCGGCCATGAAATCCGCCAGGGCGTACTGCAGCGGCGTCACCCCGCAGAAGCTGACGTACTGGTGAATCTTGCGCAGCTCGGCGCTGAGCGTCGGCGGGGCAATCACGTAGCCGGTCTTCCAGCCGGTGACGTGATAGGTCTTGCCGAAGGAGCTGACCACGAAAGCCCGCGCGTACAGCTCGTCGTGAGACAGCACGCTGGCGTGGGCGACGCCGTCGAACACCAGATGCTCGTAGACCTCGTCGCTGAGCAAGTAGATGTCGCGGCCGCGGATCAGCTCGGCCAGTCGGTCGAGGTCGGCGCGGCCGATCAGCGAACCGCTGGGGTTGTGCGGCGTGTTCAGCACGATCAGCCGGGTGCGCGCGCTCAGCGCCCGTTCCAGCGCCGCCCAGTCGATGGTGAAGGCTGGCGCCTGCAGCTGCAGGTGCAGGCAGCGGCCGCCGGCCAGCTCCACCGACGGCTCGTAGCTGTCGTAGCAGGGGTCGAAAACGATCACCTCGTCGCCCGGGCGGACCAGGGTCTGGATCGCGCAGAAGATCGCCTGGGTCGCGCCGGGGGTGATGGTCACCTCGGCGTCGGCGTCCACCGAGCGTCCGTAGAGGGTCGCGACCTTCAGTGCGACCTGCTCGCGCAGCGCCGGCAGCCCGGTCATCGGCGCGTACTGGTTACGCCCGCTGGCGATATGCCGGCCGACCGCCTCGCGCAGCGCCTCGGGGCCGTCGTAGTCGGGGAAGCCCTGGGACAGGTTGATCGCCCCGGTCTGCGCGGCGAGCTGCGACATGCGGGTGAAGATGGTGGTGCCGACGTTGGGCAGTTTGCTGACGATCATGATGGCTATCTGGGCGCGATGCCTGGCAAGGTCATGGGACCGGGCTGGCAAGGATAGCCGATGCGCCGCCGCGGATTCGAGCGGTGAACGAGCACCCTCGCGATGCCTGCACAAGAACCGCCTGGACTCTTTGCCAATCGCCCGCACTGTCCTATCCTGCGCGACCCACGCCGGCGGAGAGCCTGACATGACATCGATGATTTCCACGCCCTCGCCCTGGAACGAAATCCGCGCGCAGGCCGAGCGCGCCACCGCCAGCGAACCGGCGCTGGCGGCGATCCTGCAGCAC
>DIEE01000102.1:24158-31244 GCA_002418465.1 Pseudomonas sp. UBA5782 | reverse complement strand
CCAGGGGGCCGGGGGGGGGGGGGGGATCCTGCAGCACGCGCTGCTCGCCCACGAGCAGTTCGGCACGGCCTTGGCGCACCGGGTGGCCAGCGGCCTGGCTTCCGGAAGCGCGCAGGAGGCGCCCCTGGCGGAGCGCTTCGCCCTGCTTCACCACGACGAGCCTGCGCTCGCCGAAGCGGCCTGGGAGGACCTGCAGGCCACCGTCAGCCGCGACCCGGCGTTCGAGTCGATGCTCGAAGTGTTCCTCTTCTCCAAGGGCTTCCTCGCCCTGCAGGCCTACCGCATCGCGCACCGGCTGCAGCTCGACGGCAACCGGCTGCTGTCGATGTTCATCCAGTCGCGCAGCAACGAGCGCCTGGCCATCGACATCAACCCGGCCAGCCGCATCGGTCGCGGCATCATGCTCGACCACGGCAGCGGCATCGTCATCGGCGAAACCGCGGTGGTCGGCGACAACGTCTCTGTCCTGCAGGGCGTGACCCTCGGCGGTACGGGAAAGGAATGCGGCGACCGCCACCCCAAGGTGCGCTGCGGCGTGATGATCGGCGCCGGGGCGAAGATCCTCGGCAATATCGAGATCGGCGAAGGCGCCAAGGTCGGCGCCGGCAGCGTGGTGCTGGCCGACGTGGCGGCGCACACCACGGTGGTCGGCAACCCGGCGCGACGGGTCGGCAAGCCGCGCCACGACCAGCCGGCGCTGGACATGGATCAGTCGTTCGATCAGGAGAGCTGAGGCGCCAGAACGGCGCCCCGGCGGGCACGGAACGGCGGCAGGCAGGCGCCTGCCGGGGGTTCAGCGCTTCTTGTCGCGGCGCTTCTTCTCGGCCTTCTTGTGGTGACTCATCAGGCGGCGTTTCTTGTTCACTTGGCGATCGGTGAGGGTGTTCTTGTTGCCCTCGTAGGGGTTCTCGCCGCCCTTGTACTCGATGCGGATCGGCGTACCGACCAGCTTGAGCACGCGGCGGAAGGTGTTCTCCAGGTAGCGCGTGTAGGACTTCGGCACCGCCTCGACCTGGTTGCCGTGGATCACGATCAGCGGCGGGTTGGCGCCACCCAGGTGGGCATAGCGCAGCTTGATGCGGCGCCCGCTGACCATCGGCGGCTGGTGCTCCTGCACTGCGTCCTCGAGGATCTGCGTCAGGCGGTTGGTGGGCCAGCGGGTGATCGCCGAGAGGAACGAGGCCTGTACCGACTTGTACAGGTTGCCCACGCCGGTGCCGTGCAGCGCCGAGATGAAGTGGATGTCGGCGTAGTCGACGAAGAACAGCCGGCGCTCCAGCTCGGTCTTCACGTAGTCGCGCTCGCTGGGCTCCATGCCGTCCCACTTGTTCAGCGCGATGACCAGCGCACGCCCGGACTCGATGGCGAAGCCGAGCAGGTTGAGGTCGTGGTCGACCACGCCTTCGCGGGCATCCATCACGAAGATCACCACGTTGGCGTCCTTGATTGCCTGCAGCGTCTTCACCACCGAGAACTTCTCGACTTCCTCGTGGATCTTGCCGCGCTTGCGCACGCCGGCGGTGTCGATCAGCGTGTACTTCTCGTCGTTGCGCTCGAACGGGATGTAGATGCTGTCACGGGTGGTGCCGGGCTGGTCGTAGACCACCACGCGGTCTTCGCCGAGCATGCGGTTGACCAGCGTCGACTTGCCGACGTTGGGCCGGCCGATGATGGCGATCTTGATGCCGTCCTTCTCGCTCGGGCCAGGAATCCGCTTGGCTTCCTCGCCCTCGGCGACGTCCTCGTCGATGGCGTTCTCTTCCTCGTCGCGGGCGAACTCGCCCAGCGCCACTTCGAGCATCTGGCTGATGCCGCGACCGTGCGCACCGGCGATCGGCAGCGCCTGGCCGAGGCCCATCGGGGCGAATTCGGCACGGGCGATGTCCGGGTCGATGTTGTCGACCTTGTTCACCACCAGGTAGCTGCGCTTGTTGCGCTTGCGCAGGTGCTCGCCAATCATCTGGTCGCCGGCGGTCAGCCCGGCACGGGCGTCGACCAGGAACAGCACGACATCGGCCTCCTCGATGGCCAGCAGCGACTGCTCGGCCATCTTCTCGTCGATGCCCTCCTCGTCGCCGGAGATGCCACCGGTGTCGACCAGGATGTAGCTGCGCCCTTCCCACTTGGCCTCGCCGTACTGGCGGTCGCGGGTCAGGCCCGACAGGTCACCGACGATCGCGTCGCGGGTGCGGGTCAGGCGGTTGAACAGGGTCGACTTGCCCACATTGGGGCGGCCCACCAGGGCGATTACCGGAACCATTGGCTCCTCCAGCGTTGAATCTACGAAAACACGTCGGCCGCTGCGGGGGCGGCGGGCGGCGGGGGNNGCGGGGGCAGCGGCCGACGAAAAGTTAAGCACAGCGACCGGCAAGTGCCGGCCCGCTGCAGGTCAGCGGATTTTTATCGCGACCAGTTTGCCGCTGTTGCCGAAGGCATAGAGCATGTCGCCGACGACCAGCGGACGGACGCGCAGGCCGTCGCTGTCGATGCGCTCGCGCGCGACGAAGCGACCGTCGACCTGGCTGAGCAGGTGCAGGTAGCCCTCGATGTCGCCAACCGCGACGTAGCTGGAGAACACTGCAGGCGCCGACAGCTCGCGGCGGGCCAGGGATTCGTTGCTCCACAGCGCCGAGGTCGAACGCTCGTCGATGCCTTCGACGGTGCCGCTGGCCTGGCTCACGTAGACGCTGCCGAAACCTTCGGCGACGCCGACGTAGCTGGAGGCATCGCGCTGCCAGAGCACGCGACCGCTTTCCAGGTCGAGGCCGGCCAGGCGGCCCTGGTAGGTGACCACGTACAGCGTGGTGCCGGAGAGCAGCAGACCGCCGTCGATGTCGACCACCCGATCCAGCTCCGAACGGCCTTGCGGAACCGCCACGCGCTGTTCCCAGACCGGCAGGCCGCGCTGGGTGTCGACGGCGATGACCTTGCCGGTGGACAGCCCGGCGACGGCCAGGTTGCTGGTCACGATCGGCGCGCCGGTGCCGCGCAGGGTCAGCACGGCCGGGGAGTTTTCGTAGATCCAGCGCTGCGTGCCGGTGCTCGCCTCGAGGCCGATCAGACGATCGTCCTGGGTCTGCACGACGACGACATCACCGTTGGTGGCGGGCGCCGAAAGCACCTCGCTGGTGACCCGCGCGCGCCACTTCTCTTCGCCACTGGCGGAGTCGAGGGCGATCACTTCGCCTTTCAGGGTGCCGAGCAGGACCATCCCGGAGCCGACACCGACGCCGCCGGATACCGGCGCTTCGAGGTCCTTCTTCCAGAGCACCTTGCCGGTTTCCCGGTCCAGCGCCATGACTTCGCCATTGGCGTCGGCAGCGAAGATGCTGTCGCCCTCGACGGCCGGAGTGAGCAGGTTGTAGAGATCGCCCTGGCCATCGCCGATGGAGCGGCTCCACTGTTCGTCGAGCTTCACTTCCGCATCGAACTTGATCAGCTCGGCCGGCGGCAGTTCCTTCTTGCTGTTGCTGCTGCAACCCACGGCCAGCACGGCCAGGGTCAGCACTGCGGCATATTTCCAGTGCGTCACGTCACGCATCCCCTTTCGCCAGGGCGTCGATTTTCATTTGCAGGCTACCCACGGCAGCCTCGTCGGAGAGCGCCGCCTTAGCCTTCTCGTAAGCGCCGTGCGCTTCGTCGGTACGGCCCAGCTTCGCCAGCAGATCGCCTTTGATTTCCTCGCGGCTGGCAACGTAGGCCTTGTCCGCATCGCCGTCGAGCAGCTTGAGTGCCTCTTCGGTCTTGCCCTGCGCCGCCAGCACGCGCGCCAGACGCTGACGCGCCAGCTCGCCAAGAGTGGCGTCGGCCGGCTTGTCGACGATCGGCTGCAGCTCGGCGACGGCGTCGTCCAGCTTGCCCGACTCGACCGCCACCTTGGCTACGAAGAAGCTGCCGTACTGCGCGTAGCGCGTACCGGGAAAGTCCTTCTTCAGGCTGCCGGAGAGTTCGGCGACGCGCGCCGGGTCCGGCTGGCCATTGCCGATCAGCACGCTTTCCAGCAGCTGCTGATAGACCATCGAAGCACCCTGCTCCTTGTTGGTCTCGTGCTTCTTCCAGGCCTGCCAGCCAAACACCAGCACCAGCGCCAGCAGGATGCCGGTCAACAGCGGCTTGCCGTTGCGCTGCCACCAGTCGCGCATCAGCGCCAGGTTTTCGTCTTCGGTACGCGAGGTCACGCCATTACTCCTTGATCAAGCCTGTTAGAGGCAGCTTGCCAGGTGCTCGGCGAGAGCATCCCAGGCGATAGTCCGTTGTTCACCGCTGCCCTGCTCCTTGAGCGAATCGCGCAGCGGTTTGACGCCGACCACCTGCTGCGCCAGCTCATCCTCACCGAGGATCAGGGCGTACAGCGCGGCACTCTTGTCGGCTTTCTTGAGTTGACTCTTGAAGCTTCCGGCCCCGGCATTGACCTGCAGGCGCAGGCCCGGCAACTGGTCGCGCAGGCGCTCCGACAGCCCCAGCGCAGCGACTTCGGCGGCCTCGCCGAAGGCGCACAGGTAGACGTCGACCTGGCGCGCCAGCGACTCGGGCACCTTGCCGAGGGTCTCGATCAGCAGCACCAGGCGCTCGATGCCCATGGCGAAACCCACGCCCGGCGTCGGCTTGCCGCCCATCTGCTCGACCAGCCCATCATAGCGGCCACCGGCGCACACCGTGCCCTGTGAACCGAGCTGGTCGGTGACCCACTCGAACACGGTCTTGCTGTAGTAGTCGAGGCCACGGACCAACTTCGGGTTGATCACGTAGGGAATGCCGGCGGCATCCAGGCGCGCCTTCAGGCCGTCGAAGTGCGTTTGCGACTCGTCGTCGAGGTAATCCGCCAGTTTCGGCGCATCGACCAGCAACGCCTGGGTATTGGCGTCCTTGCTGTCGAGAATCCGCAGCGGGTTGCTCGCCAGGCGGCGGCGGCTGTCTTCGTCGAGCTGGCTTTCACGCGCGGAAAGGTAATCGACCAGCGCCTCGCGGTAACGCGCGCGCGCCTCGGGCGTGCCCAGGCTGTTGAGTTCGAGGGTCACCGCGTCGCGGATGCCAAGCAGCTTCCACAGGCGCCAGGTCAGCACGATCAGTTCGGCGTCGACGTCCGGCCCTTCGAGGTTGAACACTTCCAGGCCGATCTGGTGGAACTGCCGGTAGCGGCCCTTCTGCGGACGTTCGTGACGGAACATCGGGCCGGCGTACCAGAGCTTCTGCGGCTGCCCGCCGCCAGTCAGGCCATGTTCGAGCACGGCGCGCACGCAGGCTGCGGTGCCTTCGGGACGCAGGGTCAGCGAATCGCCGTTGCGGTCCTCGAAGGTGTACATCTCCTTCTCGACGATGTCGGTGACCTCGCCGATGGAGCGTTTGAACAGTTCGGTGAACTCGACGATGGGCATGCGGATCTGCCGATAGCCGTAGCCGTCGAGCAGGCCGGCCACACTGTCCTCGAAATAGCGCCAGAGCGGGGTCTGCTCGGGGAGGATGTCGTTCATGCCACGAATGGCCTGGAGCGTCTTACTCACAAAGAATCCTTAAAAATGTCAGCCGCGGGCGATCAGCGCCGCGTCGGCTTCGGCCTTTTCGGCCGCTTTCTGGCGGATCAGCCGTTCCAGCTCGTCCACCAGATTTTCGTTGGTCAGTTTCTGCGCCGGCTTGCCGTCGATGTAGATCAGGTTGTTTGGCGTGCCACCGGTGAGGCCGATGTGCGCCTCCTTGGCCTCGCCCGGTCCGTTGACCACGCAACCGATCACCGCCACGTCCATCGGCACCAGCAGGTCTTCCACGCGGGTTTCCAGCTCGTTCATGGTCTTCACCACATCGAAGTTCTGCCGCGAGCAGCTAGGGCAGGCGATGAAGTTGATGCCACGCGAACGCAGGCGCAGAGACTTGAGGATATCGAAGCCGACCTTGATCTCCTCGACCGGGTCGGCGGCCAGCGAGATGCGGATGGTATCGCCAATCCCGTCGGCAAGCAGCATGCCCAGGCCGACGGCGGATTTCACGGTGCCCGAACGCAGGCCGCCGGCCTCGGTGATGCCCAAATGCAGCGGTTGTTCGATCTGCTTGGCGAGCAGGCGATAGGCCTCGACCGCCATGAACACGTCGGAGGCCTTCACGCTGACCTTGAAGTCCAGGAAATTCAGCCGGTCCAGGTGTTCGACGTGGCGTAACGCCGACTCGACCAGCGCTTGCGGGGTCGGCTCGCCGTACTTCTTCTGCAGGTCCTTTTCCAGCGAGCCGGCGTTCACGCCGATGCGGATCGGGATGCCCTTGTCGCGGGCCGCCTCGACCACCGCGCGCACGCGATCCTCGCGGCCGATGTTGCCGGGATTGATGCGCAGGCAGTCGACACCCAGCTCGGCAACGCGCAGGGCGATCTGGTAGTCGAAATGGATGTCCGCCACCAGCGGCAGGTTGACCTGGCGCTTGATCTTGCCGAAGGCTTCGGCGGCGTCCATGTCCGGCACCGAGACACGTACGATGTCGGCACCCGCCTGCTCCAGGCGGCTGATCTGCGCGACCGTGGCGGCGACGTCGCAGGTATCGGTGTTGGTCATGCTCTGGACGGCGATCGGCGCATCGCCGCCCACCGGCACCGAGCCGACCCATATCTTGCGGGACAGCCGGCGTTTGATCGGGGATTCGCTGTGCATGTGGTCTTATTGTCCCAACTTCAGGCGGGCGGTTTCGCCACGGGTGAAGGACGTCATGTCGACCGGCTGGCCGTTGTAGCTGACCTGGGCACCGCGGGCGTAACCCAGGCGCAGCTCGAGCGGCGCCTTGCCGGTGACCTGCAGGCTGTCGCCCTGGCGTTTGAGCACGCTGACCAGCACCTTGCCGGAGGCGTCGGTGACCTGGGTCCAGCAGTCGGCGACGAACTGGATAGCGACCACGCCTTCACCGACGGCAGGCGCTGCAGCAGGAGCGGCGGCGTTGGCGGTAGTTGCTTGCGGCACGGACGCGGCCGCAACGGGCGGTGCAGCCGGTGTGGCGGGCTGGGTGGCGTCCGCCGTGGGATTCGGCGCGGCCGTGGCTTCGTCGCTGCCGCTGGCGACCTCGGGCGAAACCGGCAGGCTCAGCTCGTCGGGCTCGCGGGCTTCGGCGACT
>DIEE01000102.1:0-24124 GCA_002418465.1 Pseudomonas sp. UBA5782 | reverse complement strand
GGTGCCGTCGGCACTTTCGACTTCGACATGCTCGATCGGCGCGCCGGCCTGCTCGCGCGCGACCTGATCGCCCTGCCCCTGCCACCAGAAGAAGCCGACCAGCCCCAGCGCCACCAGCAGGGCGAAGCTGACGAAGCGCAGGATGTTCTGCGACAGACGCATGGGTTCTTCGATGCGGCCCAGCGCATGCACGCTGCTGCCGCTGGCGTCGGTGCCGGTGTACTGGTCGAAGGCGGCGACCATCTGCGCCTGGTCCATGCCGAGGAGTTTGGCGTAGGCACGGATATAGCCGCGGGCGAAGGTGTGCCCGGGCAGCTTGTCGAACGAGCCGGCCTCGATCTGACCAAGCGATGCCGGCGTCAGGTTCAGCTGGGCGGCCGCCTGTTCCAGCGACCAGCCCTTCTCTTCGCGCGCCGCGCGCAGGGTCTCGCCAGGGTTGCTGCGAGTCGCCGCGACAGCTTCGGTTTGCGACGTCTTCATCACTGCTCCGATAGGTATTGCTTGTATTCCGGCGAGCCGGGATACAGCCGTTTCAGTTGCAGGCCATAGCTGGCCGCGGTGTCCCGATCCTCGTAGACCCGCGCCAGGCGAATGCCGAGCAGCAGGGTACGGGCGTTTTGCGGAGCCAGGCTACTAAAACGCTGGTAGTAGGCGCGGGCAGGAACGTATTCCTTGTCCTCGTAGGACATCTGCGCCATTTCGAACAGCGCACGTGGCTGCTGGTTGTTCAGGCGCAGCGCACGCTCGAAGTGCTGTTTGGCGAGATCACGCTGGTTCAGCGCCAGGGCGGTCATGCCGAGGTTCTCGAACACCCGAGAGCGCTCGCCATAGAGGGTATCCGCCGACGCCTGCTCGAAACGCTGGTAGGCCTGCTTGTAGTCCTTCTGCTCGAAAAGGAAACCACCGTAGTTGTTGAGGATGCGCGGATCGTTGCCGCGCTCGGCGAGCGCCTTGCGGTAGTGCTCGTCGGCCAGCTTGGGTTCCATCTGGGTCTGGAACACCAGCGCCAGCGCCGTGTGCGCGTCGGCGTTGCTCGGATCGAGCTCCAGGGCGCTCTTCAGCGGCGACTTGGCACGCTCGGTATCGCCCTGCTGCAGGTAGCCGATGCCGAGCTGGATATAGGCATCGCGGGCCTGATCACGGCCCTTGGCGGTCTTCATCGGATCGACATGACCGGTGGATACGCACCCCGTCAGCCAGCCGATAACGCATACGAGCAGCGCGACGCGCAGTGTCATGGTGTCTCCCTTCAAGTCCGATTCGCGGCGCCGCGCTGCGCCTCTGTCTCGGCGTTCAGCTCGCGCACGGCGATGTAGCGCTCGCTGCGGCGGGTCCGATCAAGCACCTGCCCCACCAACTGGCCGCAGGCGGCATCGATGTCCTCGCCGCGCGTGGTGCGCACGGTAACATTGTGGCCAGCCTTGTGGAGAAGATCCTGAAAACGGCGGATCGCATTGTTGCTCGGCCGCTCGTAGCCGGAATGCGGGAACGGGTTGAAGGGGATCAGGTTGACCTTGCACGGCACGTCCGCGAGCAGTGCGATCATCTCGGCGGCGTGTTCGGGCTGATCGTTGACGTCCTTGAGCAGCGTGTACTCGATGGTCAGGAAGCGCTTCTCGCCGAGCCCGCCGATGTAGCGCTTGCAGGCATCCAGCACCACTGCCAGCGGGTACTTGCGGTTGATCGGTACCAGTTTGTTGCGCAGCGCATCGTTGGGCGCATGCAGCGACAGCGCCAGCGACACGTCGATGACCTGGCCAAGCTTGTCGATCATCGGCGCCACGCCGGACGTTGACAGCGTCACCTTGCGCTTGGAGATGCCGTAGCCGAGGTCGTCCATCATGATGGTCATGGCGGCGACCACGTTGTCGAAGTTCAGCAGCGGCTCGCCCATGCCCATCATCACCACGTTGGTGATGGCGCGATCGATCTTCGCCGGCACGGTGCCGAACGACTTGTTGGCGATCCATACCTGGCCGATGACTTCGGCCGCGGACAGATCGCTGTTGAATCCCTGTTTGCCGGTGGAGCAGAAACTGCAATCCAGCGCGCAGCCGGCCTGCGACGACACACACAGCGTGCCGCGCCCGCCCTGCGGGATGTACACGGTCTCGACGCAACTGCCGGACGCCACGCGCACCACCCATTTGCGGGTGCCGTCGCTGGAGATGTCCTGACTGACGATTTCCGGACTGCGAATCTCGGCGCAACCCTTGAGCTTGTCGCGCAGGGCCTTGCCGAGATTGCTCATGGCGTCGAAATCATCGACGCCAAAGTGGTGAATCCATTTCATCACCTGGCCGGCACGAAAACGCTTTTCCCCGATCCGCTCGAAGAACTGCTCCATCTCTGGCTGGGTCAGGCCCAGCAGATTGGTCTTACCGGTGGCTTCGGTCATGGTTTCACCCTTGCGCTCTTCGCCTCAGCGAATGCGAGCGCAGACCTCGGTGGAGGCGAAGAAGTAAGCGATTTCGCGAGCCGCCGAGGCTTCAGAATCCGAACCGTGCACGGCGTTTTCATCGATGGAAACGGCGAAGTCGGCGCGGATGGTACCGGCGTCCGCTTTCTTCGGATCGGTCGCGCCCATCAGCTCACGGTTTTTCAGGATGGCGCCTTCGCCTTCCAGAACCTGCAGAACCACCGGACCGGAGGTCATGAAGGCGACCAGATCCTTGAAGAAGCCGCGCTCGCTGTGCTCGGCATAGAAACCGCCGGCATCGCGCTCGGACAGTTGAACCATCTTCGAGGCGACCACGCGCAGGCCGGCCTTCTCGAAGCGGGTGACGATCTCGCCGATCACGTTCTTGGCGACGGCATCGGGTTTGATGATGGAAAAAGTACGTTCGACAGCCATGAAAAACTCCATGAAACAAGGATTAAGCAAAAATTAAACCCGCGAATTATACGCGGGTTCCGGTCAAATGCGTAGAAGCTCACAGCGCTCGAAAATTGGACCCGAAGGCACTGCCCCGAAGTTCCGCCACGCGGCTCACTCGGCCTCTTCGATCCAGGCCGCCTGGATCGCTTCGAGCACCTTCTCGCCGCCCCGTTGCGGATCGTCGTCGAACTCCGGCAGCGCCAGCACCCAGCTGCGCAGGTTGACGAAATTGATGAAGCGCGGATCGACATCCGCTTTGCTCTCGGCCAGCTGAATGGCGATTTCCTGAACATCGACCCATTTGAGACTCATCGCACCCTCAGTGTCTTTCCGAAACCTGGTTGATGGTGTAACGCGGGATTTCGACCGTCAGGTCCTTCTCGCCGACCACGGCCTGGCAGGACAGGCGCGACTCCGGCTCCAGCCCCCAGGCCTTGTCGAGCATGTCGTCTTCCAGCTCGTCTGACGCCTCCAGCGAGGTGAAGCCTTCACGAACCACCACATGACAGGTGGTGCAGGCGCAGGACATCTCACAGGCGTGCTCGATCTCGATGCCGTTACGCATCGCCGCGGCAATGATGGTTTCGCCCGGCTGTGCCTCGATCACCGCGCCCTCGGGGCATTGTTCGGCGTGCGGCAGAAAAACGATTTGCGGCATCTTATTCCTCGATTTCGTTCAGTCGACGGCCCGCCAGCGCCGCCTTGACCGTGGAGTCGAGGCGGCGAGCGGCGAAGGCGTCGGTAATGTTGCTCAGGCGCTTGGTCTGCTGCTCGATGGCCAGACCGTCGGTGCCGTCGAGCAGATGGCGCAACTCATCCATCTGCGCCTCGATGGCCAGGCGCTCATCGCCATCGAGCAGGCGCTCGCCATCGGCATCCAGCGCGCCCTGTACGGCTTCCAGCAGACGCTGGGCATCGACCTGCTGCTCGCGCAGTTCGCGCGCGGCCTTGTCGTCACCGGCATTGCGGAAGGAATCCTGCAGCATGCGGGCGATTTCGCCATCGGTGAGGCCGTAGGACGGCTTGACCTGGATGCTCGACTCGACGCCGCTGGACAGCTCGCGGGCGGAAACCCCGAGCAGCCCGTCGGCATCCACCTGGAAGGTCACGCGGATCTTCGCCGCGCCAGCGACCATCGGCGGAATGCCGCGCAATTCGAAACGTGCCAGGGAGCGGCAATCCTTGATCAGCTCGCGCTCGCCCTGCAGCACATGGACCATCATCGCCGACTGGCCGTCCTTGTAGGTGGTGAAGTCCTGCGCGCGCGCCACCGGGATCGTGGTGTTGCGCGGGATGACCTTCTCCATCAGCCCGCCCATGGTTTCCAGGCCGAGCGACAGCGGGATCACGTCGAGCAGCAGCAGTTCCTCACCATCGCGCTTGTTGCCCGCCAGGGTATCGGCCTGGATCGCCGCACCGATGGCGACCACCTGATCCGGGTCGATATCGGTCAGTGGCTCGCGACCGAACAGCTCGCCGACCACTTCACGCACGCGCGGCACACGGGTCGAACCGCCGACCATCACTACCGCTTCGATTTCTTCGTGCTCGATGCCGGCATCGCGCAGGACGCGGCGACAGGACTTGAGGCTGCGCAGCAGCAACGGTTCGATCAGCGCCTCGAACTGCTCACGGGTCAACGTGCCCTGCCAGTCGCCGTGGACGATCCGCACCGACGGCGCCGAACTCAGCGCTTCCTTGGCAACGCAGGCACTCTGCAGCAGGCTGCGTTGCGCGGACGGATCGAGGTCGGCGGAGAGCCCGGCGCTTTCAATGATCCAGCCGGCGATGGCATGGTCGAAGTCGTCACCACCCAGCGCGCTGTCGCCGCCGGTGGCCAACACCTCGAAGACCCCGCGCGACAGGCGCAGGATGGAAATGTCGAAGGTGCCGCCGCCCAGATCGTAGATAGCAACCAGGCCTTCGGCCTGCTGGTCGAGGCCATAGGCGACCGCGGCGGCGGTGGGTTCGTTGAGCAGGCGCAGCACGTTGAGGCCGGCCAGCCGCGCGGCATCCTTGGTCGCCTGGCGCTGGGCATCGTCGAAGTAGGCTGGCACGGTGATCACAGCGCCGACCAGTTCGCCGCCGAGGGTCTGTTCGGCACGTTTGCGCAGCACACCGAGGATGTCGGCGGACACCTCGACCGGGCTTTTCGGCCCCTGCACGGTGTCGATGAAGGGCATGTGCGACTCGCCCTCGACGAAACGGTAGGGCAACTGCTCGCCCAGCTGTTTGACGTCGGCGATGCCGCGACCCATCAGGCGCTTGATCGACAGGATGCTGTTCAGCGGGTCGCAGGAGGCGGCATTGCGCGCCTCGTCGCCCACTTCCACGCGGTCGGCGTGGTAGCGCACGGCAGACGGCAGGATGACCCGCCCCTGTTCGTCCGGCAGCGGCTCGGAAAGGCCGCTGCGCACGGCGGCGACCAGGGAGTTGGTGGTGCCCAGGTCGATACCTACCGCCAGGCGACGCTGGTGCGGCTGAGGGGTTTGCCCGGGTTCAGCGATCTGCAGTAAAGCCATGGTTGCCTGCGTTTCGGACGCATCGCGACGGCGATGCGGGGGTTAGTCGTCGAGGCGCTCTTCGAGCTGGCGCACTTCCTGGGAAAGCTTGTCGAGGAACTGCATGCGCCGCACCAGCCGTTCGGCTTCTTCGCGCTGTGCCAGGTCTTCCCAGCAGGCATCGAAGCTCTCGTTGAGCGTTTCCTGGGCCGTCTTCAGCCGCCGCTTGAAGACTGCGACGCCGGCCAGATCGGCCTCGTCCTGCAGTTCTTCCAGCTCCTCGCGCCACTGCATCTGCTGCAGAAGGAACTGCGGGTCCTGGACGGTAACTTCCAGGGGCAGCTCATGGCCGCGAATGGCCAGCAGGTAACGGGCCCTTTGCGGCGCATTCTTCAGCGTGCGATAGGCCTCGTTGAGACCGGCCGCGCGCTCCAGCGCAACGCGCTGCTCGCTGGCGGGCGCATCGGCGAAACGGTCGGGATGGGTAGCGCGAGCCAGCTCCCGGTAACGCACCGCCAACTGCTCGAGGTCGATGCGAAAGCCGGGCTGCAGGTCGAACAGCGCGAAATGACAGGGAATGCCCACGATAGCCTTAGGTATTGAAGCTCTCGCCGCAGCCGCATTCGCCGCGCACGTTGGGGTTGTTGAACTTGAAGCCCTCGTTGAGGCCTTCGCGGACGAAGTCCAGCTCGGTGCCGTCGAGGTAGACCAGGCTCTTCGGATCGACGATCACGCGTACGCCATTGGTCTCGAAGACCTGATCATCGCCGCTGAATTCGTCGACGAACTCCAGCACGTAGGCCAGCCCCGAACATCCGGTGGTGCGGACGCCCAGGCGAATGCCCTCGCCCTTGCCACGACCTTCGATGGAGCGACGAACGTGGCGGACCGCCGCTTCAGTCATGCTGATGGCCATTGAAGCCTCCTTCAGATCAAACCCTTCTTGTGCTTGTAGTCGCGCACAGCGGCCTTGATGGCGTCCTCGGCAAGAACCGAGCAGTGAATCTTCACTGGCGGCAGCGCCAATTCTTCGGCGATGGTGGTGTTCTTGATCAGCTCGGCTTCGTCCAGCGTCTTGCCCTTCATCCACTCGGTGGCGAGGGAGCTGGAGGCGATCGCCGAACCGCAGCCGTAGGTCTTGAACTTGGCGTCTTCGATCACACCCTGTTCGTTGACCTTGATCTGCAGGCGCATGACGTCGCCGCAGGCCGGCGCGCCGACCATGCCGGTGCCTACGTCCGGGTCTTCGGCGTTGAGCTTGCCGACGTTGCGCGGGTTTTCGTAATGGTCGATGACCTTTTCACTGTAAGCCATGATGCAATTCCTCTGTAATCACGCGGGCGGCTTCTGGGTGGCGTCTTAGTGCGCCTGCCATTCGACCTGGGAGAGGTCGACACCCTCTTTGTACATGTCCCAGAGCGGCGACAATTCGCGCAGCTTGGTTACCGCTTCGCAGACTTTCTGCGCGGCGTAATCGATGTCTTCCTCGGTGGTGAAACGACCGAAGGTGAAGCGGATCGAGCTGTGTGCCAGTTCGTCGTTGCGGCCCAGGGCGCGCAGTACGTAGGACGGCTCCAGCGAGGCCGAGGTGCAGGCCGAGCCCGAAGATACCGCGAGGTCCTTGAGCGCCATGATCAGCGACTCGCCTTCGACGTAGTTGAAGCTCAGATTCAGGTTGTGCGGCACGCGGGAGGTCAGGCTGCCGTTGACGTAGAGCTCTTCGAGCGCCTCGACCTGACGGTAGAACCGTGCGCTCAGAGCGCGAACATGTTCGGCGTCCTTGGCCATGTCCTGCTTGGCGATGCGGAACGCCTCACCCATGCCGACGATCTGGTGGGTCGCCAAGGTGCCCGAACGCATGCCGCGCTCGTGGCCACCGCCGTGGGTCTGCGCTTCCAGACGTACGCGCGGCTTGCGGCGCACGTAGAGCGCGCCGATACCCTTGGGACCGTAGGTTTTGTGCGCGGAGAACGACATCAGGTCGACCTTGAGCTTTTCCAAGTCGATCTCGACCTTGCCGGTGGACTGCGCCGCGTCGACGTGGAAAAGAATGCCGCGCGAGCGGGTCAGCTCGCCGATGGCGGCGATGTCGTTGACCGTGCCGATCTCGTTGTTCACGTGCATCACCGACACCAGGATGGTGTCCTCGCGCAGCACGGCTTCGACCATTTCGGCAGTGATCAGGCCATCTTCGCGCGGATCGAGGTAGGTGACCTCGAAGCCTTCGCGCTCCAGTTGGCGTGCGGTGTCCAGGATCGCCTTGTGCTCGATCTTGGTTGTGACGATGTGCTTGCCCTTGCTCGCGTAGAAATGCGCGATACCCTTGAGGGCGAGGTTGTCCGATTCGGTGGCGCCGGAAGTCCAGACGATTTCACGCGGGTCGGCGTTGACCAAATCGGCCACCTGACGGCGTGCGGTCTCGACCGCTTCTTCAGCGCGCCAGCCGAACACGTGGGAACGCGATGCCGGGTTACCGAAGTTGCCATCCATGGTCAGGCACTCGACCATCTTCTGCGCAACTCGCGGATCGACGGGGGTTGTGGCGGAATAATCCAGATAAATCGGCAATCTCATCGTGCTCTCCTAATCAGGTGTCGAGGCCTCGCGGCCGGCGCCCTGTTATGTCCGTCTATTCGACGGCGGACGCTTGAATCTTGTCCATGTTCATCGGCCGGCCCGTGGAAATACGGCGCTGATCCTGTCGCTGGGCAACTTCCTGCACTTCGCGACGGGTGACCAGATCGGCCAGGCTGATGCCACTGAGGAACTCGTGAATCTGGTCGCTGAGGTCGCACCACAGATGGTGTGTCAGGCAGGTATCGCCGGAATGGCAATCGCCCAGACCCTGGCAACGGGTGGCATCCACCGATTCGTTGACCGCGTCGATCACCTGGACGACCTGGATGCCGCGCATGTCGCGCGAGAGCTGATAGCCGCCGCCCGGACCGCGCACGCTGGACACCAGCCCGCCACGGCGAAGCTTGGCGAAAAGCTGCTCCAGGTAGGACAGGGAAATGCCCTGGCGCTCGGAAATGTCGGCCAGGGAAACCGGCCCGCTCTGCGCATGCAAGGCCAGATCGAGCATGGCGGTGACGGCGTAACGGCCTTTGGTGGTCAGTCGCATTGTGTAGTACCACAGAGTTCGCTGGTTTGAGCGGATTATCCAATCTCCGAGTATTTAAGTCAACTTTAAGACCTATCAACTCACTCGGATTAGCCCAGCGAAGCGGCGAGAAATGATAGCAGAAGGCAATCCCCGACCGCCAAGCTCGCCTATCCCGCCGAACAGCGCCTCAGGATCAGTTACGCTTGTGCGGCTCGCCGCGCAGCGCTTTCTGGGTCTCGGTGAGGATGCCGCGCAGGATGTTCATCTCCAGCTTGCTCACCGCCGCCCGCCCGTACAGACGACGCAATCGCGGCATCAGATGGCGCGGCTTGTCGGGATCGAGGAAGCGGATGTCCAGCATGACCCGCTCCAGGTGCCCGTAGAAGGACTCCATCTCCTCGGCCGTACAGACTTCGGCATCGCCCTCGGCCAACGCCTCGACCTTCTCCATCTTGGTCGGCTGGCCCTGCTGCGCCAGCCAGGCCATGCGCACCTCATAGGTCAGGACCTGCACCGCCGCGGCAAGGTTCAGCGAGCCAAACTCGGGGTCCGACGGAATGTGTACATGGTAGTGGCAGCGCTGCAGCTCCTCGTTCGTCAGCCCGGCGTATTCGCGACCGAACACCAGCGCCACCTTGGCACCCCTGGCGGCCTGCTCCAGCGAGGTGGTGGCGGACTCGCGCGGGTCGAGCAGCGGCCAGGGAATGCGCCGATCGCGAGCACTGGTGCCGAGCACCAGACTGCAACCGACCAGCGCTTCTTCCAGCGTCGCCACCACGCGCGCCGCGCCGAGCACATCGGTGGCGCCGGAGGCACGGGCATCGGCCTTGGGGCTGGGGAACTCCAGCGGATCGACCAGCACCAGATCGGCGATACCCATGTTCTTCATAGCCCGCGCCGCGCCACCGATATTGCCCGGATGACTGGTATTGACCAGGACCACGCGAATGTTCTGCAGCAAGGCCGACTCCCGCCAGGATTGAAAGGGGAACAAATCTTACAGAAGCCCCCCGAACGACGCCATGCGAAGACCGTGTTCGGACTGCATCAGTCGTGCTTTTCTGCTAATATGGCCGGCTTTATTTGACGACCCAGGTGAAACTCCATGCAGCCCATGCTGAATATCGCCCTGCGCGCAGCCCGCAGCGCCGGTGAACTGATCTTCCGCTCCATCGAACGCCTGGACGTCATCTCGGTCAACGAGAAGGACGCCAACGATTACGTCAGCGAGGTCGATAACGCGGCCGAGCAGACCATCGTCACCGCACTGCGCAAAGCCTATCCGACCCACTCCATCCTCGGTGAGGAAAGCGGCTTCAGCGAAGGCAGCGGCGACGGCAAGGATTACCTGTGGATCATCGATCCGCTGGACGGCACCACCAACTTCCTGCGTGGCGTCCCGCACTTCGCCGTCAGCATCGCCTGCAAGTACCGCGGTCGCCTGGAACACGCGGTGATTCTCGACCCGGTACGCCAGGAAGAATTCACCGCCAGCCGCGGCCGCGGCGCAGCCCTCAACGGTCGGCGCATGCGCGTCAGTCCGCGCAAGAGCCTGGAAGGCGCCCTCCTCGGTACCGGCTTCCCGTTCCGCGAAGGGCAGATGGACAACCTGGAAAACTACCTCGGCATGTTCCGCGCACTGACCGGCCAGACCGCCGGCATCCGTCGCGCCGGCGCCGCCAGCCTGGACCTCGCCTACGTCGCGGCCGGCCGCTTCGATGCGTTCTGGGAGTTCGGCCTGTCGGAATGGGACATGGCCGCCGGCGCGCTGCTGGTCCAGGAAGCCGGCGGACTGGTGAGCGACTTCACCGGCAGCCACGAATTCCTCGAGAAGGGCAACATCGTCGCCGGCAACACCAAGTGCTTCAAGGCCGTGCTTACCGCCATCCAGCCACACCTGCCGGCCTCGCTGAAGCGCTGAAACCGGCGATTTGCAGGCATGAAAAAAGCGCCCCGCGGGGCGCTTTTTTATTATCGCTGAGTTACTGGGCGTTTTGCCCGATCACCAACTGGCCATTGCTGACCGGAATCTGCGGGCCCGGATCACGGTCCATGCGCAGCTGACCGATCTTGCCGTCGAGATCGTACTTGACGTCGTAACCGACGATTTTCTCGCTGGTTTCGTTGACCGTGTTGCAACGGGTCTGCGTGGTCGTATAGGTATCGCCAGCCTGCATGTGGCCTTGCACCTGATTGCCGGCGTAACCACCACCGACCGCACCGGCCACGGTGGCCAGCTTCTTGCCGTTGCCGCCACCTACCTGATTACCCAGCAAGCCACCGGCAATTGCACCGATCGCCGTACCGGCGATCTTGTACTGGTCCTGCACCGGCTTCTGCCGGGTCACCGTGACGTCCTTGCAGACTTCACGAGGCGTCTTGATGGTTTCCTTGACCGGCTCGACCGCAACCACTTTTGCGAAGTCCGGACCATTGCCGACCACGCTGTAAGCTACCGCGCCCCCGGCCGTAACTACTACGGCACCCAGCACCGCACCGACGAGCATCGACTTGTTCACACGCACCTCCTGACTACCATCCACTGCGAGCGTTTGCGCTCCGTTCCTCGCCTTGGACAGAAATCGATAGGGCTAGTTCAGCTAGCTCGCCGGCAGGCTGTCAGGGACGTTCGTCGACTTCCTTGGCCGCCGGCGGAATCAGGTCTTCCGAGCTGAGGCCCAGCCAGACCAGCACCGTCGCGCCGATGTACACCGACGAGTAGGTACCGACAACCACACCGATCAACAGCGTGATGGCGAAGTTGGCCAGGCTGTCGCCACCGAAGAACAGCAGCGCGAACAGCGCCAACGCGGTGGACAGCGAGGTAGCGATGGTCCGCAGCAGGGTCTGGGTGACCGAGATGTCGATGTTTTCGATCAGCGTCGCCCGACGCAGCAGACGGAAGTTCTCGCGCACACGGTCGTAGATGATGATGGTGTCGTTCAACGAGTAGCCGATCATCGCCAGCACCGCGGCGAGCACGGTCAGGTCGAACGGCACCTGGAAGAACGCCAGCAGACCGAGCGTGACGATCACGTCGTGCGCCAGCGAGGCCACGGCACCGACGCCGAACTTCCACTGGAAGCGGAACGCCAGGTAGATGAGGATGCCGCCCAGCGCCAGGAGCATGGCCAGGCCTCCCTGGTCGCGCAGCTCTTCACCGACCTGTGGGCCGACGAACTCGACGCGCTTGACCTCGAACCGGGTGTCCGCATCGATTTTGCGCAGCGCATCGGAGACCTTGTTGCCCAGTTGCGGGTCTTCGCCAGCGAGGCGAACAAGCACGTCGGTGCTGGCGCCGAAGCTCTGCACGATCGACTCCGGATAGCCGGCCTGGCCGAGCTCCGATTTGATCAACTCAAGGTTCGCCGGCTTCTCGTAGGACAGCTCGATCAGCGTGCCGCCGGTGAAATCGAGGCCGAAGTTCAGGCCCTTGGCGAACAGGCTGCCTAGACCGATGAAACTGATGACCAGGGTGATGGCGAACGCGATATTGCGTATCGCCATGAAACGGATGGTGGACTTGATCATGACGGCACCTTAGATCCACAGCTTCTTGAAGTTACGGCCACCGAAGATCAGGTTGACCAAACCGCGGGTGAACATGATGGCGGTGAACATCGAGGTGATGATCCCCAGCGACATGGTCACGGCGAAGCCCTTGACCGGGCCGGTACCGAGGGCGAACAGGATCGCGCCGACCAGCAGCGTGGTCAGGTTACTGTCGATGATCGCACTGTAGGCACGGTCGAAACCTTCGTGGATCGCGCGCTGGACGGACAGACCGTTGGCCAGTTCCTCGCGGATCCGCGAGAAGATCAGCACGTTGGCATCCACCGCCATGCCCAGCGTCAGCACGATACCGGCAATACCTGGCAGGGTCAGGGTGGCGCCGATCACCGACATCAGGCCGACCAGCAGCACCAGGTTGAACGCCAGCGCGACGGTCGCCAGGACACCGAAGAAACGGTAGATGGCGATGATGAAGATCGACACGAAGACCATCGCCCACTCGGTGGATTCGATGCCCTTGACGATGTTCTCGGCACCCAGGCTCGGGCCGATGGTGCGCTCTTCCGCGAAGTACATCGGCGCGGCCAGGCCACCGGCGCGCAGCAGCAGCGCCAGCTCGGAGGACTCACCCTGGCCGTTCAGACCGGTGATGCGGAACTGCCCGCCCAGCGGCGACTGGATGGTCGCCAGGCTGATGATCTGCTTCTCTTCCTTGAAGGCCTGCGTCGCGACCTCCTTCTCGACGCCGTCGACCACCTGCTTGCTGTAGGTGGTCACCGGGCGCTGTTCGATGAAGATCACCGCCATGCTGCGCCCGACGTTGTTGCGCGTGGCGCGGTTCATCAGCTCGCCGCCGTGACCGTCGAGACGGATGTTCACCTGCGGGCGACCGTTCTCGTCGAAGCTGGCGCTGGCGTCGGTGACCTGGTCACCGGTGATGATCAGGCTGCGCTCGAGCTGGACCGGCGGACGGCCCGGCTCGCGGAAGCCGAAGGATTCGGTGGTGGCGCGCGAGGCATCGGCCTCGGCGGCCAGGCGGAATTCCAGGCTGGCGGTCTTGCCGAGGATGCGCTTGGCTTCGGCGGTGTCCTGCACGCCCGGCAGTTCAACGACGATGCGGTTGGCGCCCTGGCGCTGCACCAGCGGCTCGGCCACGCCCAGCTCGTTGACCCGGTTACGCACCGTGGTCAGGTTCTGCTTGATCGAATACTCGCGAATCTCCGCCAGCTTGGCCTGGGTCAGGTTCAGCCCCAGCACCTGCTGGCCGTTGCGCTCGGCCGTGGTGATGTCGAAATCGTTGAAGCTCTTGCGAATCAGGTCCTGCGCCTTCTGCGCCGATTCCGCATCGCTGAAGCCCAGCTGGAAGGCACTGTCCTGCGCCGGCAGGCTGCGGTAGCGGACCCGCTCCTTGCGCAGCAGGCTTTTGACCTCACCCTCGTAGACCTTGATGCGCGCATCGAGGGCCTTCTCCATGTCCACTTCGAGGAGGAAGTGCACACCGCCGGACAAGTCGAGACCCAGCTTCATCGGCGTCGCATGCAAACTGCGCAGCCAGTTCGGCGTGGTCGGCGCGAGGTTCAGGGCAACGACGTAATCGTCCCCCAGCGCCTTGCGCACGACATCCTTGGCCGGCAGCTGATCAGCGAGCTTGGTCAGACGCAGCAGGCCGCCGTGCTGAGCGACTTCGGCCGCCTTCACGGTGATGCCGGCCTCGCTGAGCGCCTGGCTGGCGCGATCGACAGTCGCCTGGTCGATCTTCAGCGCAGTACTGCTGCCGGTGAGCTGGATGGCCGGATCGTCCGGATAGAGATTGGGCGCGGAATACACCAGGCCGATCGCCAGCACCGCCAGGATCAGCAGGTATTTCCACAGAGGGTATTTGTTCAGCATGACGCCGCCCGCTTATGACGCGGGGCGCCCTAGAGCGCCCCGTGGAAGAAAGGAAAAGGTAGGATCAGATGGCTTTCAGCGTGCCCTTGGGCAGGGTTGCGGCGATAGCGGCCTTCTGGAACTTCATCTCGACGGTGTCGGAGACTTCAACGACGACGAAGTCGTCGGCAACCTTGACCACCTTGCCGGCGATGCCGCCGGAGGTGACCACTTCGTCACCCTTCTGCAGGTTGCCGAGGAGGTTCTTGTGCTCTTTCGAGCGCTTGGCCTGCGGACGCCAGATCATCAGATAGAAGATGACCAGGAAGCCGACCAGAAAGACCCACTCGAAGCCGGTGCCGGCAGGTCCGGCGGCCGGAGCGGCAGCGTCGGCGTAGGCGGCGGGAATCAGAAAGCTCATGTAGCACCCCTGTTGCAAGTTCTTGAAATAAGGAAGGAATTTCAATCCAAAGGCGGCGTTGGCAGGCCGCATCGGGCGTAGAAGGCGTCGACGAAGGCGGCCAATGTACCCTGTTGAATTGCCCCACGCAAACCAGCCATCAAGCGCTGGTAATGACGCAGGTTGTGGATTGTATTCAACATGCTGCCGAGCATTTCGCCGCATTTGTCCAGATGGTGCAGATAGGCGCGGGAGAAATGTTTGCAGGTGTAACAATCGCAGTCGGCCTCCAGCGGCGACTGATCATGGCGATGCACCGCGTTGCGGATCTTCACCACGCCCTCGGCGGTGAACAGGTGGCCGTTGCGCGCGTTGCGCGTCGGCATCACGCAATCGAACATGTCGACGCCGCGGCGCACACCCTCGACCAGGTCCTCCGGCTTGCCCACGCCCATCAGGTAGCGCGGCTTGTCCGCCGGCATCTGCGCGGGCAGGAAATCCAGCACGCGGATCATCTCTTCCTTCGGTTCGCCCACCGACAGGCCGCCGATGGCCAGGCCGTCGAAGCCGATCTCGCAGAGGCGCTCCAGCGAGCGCATGCGCAGATTCTCGTGCATGCCACCCTGGACGATGCCGAACAGCGCCGATGGGTTGTCCGCATGGGCGATCTTCGAGCGCTCGGCCCAGCGCAGCGACAGCTCCATGGAGCGGCGCGCGACGTCCTCGTCGGCCGGGTAAGGCGTGCACTCGTCGAAGATCATCACGATGTCCGAGCCCAGCTCGCGCTGCACGCGCATCGATTCCTCCGGCCCCATGAACACCTTGGCGCCGTCCACCGGAGAGGCGAAGTACACGCCCTCTTCCTTTATCTTGCGCATGGCGCCCAGGCTGAACACCTGGAAACCGCCGGAGTCGGTGAGGATCGGCCCCTGCCACTGCATGAAGTCGTGGAGGTCGCCGTGTTCGCGGATCACCTCGGTGCCGGGCCGCAGCCACAGATGGAAGGTGTTGCCAAGGATGATCTGCGCACCGATCGCCTCGATGTCGCGCGGCAGCATGCCCTTCACCGTGCCGTAGGTGCCCACCGGCATGAACGCCGGGGTTTCCACCACGCCACGCGGAAAGGTCAGGCGTCCGCGCCGGGCCCGGCCTTCGGTGGCCAGCAGTTCAAAGGTCATATGGCTCATGCGAGGTCCTCGGGGCCGCGCGCGGCGGGATTGCGGGTGATGTACATGGCGTCGCCGTAACTGAAGAAGCGGTAGTCGTTTTCCACCGCGGCGGCGTAGGCGGCCATCGTCTCGGAATAACCGGCGAACGCGGACACCAGCATCAGCAGGGTGGATTCGGGCAAGTGGAAGTTGGTAACCAGCGCGTCGACCACATGAAACGGCCTCCCCGGGTAGATGAAGATGTCGGTGTCGCCACTGAAAGCCTTGAGTTCGCCATCGCGCGCAGCGCTTTCCAGCGAACGCACGCTGGTGGTGCCGACTGCGATCACCCGCCCGCCCCGCGCACGGCATGCGGCGACCGCGTCGACGACACCCTGACTGACTTCCAGCCATTCGCGGTGCATGTGATGATCCTCGATCCGCTCGACGCGCACCGGCTGAAAGGTACCCGCACCGACATGCAGGGTCACGAAGGCGGTTTGCACACCTTTATTACGGATCGACTCGAGCAGCGCCTCGTCGAAATGGAGCCCGGCCGTGGGCGCCGCCACGGCACCGGAGCGCTGCGCATAGACGGTCTGATAACGCTCGCGGTCGGCCGCGTCATCGGCGCGCACTATATAAGGAGGCAGTGGCATGTGCCCGACGCGATCAAGCAGCGCCAGCACCGGCTCGTCGAAGCGCAGCTCGAACAGCGCATCCTGGCGCGCCAGCATCTCGGCACGACCGCCGCCGTCGATGAGGATTTCGCTGCCGGGCTTCGGCGACTTGCTCGAACGCACGTGAGCGAGCACGCGATACTCGTCCAGCACGCGCTCGACGAGAATCTCCAGCTTGCCGCCGGAGGCCTTCTGGCCAAACAGCCGCGCCGGAATCACCCGGGTGTCGTTGAACACCATCAGGTCGCCCGGACGCAGGTGATCGAGCAGATCGGTGAAGCGCCGATGCGCCAGCGAGCCGCTCTCGCCATCGAGCACCAGCAGGCGGCTGGCGCGGCGTTCGGCAAGCGGGTAACGGGCGATCAGGGATTCGGGAAGGTCGAAATGGAAGTCGGAAACGCGCATGTCTGGTTCGTCTTGCTCAGGGCGCGAATCTTAACGGAAAAGCGCTGCGCTGACCACGCGGCGCGATTGACCCGGCGCAAGCGCCTCCCTATACTCCGCCGCCATTGCCCCGGTGGCGGAATCGGTAGACGCGGCGGATTCAAAATCCGTTTTCGAAAGGAGTGGGAGTTCGAGTCTCCCCCGGGGCACCAACAGCTTCATCCCCGGCGACTGTCACCAGGTCGCCACTCGCTGTAAAGCGTTCAGATCCCAGTTCACACGGCGTTTCTGGCAAAGCCTCGCAGAGCCCGTTTCAGGCAGCAAAAACCACGCATTCCAGGGTTGGCAACGGCCCAGGAGTTAGCGTAGAGTGTGCCCACTGTGTTTGCATGGGTCGCTGTTGAATCGTGACCTGGTGCAGTAGATCCTAGATCCGCTACATCCCGCTCGACTTCTCTTACTCTTTGCAACCAGTTCCAGCCCTCTATTGTCGTAGAGGCTGCCATCAACCTAGTTTCAAGGAAATAAGACATGTCGAATCGTCAAAACGGCACCGTTAAGTGGTTCAACGACGAGAAGGGCTTCGGCTTCATCACTCCCGAAAGCGGCCCGGATCTGTTCGTTCACTTCCGTGCAATCGAAGGTAACGGCTTCAAGAGCCTGAAAGAAGGCCAGAAAGTTAGCTTCGTGGCCGTGCAAGGCCAGAAAGGCATGCAAGCTGACCAGGTTCAAATCCTGGCCTAATCGCCTTCGCAAGAAAAAGCCCCTGATGGTGACATCAGGGGCTTTTTTGTGCGCCTCATTCACTAGAATGGCGCCTTTATTTCAGCGAGCCCTTCCACATGCCGAAACATTCACTCCGTCCGCAGGGCGAGTTCCCCCCCGCCGGTCTCGGCCGTCGCCTTGCCGCGCTGTTCTACGATTTCCTGCTCTGCGTCGCGCTGCTGATCGTCGTCGCCTTCGCCTACAAGCTGGCGCTGATGGGCATCTACGGCGCCGACGAGATCAAGCGCCTCACCGATTCCGGCGCGCTGGACGGAGACCCGCTGCTGTCGACGCTGCTGCTGTTCGCGCTGTTCGGCTTCTTCGCCAAGTTCTGGACCCACTCGGGGCAGACGCTCGGCATGCAGGTGTGGGGATTGCGCATACAGAACGCCGACGGCTCGGCGATCAGCCTGTGGCAGGCGCTACTGCGCTTCGTGATCGCCATCGGTTCCTGGCTGCTCGGCGGGCTCGGCTACCTGTGGATTCTCTGGGACAAGCGCAAGCGCAGCTGGCACGACATCTACTCGGACAGCCAGGTGGTCCGACTGCCCAAGCACATTCACAAGAAATGAGCGCCGGGCTCAGCCCGCGCGCCTGAGCATCCAGCCGCCGGCCAGCGCGCAGATCGCGGCCGGCACCAGCACCGCCAGCAACGGCGAGAAGCCGAAGACCAGGCTCGAAGGACCGAGCAGGTCCTGGGCGATGCGGAACACGAAGCCCACCAGCACGCCGGTAAAGATGCGCTGCCCGAGGGTCACCGAACGCAGCGGCCCGAAGATGAAGCTGATCGCCATCAGCACCAGTGCGGCGGTGACCAGCGGCTGCAGCAGCTTGCCCCAGAACGCCAGCCAGTAGCGCTGGTTGTTCAATTCCTGATCGGCGAGATAGCCGATGTACTTCCACAACCCCACCAGCGACAGCGAGTCCGGCTCCATCACCACGGTGCCGAGCATCTGCGGGCTGAGCTCGATGTCCCAGCGCTCCTCGGCGGCCTTCTGCACCTCGGTGCTGCGCTCCTTGAACTGCGTGGTGGTGACGTCCTGCAGCAGCCACTGATTGCCGTCGTACGTGGCCTGGCGGGCGAAGCTGGAAGACTGCAGATGGCGCTGATCATCGAAACGGTAGCGCGTCACGCCGTACAGGGTGCCGCTGGGCTGCACGGCGTTGATGTGCACGTACTCGTTGCCCTGGCGGTGCCACAGACCATGCTTGGCGCTCTGCGCATCGCCGCCGCCCTGGGCCATGGCGCGGAACGACTGCGCCTGGTTCTCGGCTTGCGGGGCGACGTATTCGCCGATCAGGATGCCGACCACCATCAGCATCAGCATCGGCCGCATCACCGACCAGACGATCCGCGCGACCGACACGCCGGCCGCACGCATGATGGTCAACTCGCTGTTGCTGGCCAGGGTGCCGAGGCCGATCAGGCAGCCGATCAGCGCCGCCATCGGCAGCATCTCGTAGATCCGCCGGGGCGCGGTCAGCAGCACGTACCAGGCGGCGTCGAGCAAGCCGTAGCTGTCCTCGATGTCCCCCAGCTCGTCGATGAAGGCGAACAGCAAGGCCAGGCCGACGATCACCCCGAGCACGCTGACGATGGCGAAGAACACGCTGGTGCCGATGTAGCGATCCAACTTAACCATGGGTCGAAACTCCAGCACGACGCGCCGCCCACTTCAGGCGCAGCGGTTCCCAGTAAAGCATCAGCATACCGATGGCGAAGAACAGCAGGTGTACCCACCACAGGCCCAGCGCCGGCGGGATGCGACCCTTGTCCAGCGCGCCGCGCATGGCGATCAGCAGTGCCAGATAGGCCATGTAGAGGAGAATCGCCGGGAGCAGCTTGAGGAAACGTCCCTGCCGCGGATTGACCCGCGACAGCGGCACGGCGAGCAGGGTGATGACGAACACCAGCAACGGAATCGACAGGCGCCACTGCAATTCGGCGATATGGCGGATGTTGTCGCTGCCGAACAGCTGCGCGGTCGGGATCGCCTCACGCTCGCTGATTTCGGCGCTGACTTCCGGGCGCGGCAGCAGCACGCCGTAGGTGTCGTACTGGATCGCCCGGTAATTGGCCTCGCCGGGATTGCCGTCGTAGCGGTAGCCGTTCTTCAGAATCAGGTAGCGGCTGCCGTCCGGGCGGATTTCCTGGCGCCCGGATTCGGCCACCAGCACGGTAATGCCGCGCTCCTTGGCCTTGTCGCGGGACAGCTGCTTCTCGGAAATGAACAGCCCGCCGAGGGCGTCGCGGTTTTCCGAGAGGGTTTCGGTGTAGGTGACCCGCGAACCGTCGCGCATCGACTGGAAGCGCCCCGGCTCCAGCGTATCGAATTCGGTGAGCGCGTCCTGTGCATTGAGAATCCGCGCCACCTGGCCGATGCCCTGCGGCGCCAGGCCCATGCTCAGCCAGGCCACCAGTAGCGCGACCAGCGCCGCTGGCGCCAGGCTGTAGAGCATCAGGCGTTGCTGGCTCATGCCCGTGGCGGCGAGCACGGTCATTTCGCTGTCGAGGTAGAGCCGGCCGTAAGCCAGCAGGATGCCGAGGAACAGCCCCAGCGGCAGGATCAGCTCGAGGAAACCGGGCATCCGGTAAAGCATGATCAGCAGCAGCACGCCCGGATCGAGCAGACCCTGGGCGGCCTGGGCCAGGTACTTGATGAAGCGGCCGCTCATGATGATCACCAGCAGCACCGCGCTTACTGCGCTCAGGGTGATCAGCAGTTCTCGGGACAGGTAACGAAAGACGATCAAACCAGACCACTCCAGGGTTGTCGGGCTCGGGCGGCAACCCACTGCGCCACCCGCGGCCGGCACGCCCACGGGCGGCCGATTGAAAAAGAGGCCGGCATTATCCTGCGATTGCACGCGGGTGTCACGGCGAACTCCGAGTCCTGCGCTGCGGCTTACCCTGCGCCCAGCACAACCGGCGACCCGGCACCGACGAACGAGCCACCTACTACCTTCGGCCAGGCGCACGCCTGCGCCGCAGCACATAGACTTCACGCACGTCCGCTCGGACTCTGCGCAGAGACGACATGAACGCCCGCACACTCGCCCTCACCAGCCTCGCCATGCTCGCCTTCGCCGGCAATTCGCTGCTTTGTCGCCTGGCGCTCAAGCACACCACCATCGACGCCGCCAGTTTCACCGGCCTGCGCATTTTCGCCGGCGCATTGATGCTCGCGCTGCTACTGCAGCTGCGCCGCCCGCGCGGCGTGCCCCACGGCAGCTGGTACGGCGCCGCTGCGCTGTTCGCCTATGCCGCAGCGTTTTCCTTCGCCTACCTGCAACTCGATACCGGCGTCGGCGCTCTGCTGCTGTTCGGCTCCGTGCAACTGAGCATGCTGCTCTACGGGGTGATTCGCGGTGAACGGCTCGGCCGCTGGGCGTGCCTCGGCCTGCTGCTGGCGCTCGGTGGACTGCTCGCGCAACTGCTGCCCGGAGCCAGCGCGCCGCCGCTTGGCAGCGCCCTGCTGATGCTGCTCGCCGGCCTGGCCTGGGCGATCTATTCGCTGCTCGGTCGCGGCGTTGCCGATCCGCTCGCCGCCACCGCCGGCAATTTCCTGCGAGCCATTCCGTTCGCCACCCTGCTCTGCCTGCTGCTGATGGCGCAGCGCGAATGGGACCTACCGGGCGTGACCTACGCGCTGCTCTCCGGCGCGCTGGCCTCGGGTGTCGGCTACGCCATCTGGNACACCGCGCTGCGCGGGCTGGGCGCGCTGCAGGCCTCGACCGTGCAACTCAGCGTGCCGATCCTCGCCGCGCTGGGGGGCAGCCTGCTGCTGGGCGAAGCGCTGACCCTGCGCCTGATGCTGGTCTCGATCGCGGTGCTCGGCGGCATCGCGCTGGTGCTCGGCAGCCGCGCGCGCGGCGCATGACGCACATGAAAAGGCCCTGCACGGGCGGGGCCTCTGGCAGGCGGCAGGCGGCGGGCGCTCAGTCGAGCTTGTCGCGGGGGACGTCGCCGGTCTTGCCGTCGATGCGGAACTCGTAGACCTTGCCGTCCTGCTTCAGGCCTTCGCCGTCCCAGTAGCCGGAGTCGTCGGCCTCGATCTTGTGGACCTGGGTGTAGCCCGCCGCCTTGGCTTTCGCCAGGGCCTGGTCGATGCTGATCCAGTCGGCACCGGGACGATCGGCCAAGGCCATTCCGGCGCTGAGTACGGCAGCCGCTGCCAAACCGGCAGTGAGGGTTTTCTTGAGCATGGAAAGCCTCCGCTTTTCGTTATTGGGAAGCACCTTTCGGTGTCATCCCTTTGGAGAGCGCCGCCGCACCCAGGGTTCCATCGTCACGGATTCGTCCCGCGCACGCGCCAAGGCTGGGCATCCGCGCGCCGCGACAGTAGGATACGGAACACACCGCGACATGCCGGCGCAGCTTGCCAGGCCACCCGGTGAGCACCCGTCCGCACGGAACATCGCGTCATCGGACGGGTCATGACGGACTCGCTCCACGACCGCTACGCGCGGTCACCGCAGCACCTTCCGGATCACGCGGCGGCCCCATGCGCCGTCGCCTTCCTGTACAGCAGACACCTTGTCTCGGGGACAAATCTCGATGGAATTCCTAGTCAAAAGCGCTCGCCCGGAAACCGTAAAAACCGCCACCCTGGTGCTTCCCGTCGGTGAAGGCCGCGTGCTCGGCAACCTCGCCCAGGCAGTGGACACCGCCACCGGCGGCGCCATCGCCAGCCTGCTCAAGCGCGGCGACCTGGCCGGTAAACTGGGCCAGACGCTGCTCCTGCACAGCCTGCCGAGCCTCAAGGCCGAACGCGTGCTGCTGGTCGGTTGCGGCAAGGAAAGCCCGCTGTCCGATCGCCAGTTCCGCAAGCTGATCGGCGCCGCGCACGGCGTGCTCAAGGGCCTCGGCGGCGGCGATGCGGCTTTCGCCATGGGCGATCTCGAAGTGAAGAACCGCGACCTCTACGGCAAGGCCCGCCTGACGGTGGAAACGCTGGCCGACGGCACCTACGTGTTCGATCGCTTCAAGAGCCAGAAGGCCGAGGCGCGTCCGCTCAAGAAGATCACCCTGATCACCGACAAGGCCGCCCAGGCCGAGGTCGAGCGCGGCGTCAACCACGCCCGCGCCATTGCCACCGGCATGGCCTTCACCAAGGACCTCGGCAACCTGCCGCCGAACCTCTGCACGCCGAGCTTCCTCGCCGAAGAGGCCAAGACGCTGGGCAAGAGCTATCCCGGCCTGAAGGTCGAGATTCACGACGAGAAGAAACTCAAGGCGCTGGGCATGGGCTCTTTCCTCGCCGTCGCCCAGGGCAGCGAACAGCCGCCGCGGCTGATCGTCATGCAGTACAACGGCGGCAAGAAGGGCGAGCAGCCCTACGCGCTGGTCGGCAAGGGCATCACCTTCGATACCGGCGGCATCAGCATCAAGCCCTCGGCCGGCATGGACGAGATGAAGTACGACATGTGCGGCGCCGCCAGCGTCTTCGGCACCCTGCGCGCGGTGCTCGAACTGCAGCTGCCGATCAACCTGGTGTGCCTGCTGGCCTGCGCCGAGAACATGCCCAGCGGCCGCGCCACCCGCCCTGGCGACATCGTCACGACCATGAGCGGGCAGACCGTGGAAATCCTCAACACCGACGCCGAAGGCCGCCTGGTGCTGTGCGACACCCTGACCTACGCCGAGCGCTTCAAGCCGCAGGCGGTGATCGACCTGGCCACCCTGACCGGCGCCTGCATCGTCGCCCTGGGCAGCAACACCTCGGGCCTGATGGGCAACGACGATGGCCTGATCGAGCAGGTGCTCGACGCCGGCCGCCGCGCCGACGACCGCGCCTGGCAGTTGCCGCTGTTCGACGAATACCAGGAGCAGCTCGACAGCCCGTTCGCCGACATCGCCAACATCGGCGGGCCGAAGGCCGGCACCATCACCGCCGGCTGCTTCCTGTCGCGCTTCGCCAAGGCCTACAAGTGGGCGCACCTGGACATCGCCGGCACCGCCTGGATCAGCGGCGGTAAGGAAAAAGGCGCCACCGGCCGCCCGGTTCCACTGCTGACGCAATACCTGCTGGATCGCGCCAACGCCTGAGTGCCGGCTGCCCGGCGCCGCGAGGNNGCCGGGCAGCGCAACGAGAATTCCATGCCCCAGATCGATTTCTACGTGCTCCCCACCGCCGATCCGGCGGCGCGCCTGGAGTTCGCCTGCAAGCTCAGCGAGAAGGCCTGGCGCCTCGGCCACCGCATCTACCTGCACTGCCAGAACGCCGAACAGCGCGAGGCGCTGGATGCGCGGCTGTGGACCTTCAAGGGCGAGGCCTTCGTCCCGCACGGCCTGGCCGAAGACGACAGCCAGGCGCCGATCGCCCTCGGCCTGGGCGAGGCGCCGGTGGCGCATTGCGACCTGCTGATCAACCTCGACCTCGCCGTGCCGGCGTTCTTCGAGCGCTTCGCCCGCGTCGCCGAGCTGGTGGTGGAAGACCCGGCCATCCGTCAGGCGGCCCGCGAGAGTTTCCGTTTCTACCGGGAGCGCGGCTATCCTCCGCAGGACCACCGCCTGCCCCGCCTTTGAGTCACCCATGGACAGCCATCAACCTCCGCGCAAGCCCGCCCACCTGCTCGACGATCTCGAGTCGATCCGCCGCGTGCTCGGCCGGCAGGACCAGGAGCCGCCGCTGCTGACCGAGTCGCTGGACGCGCAGGACATTCCCCTGCTCTCCGAGATCGTCGAGNNGAGGAAGAGCCGGAGCCGGTGCCCGTGCCGCTGCTGCAACCGCCACAGGCACCCGTCACCCCGGCACCGCCGGTGGTGCCGTTGGCGCAGCCGAACCTGGCCCAGCCGCACACGCCACAACAGGCCGAGATCGCCCAGGGCCTGCGCCGCGCCCTGTCGCCGGGCGCTGCCGAACTGGCGCGCCTGGAC
>DIEE01000004.1 GCA_002418465.1 Pseudomonas sp. UBA5782 | reverse complement strand
CGGCCAGCCGCGCGGCGTCGATCGCCAGGTGCGCGCCCTTGTCGGGTACCAGCCGGCCGAACCAGATCGCGTGCTCGCCGGGTTCGCCGCGCGGCGACCAGTGCGCCAGGTCGATGCCGTTGGGAATCACCGCGCACTCGGGCAGCAGCTCGGCCCAGGCGCGCGCGTTGGCGGCGGAAATGGTGCAGAAGCGCCCGGCCTTGCGCGTGCCGCCGTACGCATTGATCAGCTCGAAGAACGGCGGCGTATGCAGCACCGTGAGCATCGGCGTGCGGATCATCGAGGCCATGGTCGCCGGCACGTAATGCAGGCTGTTGTTGAAGATGATGTCGAAGCCGTAGTCGTCGATGCCCTGCATCACCGCCAGATAGGCGTGGTGCTCCTGCATGTAGTCCTCGGCGAGGCTGGAGCGCTGCCGCGCGCCGTTCACATAGGTGTCGTCGCTCCATACCGGCACCAGGTTCAGCTCCGCCGCGCTGGCCGAGCTGGCGAACAGCGTCACCGCGTGGCCGCGCTGCTGCAGGCCGCGGGTGATGTCGTAGGTGAAGGCTTCCAGGCCGCCGGCGAACGGCTGGCGAATCGGGTGCTGGATGTGCGTCAGCACGCCGATGCGCAACGGCGCCGGCGGCGCGGCCGGATCGACGATATCGGTGAGGAGAGGTTCGGCAAGGGGCAGCTGCATGGCGCGCATCCGCAGGGGGGTAGCTGTTCGAGGCCGGGCGCCGGCGTTTGGTTCTGCCGGTTGTCGGCTGCGCCAGCGCTCAGCCTGCGGCGGCGCCCGCCAGTACCGCCCTGAGCATGCTTTCCAGCGCCTGCGGCGTGTAGGGTTTGCTCAGCAGGTGGGTGTCGGCGCTCAGTTGCTGGTTGCGCGAGATGATGTCGCGGGTGAAGCCGGAGGTGAACAGCAGCGGAATCGCCGGCGTCTGCTGTCTGGCCCAGGTCGCCAGGTCGTTGCTCTTGGTCCGTCCCGGCATCACCACGTCGCTGAAGATCAGGTCGATGCGCGCGCCGTCGTCGAGCATCTGCCGGGCGAGGTCGCCGTTGGCCGCGGTCAGCACCCGGTAGCCCAGCTGCTGCAGCAGCTCGACCGCGGTGGCGCGCACGCCGGCGTCGTCCTCCACCACCAGGATGGTTTCGCCACCGGCCTGGCTGTGCTCGGCGGGCGGCTGCGCTTCCTCTTCCGCCACGGCATGGCCGCTGCGCGGGAAGTACATCTGCACCGTTGAGCCGACACCGTGCTCGCTGACGATTTCGGTATGCCCGCCGCTCTGCTTGACGAAGCCGAACACCATGCTCAGGCCGAGGCCGGTGCCGTGGCCCTCGGGCTTGGTGGTGAAGAACGGCTCGAAGGCGTGCTCGAGCACCTCGGGGGTCATGCCGATGCCGTTGTCGCACACCGACAGGCACACGTAATCGCCGGGGGCGATCTGCTTGCCGGCGCAGAAGGCTTCGTCGAGCTGCACGTTGTCGCCGCCGATGCGGATGGTGCCCTCGCCCTGCATGGCGTCGCGGGCGTTGATGGCGAGGTTGAGCAGGGCGTTTTCCAGCTGGTTGCGGTCGACGTGGATCGGCCAGGAATCCTGCGGCAGCTGCACGTCGAGATGGATGGTTTCGCCGAGGGCGCGCTGGAACAGTTCGCCGAGGCCCTGGTAGATGCGCAGCGGGTCGCACAGGGTCGGTTGCAATTGCTGGCGGCGGGCGAAGGAGAGCAGCTGCGAGGACAGCTTGGCGCCGCGATCCACTGCGCCTAGGGCTGTTTGCACGTAGCGCTGGGCGCGCTCGTTGCCCTGTTCCAGGCGCGCCAGCAGGTGCAGGTTGCCTGCGATCACCTGGAGCATGTTGTTGAAGTCGTGGGCGACGCCGCCGGTCAGCCCGCCGATCGCCTCGAGCTTCTGCGACTGGCGCAGCTGTTCCTCGGCCGCCGAGCGCGCCTGCATTTCGGTGGCGACGCGCTGCTCCAGATGGTGGGTCAGCTGCAGCAGCTTCTCCTCGGCGATCTTGCGTTCGTGGATATCGATCAGCACGCCGGGAAAGCGCAGCGGCTTGCCCTCTTCGTCGAACTCGCAGCGCCCGCTGGCGAGCACCCACAGGTAGCTGCCGTCGGGCTGGTGGATACGGTACTCGGACTTGAAGGGCACGCCGCGGGCGATGGTTTCCTCGACCTTGTGGTTGAGCTGCTCGAGGTCGTCCGGGTGGATCATCTCGGTCGCCATTTCGTTGGGCAGACCGTGCGCCGTCTGTTCCACCGGCAGGAAGAAGGTGCGGGCGAAGCGCGCGTCGCCGGAAAGCAGGTTGGCCTCGATGTCCCAGACGAACAGGCCGAGTACGGCACCGGAATTCAGCGCCAGATGCAGCCGCTCGTTGGCTTCGCGGAAAGCAGCCTCGGCCTGTTGCCGGCGGCGTTCGGAGATCATTTGCGCAGTGGTTTCCACGACGATGGCCATCACCCCCGCCGGCGCGCCGTCGTCGCCCGGCACCGGGCTGTAGCTGAGGTCCATCCAGACGTCTTCCGGCTTGCCGTGGCGCAGCAGGACCAGTTCCTTGTTGCGGTAGGAGAGGGTGCCGCCGGCCAGGCAGGTGTCCACCACGTTGCGGTTGAACTCGGCGACCTCCGGCCAGCCCAGCTCCACCGGCGTGCCGAGCAGGTACGGGTGGCGGCCGCCGGCGAACACCGAGTAGGCGTCGTTGTAGATCATGTAGCCGGGACGGCCCCAGAGCACCACCAGCGGCACCGGCGAGCCGAGGATCAGCTGTACGGCGTTGCGCAGGCTCTGCGACCAGCCGTGCAGCGGACCCAGTTCGGTGGCGGACCAGTCGAAGGCGCGGATGCGCTCGGACATCTCGCCGCGCCAGCCCTGGCATTCGTGGCTCTGGGATAGAAAGGTCATCGAATCACTCGTGCGGCGCGCGCCGGCCGGTTCGTCCTCGTCACAGCTTCGAGCCTGTCGCGCGAGGATAATTCTCCGTCGTATAGCGCGGCGCCTGGCGCCGATGCAATAGCGGCGCATCGGCATGCGCCGCCGTCCGCCTTTATTCCTGCGCCGCGCCCTGGCGCCAGTAGCCGGCGGCCTTCATGCAGTCCTCGCCGACGCCATGCTCGTTCAGCAGCACCGCGCGCAACTGGCGCGACAGGCCGCTTTCGCAGGCGATCCAGGCGTAGACCTCGCCTTCGGGCAGCCTCAGCTCGCGCACCGCATCCACCAGCGCGCGCTCGCCGCGGCGCAGCCAATGCACCTCGACGTCGGCGGCGCTGCTCAGCGCCTGGCGCTCGGCCTCGTTCTCGATCTCCACCAGCACCACCGCGCGGCGCCCGGCGGTGAGGCCTTCCAGGCGCCGGCCGATGGCCGGCAGGGCGGTTTCGTCGCCGATCAGCAGGTAGCCGTCGAACACGTCCGGCACGATCAGCGAGCCGCGCGGGCCGGCGATGTGCAGGTGCTGGCCGACGGTCACCTGCGCCGCCCAGGTCGATGCCGGGCCGTCGCCGTGCAGCACGAAGTCGATGTCCAGCTCGCCCAGCGCTGCGTCGAAGCGGCGCGGGGTGTAGTCGCGCATGGTCGGTTTCGGCCCGTCGCTGCCGGGGCGGAAGTTGTCCAGCTGCGCCTGTTCCTCGGCATTGGCGGCGAACAGCAGCTTGATGTGATCGTCCGGCGCGGCGCTGACGAAACCCTCCAGCTCGCTGCCGACGAGGGTCACGCGGCGCATGCGCGGGGTGATGTCGACCACGCGGGCGACCTGCAGGCGGCGGCGCACGATCTCGTGGCTGACGCGGTGGATACCATGGCTGTCGTTGGCTCTCATCGGTTCTATTCCTCGTTCGGGCGGGCCGCCGGCCCGTTGGAAATGGCGCGGGCGGTGTCGTTGAGCAGCGTGCGCACGCGCTCGATCTCTTCCGTGGTCCAGCGCCCGTGGTGCAGGTGCAGCGCGTGGCGCAGGTTGGCCACCGCCTCATGGATTTCCGCGGGGCGGTCGTGGCCGCGCAGGGCGCGCTTGCTCAGCTCGATGCGCAGGCGCACGCCGTCCAGGGCCACGCTCTGCTCGGCGAGCGAGGCTTCGCCCGCCGCGGTTATGCTGTAGCGCTTCTTGCCGGCGGCGCTCTCGCTGCTGACCAGCTCGCTTTCCTCGAGGAAGGTCAGGGTCGGGTAGATCACGCCGGGGCTCGGGCTGTAGGCACCGTCGAACAGCGATTCGATGTGGCGGATCAGGTCGTAGCCATGGCGCGGCGCTTCGGCGATCAGCGCCAGCAGCAGCAGCTTGAGGTCGCCGGGGGCGAAGATGCGCGGCCCGCGTTCCCGTCCGCGGCCGCCTTCCTGGCGCAATGCGTCGGGGTGATAGGGGGATTGCTTCATGGCGTTCTCGTTTATCAAAGATACAACTCAAGATATATCTTAAAAAGACGAGATGCAAAGCATTCTCAGCAACGATCCGTCGAACAGTGCGTTGCGGTGGGAGACGCTCAGGCAGGTGGAGGCGGCTCAGGCCTGGCGGAATACCAGTGCCTTGAGGCCGCCGTCGGGCTCGATATCGGCGAATTCCGGCGGGTTTTCCAGGCGCTCGACGAAGGACAGTCCGGGCGCTTCGCGGGCCATGCCGTCGATCAGGAAGTCGGCGGGGATGCCCGGATCGTTCACGCAGGCCAGCACGCTGCCGCCGGCACTCAGCAGCTCGGGCAGGCGGCGGAGGATCTTCTGGTAGTCCTGGGTCAGCGCGAAGCTGCCCTTCTGGAACGACGGCGGGTCGATGATGATCAGGTCGTAGGGGCCGAGCTTGCGCACCTTGCCCCAGGACTTGAACAGCTCGTGGCCGAGGAAGGCGACGCGCTGCAGGTCCTGCTCGTTGAGCCGGTGGTTGTCGCGTCCACGGCTCAGCGCGGCGCGCGCCATGTCCAGGTTGACCACCTGCTCGGCACCGCCGGCCAGCGCCGCCACCGAGAAGCCGCAGGTGTAGGCGAACAGGTTGAGCACGCGCTTGCCGGCGGCGTTGGCCTGCACCCAACGGCGCCCGTAGCGCATGTCGAGGAACAGCCCGCTGTTCTGCTTGCGGCCGAAATCCAGCAGGAAACGCAGGCCGCCCTCGCTGATCACCGCTTCCTCGACGGGCTCGCCGAGCAGGGTTTCGGTGGCGCTGTCGGGCAGGTAGCGGTGCTGCAGCAGTAGGCTCCGTGCGCCGCTCCGTTGCCATGCCGGGGAGTCGGCGAGCGCCAGCAGCAATTGTTTCAGCGCCGCCAGTTCCTCGGCCGCCGGCTCGCGGAACAGGCACACCAGCAGCACGCCCTGCAGCCAGTCGACGGTGATCTGCTCCAGCCCCGGCCAGCGCCGGCCGCGGCCGTGGAACAGGCGACGGGTTTCAGCAGGAACATCGCTCAGCGCGGCGAGCAGGTGCTGGTTGAGGGTGGCGAGGGCTTCGGTGTTCATCGGGCGGATTCGCAGGAGGGGTGCGGCATTCTAGCCGCCTGGCGCGGCGCTGCCGAATCGACTGCGGCATCGCCCGCGACATCGCGGTGGTTGGCGATACTCCGCTTGGTGGGTCACGGCGCGGAAGCACCGTGAATGTCCAAACCCACCCGGAACGCCTGACCCCCCTACGGCTATGCCTCACCCCGACCGGTACGCAGGCCACCCCCGTCGCCGGATGACCCCGCGCTCAAGCCTCAGCCGGCGATGCCGAACACCTTCGCCAGGTGCGCCTGGTAGCGCGCCACGTCGGCTTCGATGGCGGGAACCTTCATCACGTCGACGGCGAGGAAGGTCTGCAGGGCGGTCATGCCGAGGAACTGGTTGGCCTTGTGGAAGGGGAAATAGACGGCGTCCACGCCCTTGGCTTCGAAGAAGTCGGTGGGGTCGTCGAAGGCCTGCTGCGGTGCGTTCCAGGTGGCCGAGATCATGTACTGCTTGCCGTGCAGCAGGCCGCCGCTGCCGTACTTCTGCGAGGCGTCGGAGCGGGTCCGGCCGTCGTTGGCGTAGAGGCTGCCGTGGCCTTCGGTGAAGACCTCGTCGATGTACTTCTTCACCGTCCAGGGTGCGCCCATCCACCAGCCGGGCATCTGCCAGACGATCACGTCGGCCCAGAGGAACTTGGCGACTTCCTCGGCGAGGTCGTAGCCGCCGTCGATGAAGGTGGCCTTCACGTCGAAGCCTGCGTGGTCGAGGTAGGCCAGCGCGGCATCGTGCAGGGTAGCGTTGTAGCGGCCGTCGGAGTGGGCGAACTGCTTGCCGCCGTTGAGCAGGAGAATCTTCTTCATCGAGTGGGTCTCGCAAGGTGTCTGGATGGCAGGCACCTTACGGTTCTCGCGGGGGCGGAAACAGCCGTGTTGGCGCATATCACTTGTGCGCGAAATGCATGAATTGCCCATTGACTGTTGCTCTACCATGCCGACCTTTCTTTTCAGCGAAGGCAATCAGCATGAGCGAACCCTACGGTTTCATCCTCGAAGCGCGTACCCGCGCGGGCAGGTCCGACGCCTTCGAGGCGCTGTTTCGCGGTTACGTCGCCGCCAGCCGCGGCGAGCCGGGCTGCATCGAGTACCACATGCTGCGCGACGCCGAGGACCCGACGCTGTTCATCTTCTTCGAGGTCTGGGCGTCGCGCGAACACCTCGAGGTGCACTCGGCGCTACCGCACATGCAGCGCTTCCACGCGCAGCGGATGGACTACCTGCGCGAGGATTTCGTGATCCGCCGCATCGACATGCTCAGCCCGGCGTCGGGGCCGAATTGAGGCGCTTCGGCGCATCTTGAAACAGTCTGGCGGTGCCGCTTCGCGTTTTTTTCACAGGGGCTCGGTTCAGATCGCAGGAGTCGATTCGATTTCTGCAGGTGAGCGATGACTACCAGCCAAGGGCGGCGTGCGCTGCTGATCCTCAACCGCCACGCGCGCAACGGTGCAACGGCGAGTGCCGAGCTGATCGCGGCGTTGCGTCAGGGCGGGCTGGAGGTGCAGGTCGCCGACGACGACGCGCTGTCGGTCGGCGAGCGCATCCAGCGCCAGGCGGCGGGTTGCGACCTGATCATCGTCGGCGGCGGCGACGGTACGCTGAACGCCGCCACGCCGGCGCTGATGGTGGCAGGCCTGCCGGTCGGGATACTGCCGCTGGGCACCGCCAACGACCTGGCGAAAACCCTCGGCATCCCCGCCGACCCGCTGCTCGCCGTGCAGCTGATCGTCAATGGCAGTACGCGGCCGATGGATGTCGGCATGGTCAACGACAAGCCGTTTCTCAACGTCGCCAGCATCGGCTTCAGCGCCGAACTGGCCGATGGCCTGAGCGCGCAGGCGAAGAAGACATGGGGCCGTTTCGGCTATGCGCTGGCTGCGTTCCGCCTGCTGCGACGGATGCGCCGCTTCACCCTGTTCATCGAGCACGACGGCCAGCTGGAGAAGGTCAAGACGGTGCAGGCCTCGGTCGGCAACGGGCGCCATTACGGCGGCGGGATGACCGTGGAGCAGTCGGCCAGCGCCGACGATGGCCAGCTGGATTTCTACAGCCTGGAAGTACGCCACTGGTGGGAGTTGCTGGCGCTGTTCCCACGCCTGCGCAGTGGCACCCACGGCAGCACGCGCAAGGTGCGCGCCTTCCAGACCACCGGCATCCGCCTGAGCACGCGCCGGCCGATGCCGATCAACACCGACGGCGAGCTGACCACGCAGACCCCGGCGGTCTTCCGCATCGAGCCGGACGCGCTGCAGGTCTATCGGCCCTGACGCGCTAGCCTCGCGCCGCGTCCGGCGACTCGGCCGCTTCCGCCAGCTTGGCCAGGGTGGAGATGCGCGCCGGGCTGAACGGCGGGCGTGGCGAAGGTGGCTGCCAGCCGAACAGGAACTGCGCGGCGCTGCCACACACGCGGCCCTGGCAGGCGCCCATTCCGCAGCAGCTTGCGAGCTTGGCCTC
>DIEE01000254.1 GCA_002418465.1 Pseudomonas sp. UBA5782 | reverse complement strand
CAGCAGGCGGCGAGCCAGCTCGGCTACAGCCTGCAGGTGGAAACCCGCGGCTCGGTGGGCGCCCGCAACCTGCTGGACGATGCGGCCATCGCCACCGCCGACGTGGTGCTACTGGCCACCGACATCGAGGTGGATACCAGCCGTTTCGCCGGCAAGAAGGTCTACCGCTGCGGCACCGGCGTCGCCCTCAAGCAACCGCAACAGACCCTGCAGCGCGCCCTCGCCGAAGGCCAGCCGCTATCCGGAACGACGGGCGCTGCCGGTAGCGCCGGCGCCGATCAGGGTAAGGCCGGGCCGTACAAGCATCTGCTCACCGGCGTTTCCTACATGCTGCCGATGGTGGTCGCCGGCGGTTTGCTGATCGCCCTGTCGTTCGTCTTCGGCATCGAGGCGTTCAAGCAGGAAGGCACGCTGCCCGCGGCGCTGATNNCAGATCGGTGGCGAGGCGGCGTTCAAGCTGATGGTGCCGCTGCTGGCCGGCTACATCGCCTATTCGATCGCCGATCGCCCGGGCCTGGCGCCGGGGATGATCGGCGGCCTGCTGGCCAGCACGCTGGGCGCAGGCTTCATCGGCGGCATCGTCGCCGGCTTCCTCGCCGGCTACTCGGCCAAGGCCATCGCCCGCTGGGTGCGCTTGCCGGCCAGCGTCGAGGCGCTCAAGCCGATCCTGATCATCCCGCTGCTGGGCAGCCTGTTCACCGGTCTGGTGATGATCTACGTGGTCGGCAAACCGGTGGCCGGCGTGCTCGCCGGGCTGACGGTGTTCCTCGACACCATGGGCACCTCCAACGCGGTGCTGCTCGGCCTGCTGCTCGGCGGGATGATGTGCGTCGACCTCGGCGGGCCGATCAACAAGGCGGCCTACGCGTTTTCGGTCGGCCTGCTGGCGTCGCAGAGCTACGCGCCGATGGCGGCGACCATGGCCGGCGGCATGGTGCCGCCAATCGGCATGGCCATCGCCACGCTGCTGGCGCGACGCAAGTTCGCCCAGAGCGAACGCGAGGCCGGCAAGGCTGCGGGCGTGCTCGGCATGTGCTTCATCTCGGAGGGGGCGATCCCGTTCGCCGCCAAGGACCCGCTGCGGGTGATCCCGGCCAGCGTCGCCGGCGGTGCGCTGACCGGTGCGCTGTCGATGGCCTTCGGCTGCAAGCTGATGGCACCGCACGGCGGCCTGTTCGTGCTGCTGATCCCCAACGCGATCAACCACGCGCTGCTCTACCTGCTGGCGATCGTCGCCGGCAGCCTGCTGACCGGGGTGATCTACGCGCTGATCAAGCAGCCGGAGCCGCAGGCGCTGGACGTGCAGGGGGAAGGGGAGGCGGCGTAGGCGGATTTATCGAGCGCGGCTGAGGCGCCGCGCTGATCGTTTCCGGTGGGAGCCTGAATCTCATGCCGCGTCGCTGTCGCTGCTGGCGGCCTGGGCAGGCTGGGGCTGAGCGACCGGGGTCGGCTGAGCTGCCAGGTAGCGTTGCAGGTTGGCTTTCTCTTCGGGGAAGAACGCCAGGCCGAGCTTGGTGCGGCGCCAGAGGATGTCGTCGACCTGGGTCGCCCACTCCTCGCTGCGCAGGTAGTCAACCTCGCGGGTGTACAGCTCGCGACCGAGGTCGGCGCCCAGCTCGGTGACGCTGCGCGCATCGCCGAGCAGCTTCCACACACGCTCGCCGTAGGTCTGCGCCCAGCGCTGCGCCAGCGCCGGGGAAAGCCCGCTGACCTTGCCCTGCAGCTGCTTGGCCAGGGCCTGCGGAGTGCTCATGTTCTCGCCGCCGGGCAGGGTGGCGGTGGCGGTCCAGCTTGGGCCCATCTTCGGGAAGTACGGCTTGAGTTGCGCCATCGCCGACTCGGCGAGCTTGCGGTAGGTGGTCAGCTTGCCGCCGAACACCGACAGCAGCGGAGCCTTGTGTGCCTCGGCGGCCAGCGACAGGGTGTAGTCGCGGGTCACGGCGGACGGGTTGTCCGACTCGTCGTTGCACAGCGGGCGCACGCCGGCGAAGGTGTGCAGCACGTCGGCCGGGGTCAGCTGCTTGCGGAAATGCGCGTTGGCGACACCCAGCACGTAGTCGATTTCCTCATCGCTGATGCGCACCTTGGCCGGATCGCCGGTGTACTCGCGGTCGGTGGTGCCGATCATCGTGTAGCGGCCCAGGTAAGGGATGGCGAAGACGATGCGGCGGTCTTCGTTCTGCATGATGAAGGCCTGCTCGCCCTCGTAGAGCTTCGGCACGATCACGTGGCTGCCCTGGATCAGGCGGATGCCGTAGGGCGAGCGCTGCTTGAGGTTCTCACCGATGAACTTGGCGACCCACGGGCCGGCGGCGTTGACCAGCGCACGGGCGCGGATGGCGAAGCGGCTGCCGTCCTCGCGCTGCAGTTCGACATCCCACAGGCCGTTGCTGCGCTGCGCGCTCAGGGCCTGGGTACGGGTGTGGATGTGCGCGCCGTTCTCGCGCGCGGCGATGGCGTTGAGCACCACCAGGCGGGCGTCGTCGACCCAGCAGTCGGAGTACTCGAAGCCGCGCTTGATCTCCGGTTTCAAGGCGCTGTCCGCGTCGAAACGCAGGCTGCGCGAGCCCGGCAGTTTTTCCCGCTTGCCGAGGTTGTCATAGAGGAACAGGCCGGCGCGGATCATCCACGCCGGACGCAGGTGCGGGCGGTGCGGCAGCACGAAGCGCATCGGTTTGACGATGTGCGGGGCCTTGGCCAGCAGCACTTCGCGCTCGGCCAGGGCTTCGCGCACCAGGCGGAATTCGTAGTGCTCGAGGTAGCGCAGGCCGCCGTGGATCAGCTTGCTGCTGGCCGACGAGGTATGGCTGGCGAGGTCGTCGCGTTCGCACAGGAAAACCGACAGTCCGCGGCCGGAGGCGTCGGCGGCGATGCCAACCCCATTGATACCGCCGCCGATCACGGCAACGTCATAAACCTCGGCGAGCGGGCGGGTGGAGTCGGTCATGGTCATCTCCTCGAAAACGAACGCGTATATTCGAATACGAACATCGTAGCGAAAAAGAATTCCCTCTCATAGGGAGGGAATGTTCATTTCGTCGATAAAAGAAAATTATCGAATCAATATGAACTTTTGAGTTGTGCCGGGCCTTCGTTTCGAGAAGAGCAGTTTGGGTTTGGGTTTGGGTTTGGGTTTGGGTTTGGGTTTGGGCGTAGGGTGGGTAGAGCGGCATGCCGTTGTTGCGTCGGGATTCGTAGTTCATCCGCGTAACCCACCAGCGGTGCCCGGCGAGACCCCTCTCGGTGGGTTGCGGCGCGTGGCGACTGGCGCCAGGCCTTGGTACTTGCGTGCGCCTGCCCCACCCTACGGCTGGCCCACCCTGCGCCGAGGTCAGCCGATCACTCGGCGATGACGACCTTGACCTTGCTTGCCGCCAGCAGTTGCTCGAAGGATTCTTCGGGGCGGGTTTCGGTGAACAGGCTGTCGATCTGTTCCAGCGAGCCGAGGCGGGTCATGGCGCTGCGGCCGAACTTGCTGGAGTCGGCGGCAAGGTAGACTTTGCGCGCGTTGTCGATGATCGCCTGGGAGACGCGGACTTCCTGGAAGTCGAAGTCGAGCAGGGTGCCGTCCTCGTCGATGCCGCTGATGCCGATCAGCGCGTAGTCGACCTTGAACTGTTTCATGAAGTCCGCGGTGGCCTGGCCGACCACGCCGCCGTCGCTGCGCACGGTGCCGCCGGCGATGAGCACGTCGAAGTCATCCTTGGCGCTGAGGATGTTCGCCACGTGCAGGTTGTTGGTGATGATCTTCAAGCCGTGGTGATTGAGCAGCGCGTGGGCTATGGCTTCGGTGGTGGTGCCGATGTTGATGAACAGCGAGGCCTGGTCCGGCACGTGCGCCGCCATGGCTTCGGCGATGCGGCGTTTCTCGTCGCGCATCTGGCTGGCACGCATGCTGTAGGCGGTGTTCTCGACGCTGGAGTCGTGCGCCGCGCCGCCGTGGTAGCGGCGCAGCAGGCCGACTTCGGCGAGCTGGTTGATGTCCCGGCGGATGGTCTGTGGCGTGACGGCGAAGTGTTGCGCCAGCTCCTCGATGCTGACGTAACCGCGTTCGCGTACCCGTTCGAGGATGTTCTGCTGCCGGGGGGCCAGGCTCATTGCGACTTCCTTATTCTGGTTTGCCAGGAAGCATGCCGGAGTCTGCGACGCGATTAAAGAATGTTCGAGGAAAAGGACATGCAGCGGGCGGTGAAGGCGTTTGAGTTATAGATAGCGCCCCTACGAAAAAGCGAAAAACAAAAAGCCCGGCGGGAAGGGCTTTCCGCGCCGGGCTTTTTCGTTGCGCTAGCCGATCACTCTTCGGCCCAGCCGCGGGTGCGGTCGACGGCGCGTTTCCAGCCCTTGTAGAGCTCCTCGCGCTGCACTTCGTCGCAGGCCGGTTCGAACACACGCTCGATGGTCGCCTTGCGCTTGAGTTCGTCCAGGCCGCTCCAGAAACCGGTCGCCAGGCCGGCCAGGTAGGCGGCGCCGAGGGCGGTGGTTTCCTTCATTTCCGGGCGTTCCACCGGCGTGCCGAGCAGGTCGGCCTGGAATTGCATGAGGAAGTTGTTGGCCACCGCGCCGCCGTCCACGCGCAGCGAGCGCAGGCGTTCGCCGGCGTCCTGCTGCATGGCATCGAGAACGTCGCGGGTCTGGTAGGCGATGGATTCCAGGGCCGCGCGGATCAGGTGATCGACCTTCACCCCGCGGGTCAGGCCGAACAGCGCGCCGCGCGCATAGGGGTCCCAGTAGGGCGCGCCGAGACCGGTGAACGCCGGCACCAGGTAGACGCCGTTGCTGTCCTGCACCTTGGTGGCGAAGTATTCGGAGTCCAGCGAATCGTTGATCACCTTCAGCTCGTCGCGCAGCCACTGCACGGTGGAGCCGCCGTTGAAGATCGCGCCTTCCAGGGCGTAGTTCACTTCACCGCGCGGGCCGCAGGCGATGGTGGTCAGCAGGCCGTGCTGCGACTGCACGGCCTTGTCGCCGGTGTTCATCAGCAGGAAGCAGCCGGTGCCGTAGGTGTTCTTCGCCTGGCCCGGTTCGACGCACATCTGGCCGAACAGCGCCGCCTGCTGGTCGCCGGCGATCCCGGCGATGGGAATCCCGGTGCTCTGGCCGGAGCCCAGGTAGGCGTGGCCGTAGACCTCGGAGGAGGAGCGCACTTCCGGCAGCATCTCGCGCGGGATGTCGAGGGCTTCGAGCATCACCGGGTCCCAGTCCAGCTTGTGGATGTCGAACAGCATGGTGCGCGAGGCGTTGGTGAAGTCGGTGACGTGGGCCTTGCCCTGGGTCATCTTCCAGATCAGCCAGGTGTCCACGGTGCCGAACAGCAGTTCACCACGGCGCGCGCGTTCGCGGCTGCCTTCGACGTGGTCGAGGATCCATTTGATCTTGGTGCCGGAGAAGTAGGGGTCGATCACCAGGCCGGTGGTCTTGCGGATGTGCTCGAGCATGCCGTCGCGCTTGAGCTGGTCGCAGATCGAGGTGCTCTGGCGGCTCTGCCAGACGATGGCGTTGTAGATCGGTCGGCCGGTGAGCTTGTCCCAGACGATGGCGGTTTCACGCTGGTTGGTGATGCCGATGGCGGCAACCTGCTCGTTGCTGATGCCGGCCTGCGCCAGGGCTTCGACGAACACGCCGCTCTGCGTGGCCCAGATCTCCATCGGGTCGTGCTCGACCCAGCTCGGCTGCGGGTAGATCTGCGCGAACTCGCGCTGGGCAACGGTGATCACGTTGGCGTTGCGGTCCAGCACGATCGCACGCGAGCTGGTGGTGCCCTGGTCGAGGGCAACGATGTATTGCTTGTTCTGATCGCTCATGGCAACTGTTCCTTAGCGGGCTTCGGATGCTCGGGCATCTTTCTGGTTGTTGCTATCGTCGGTTTCCCAGTCGGCCTTCTCGGCGGCGTCGCAGGCCGCCGCGCCGGCAACCGGCAGGTGCTTGCAGATCAGCGCCTTGTAGGCGCCGGCGCCGAGGCATGCGCCCAGTATCGGCGCGAAGATCGGGACCAGGAAGTAGGGGATGTCGCGGCCGCCGGTGAAGGCGACGGTGCCCCAGCCGGCGAAGTAGGTCATCAGCTTGGGTCCGAAATCGCGTGCAGGGTTCATCGCGAAGCCGGTCAGCGGGCCCATCGAGGCACCGATCACGGCGATCAGCAGGCCGATCAGCAGCGGTGCCAGCGGGCCGCGCGGCAGGCCGTTGCCGTCGTCGGTGAGCGCCATGATCATCGCCAGCAGGATCGCGGTGATCACCATCTCGACCAGGAACGCCTGGCCGACCGACAGCGCCGGGTGCGGGTAGGTGGAGAACACCGAGGCCAGCTGCAGGCTGTCGACACTGCCGCGGATCATGTCGTGGGTTTGTTCGAAATCGAAAAACAGGCTGCTGTACAGCCCGTAGACCAGCGCCGCGCCGCAGAACGCGCCGGCGACCTGGGCGACGATGTAGGCCGGCACCTTGTGCCGCTCGAAGCCGCCGAACAGCCAGAGCGCGATGGTCACCGCCGGGCTCAGGTGGGCACCGGAGACGCCGGCGGTGAGGTACACCGCCATGCTCACGCCGATACCCCAGATGATGCTGATTTCCCACAGGCCAAGGCTCGCGCCGCCGAGTTTCAGTGCGGCCACGCAGCCGGTACCGAAGAAGAGGAAAAGAGCGGTGCCGAGGAATTCGGCGATGCACTGACCCTTGAGGGTCGGATGCGAAATGGCGGGAGTACTCATGCGGAAGAGCCTCAGACGATTGTTGTAGTTGTTTTTCCGACCGCATACAGGGTTCGGAGTTTTTCGTTAGCGAAACTTAATTTTAAACGGTGGGCCTGTCAAAGCGAAGAAATCGAACACCAATTAATTGAATATGAACATTGACGCCGCGGGGTTGCACAAGTTTCCACCTTGGTTTTTTCTTGGGCGATGTCTGCGACGCGGTTCTCGGCGAGGTGTTCGGATCGGTTCGCCGAAGCGGCGGAAACGCCGGTGCGCCGGATCATCGATCCGACCACCGGTAGTGAGGGGGATTCATTTTCAGTGGGGCAATCGGCCGCTCGACAGGCGCCGGAGATGGCCGGCCCACAAGCGTATGGCTGGCGCTCAGTTCATCTGGCTCAGTGCGCCACGGCGATCGCGCGCTGGTGCGACAGATAGACGTTGTCCGGCTGCAGGGGCTCGCCACCCGCCACGGCCGCCAGCCATTCCCCGGTGCTGACCACGGCGGCGAAGTTGCTGTGCAGCACCACCGTCATCACCCGATGGATCTCCTCGGCTGTCGCGCTGCCGCTCGCGTTGCGGTACGGCAGCGAGCCGCTGGCGTCGTGCAGCAGTTCGACGTTCCAGCCCAGGTGATGGGCCTCCAGCGCGGTGGACAGGTCGCAGTTGTGGGTCATGTAGCCGACCACCGTCAGCGTGTCGATCTGTCGCTCGCGCAGCCATCCCACCAGGTCGGTGCCACTGAGCGCGCTGGCCATCGTCTTCTCCACGTGGTGATCGCGCGGGCGGCGGGCGATCTCCGGGTGCAGCTCGGCCATTTCGCCGCCGCGGGCGAAGAGTGGCGAACCCGGTTCGGCGAAATGCTGGATCACCACCACCGGGATGCCGGCGGCCTGGGCGGCATCCATGCTACGGGTGATGTTGGGCAGCGACAGCCGGACATCCGGGTATTCGATGCGCAGGTTGCCGCTGAAATATTCGTTCTGCACGTCGATGACGATCAGTGCGCGTTTCGCTGATGTGCTCATGCGGGGCATTCCTCTGTGGTCGATGGCGCCAGTGTCCGCTGAGTGCGAAAAATGCCGTGAGTGGCCCGAACGACGAGTTTCGATAAAATCGGGCCAAATTTCCCCGCAGGGTCGCGCCATGCAGCCGCATCGCATCGTGGTGGTCGCGTTCGACCGCATCAGTCCGTTCCATCTCTCCGTGCCGTGCCTGGTGTTCGGCGACACGCTGCCGGTGGAGGGTGCCTACGAGCTGCGCGTCTGCGCCGCGGAAAGCGGCCGGCTGAGCACCACCGCCGGCTTTGACATCGCCGTCGCCCACGGCCTGGAAGTCCTGGCCGAGGCGCAGACGATCATCGTGCCGAGCTGGCGCGCCCCTGCCGAACGGCCGCCGCAGGAACTGCTCGATGCGCTGCTCGCCGCCCACCAGCGTGGCGCGCTGATCGTCGGGCTGTGCCTGGGCGCCTACGTGCTCGCCGCCGCCGGTTTGCTCGACGGCCGTCGCGCCACCACGCACTGGGGCTGGGTCGAGGATTTTGCCGCGCGTTTCCCGGCAGTGACGGTGGATGCCGAGGTGCTCTACTTGGACGACGGCGATCTGCTGACTTCGGCCGGAACCGCCGCGGGCATCGATTGCTGCCTGCATCTGCTGCGCAAGGAATGGGGCGCGGAGCTGGCCAACCGCGTGGCGCGACGGCTGGTGGTACCGCCGCATCGCCAGGGCGGCCAGGCGCAGTTCATCGAACAGCCGTTGCCGGCCACCTCGCGGGACAACCGCCTCGGTGGCCTGCTCGACGACGTGCGCGCCTGCCTGCATCGGCCGCACACGCTGGACAGCCTGGCCGAGCGCGCGGCGATGAGCCGGCGCAGCTTCAGCCGGCATTTTCGCCAGCACACCGGCAGTACGCTGGGCGACTGGCTGCTGGCCGAACGCCTGGCGCTCAGCCAGCGACTGCTGGAAGGCACCGAGCAGTCGGTCGAGGCGATCGCCGGGCTGGCCGGCTTCGGCTCCGCGGTATCGCTGCGCCAGCAGTTCGGCCGCGCCTTCGGCGTCTCGCCCAGCGCCTATCGGCAGACCTTCCAGGGCCGCAGCTAGCAGGCCGTTGAAAACTGCCTCGCTGGCGAATACCTGGTTGAAAGAGCCTGGATCGCCAGCCCGGTCGGAAACTCAGCCGGCCGGATGCGCGGCGCCGACGCCGCTGGTGGTCTGTCGGCGGCCTTCGAGACGGCGCTTCACCGCGTGGCGATTCATCCGCAGCTCGCCGCCGGCGTTGGCCGCCGCGCGGCCCCAGTCTTCCAGCAGCTCCATGCAGGCGTGGTCGATGTACGATAGGTGGCTGAGCGGCACATGCAGGCGGGTGTTCGGCGGGATGCCTTCCAGCACCCTGGCCAGCTTCGGCACCTTGAGGAAGGTGGCGCTGCCGACCAGGCGCAGCTCGGCATCGCGTTCGCCCTGCCGGATCAGGCTGACCTTCAGCCGTGAGCTGCGCCAGGCCTGCTTGGCTAGCGTCAGGCCGAAGCCGACCAGCACGCCGGTGAGCAGGTCGGTGAAGACGATGGTCAGCGCCGTGGCGAGGTAGATCAGCACCGGCATGCGTCCGTAGCGGCCCAGGCTGCGCACCGCCTTCAGGTCGACCAGCTTGATCCCGGTGTAGACCAGCACCCCGGCCAGGCTGGCGATCGGAATGCTCTGCAGCACGCCCGGCAGCAGCAGGACGAAGGCCAGCAGCCAGGCGCCATGCAGGATCGCCGAGCGGCGGCTGACGGCGCCGGCCTGCACGTTGGCCGAGCTGCGCACGATCACCCCGGTCATCGGCAACGCGCCGACGATGCCGCAGAGCAGGTTGCCGACGCCCTGCGCCGACAGCTCGCGGTCGAAGTCCGAGCGGGCGCCGTTGTGCATGCGGTCCACCGCGGCGGCCGAGAGCAGCGTCTCGGCGCTGGCGATGAAGGCCATGGCGACGGCGGCGATCAGCAGGTTCGGGTCGGCCAGCTGCATCAGGCTGGTCGGGGTGATCCAGTCGATCGCCTCACCCAGGTTGGCCGGCACGTCGACGCGTTTCACCTCCAGCGCGAACCACAGGCTCAGCGCGGTCATCAGCGCCACGCCAATCAGGGCGCCAGGCAAAAAGCGCAGCGCCTGCGGGCGCAGTTTCTCCCAGCCGAACATCGCCGCCATGGTGCCGAGGCCGAGCAGCGCGGCGTCCAGGCCGAAGCCGCCGCCGAGCACCGGCAGGGCTTCGCTCACCGCGCCGGGGAAGGCCGCAAGGTTGTCCAGGCCGGAGGCCTTGGGCGTGGCGTCGAGCATCACGTGGACCTGCGACAGAACGATGAGGATGCCGATCCCGGCGAGCATCCCGTAGACCACCGCCGGCGCGGTGACGCGGAACCAGCAGCCCAGGCGCAGGCGCCCGGCGAGCAGCTGGATCGCCCCGGCGAGCACCAGCACCGGGCCGAGCGCGGCCAGCCCGTGCGTGCGTACCAGCTCGAACACCAGCACCGCGAGGCCGGCCGCAGGGCCGCTGACCTGCAGCGGCGAACCGGCGAGGAAACCGACCACCAGGCCGCCGATGATCCCGGTGATCAGGCCCTTGGCCGGTTCCATGCCGGAGGCGATGGCGATGCCCATGCACAGCGGCAGGGCGACGAGGAACACCACCACCGACGCCAGGGCGTCGCGGGGCAGGGAGGACTTGATTGAGTCGAGCATGCACGTTTCTCCACGTTTCTTTGGCGCAAACGAATCCAGACACCGGTTTTCACGGGCATCGGCGGCGATCAGGCTGTGTGGGGACGTTTTGTCCGGCCAGTCGTTACGGCTGCTGGCGTTGGGATTTCAGTGCCCCGCCGGAGCGGAGCGCCGAAAGGAAGTGCCCGTCAGGACGGGCGATATCGCGGTTTGGGCGTGGCCATCGGCAGGGGATGGTCGGCGTCGATCGGCCGATAGGCCCCCTGCTCGGCATCGTAGGCGCGGATTGCGCTGGTCTCGATGTCGTAGACCCAGCCATGGATGAACAGCTGGCCGCTGGCCAGGCGCGAGGCGACGGAAGGGTGCGTGCCCAGGTGCTGCAGCTGGGCAACGACGTTCTCCTCGGTGAGCACGCCGAGGGAGTCGTGGCCGGCGCAGTGCGGGCAGTTGTCCTCGACCACGGTCTTCGCCACTTCGGCGTGGCGCAGCCAGGCCCTGACGGTGGGCATCTTCTCCAGCGATTGCGGGTTGAGCACCGCCTTCATCGCGCCGCAGTCGGAGTGCCCGCAGATGATGATGTGCTTCACCCCCAGCGCCAGCACCGCGTACTCGATGGCGGTGGAAACGCCGCCGTTCATCTGCCCGTACGGCGGCACCACGTTGCCGACGTTGCGGGTGACGAACAGGTCGCCGGGCGAGCTCTGGGTGATCAGTTCGGGAACGATGCGCGAGTCGGCGCAGGTGATGAACATGGCGCGTGGCTGCTGGGCGCCGGCGAGCTTCTTGAACAGCGCTTCCTGTTCGGGAAACACCTCGTTCTGGAAACGCAGGAAGCCATCGACGATGTGCTTGAGCGATTCGTCCGCGGTTTCCTGCTGCATCGCGGCCAGGGCTTCGGGGGTGGGGCGGTTACCGGGCATAGGGACCTCGTTAACGGTCTATCGGCCGAGCGCCCGGCACATCTGCGGACGCTCGACGGTGGTTGTTTAATCCATAGGCAGTCGGACTGCGCGAAAGACGAAAGTGACTCTAGGCGCTCAAACTTAAATGAAACTTAAAGTTGCTTGGCCAAGCGCCAGCATCGCCCGTGAGCAGCCCGATCTGAAGCGTAGACGTCGGCGGGGGGGCGCGGCATCACGTGTCATTTCCAGATCGCACCATGCAGCGCTTCTGCAGGGTGCGCCGCGCACCGAACCATGGTCTGTCAGGGTGCATGACGGCTCACTCGCCCTCGGCGAAGGTGCGCAGGGTGTCGCCCTCCATCCGGTAGCGAACCCACTCGCTCTGCGCGCTGGCGCCGATGGATTCGTAGAAGCGGATGGCCGGCTCGTTCCAGTCCAGCACGCTCCACTCCAAGCGCCCGCAGTCGTGGGCGCAGACCTCGCGGGCGAGATGGCGCAGCAGTTTCTTGCCGGCGCCGCTGCCGCGTTGCTGCGGGGTGACGTAGAGGTCTTCGAGGTAGACGCCGTTGCGCCCCAGCCAGGTCGAATAGCTGAAGAAATACACTGCGTAGCCGATCGTCTCGCCGTCGCGCAGGCAGATCAGCGCCCGTGCCGGTGCGCCCTCGGCGAACAGGCTGCGCTGGATGTCCTCCAGGCTCGCCACCACTTCGTGACGGGCGCGCTCGTACTCGGCCAGCTCGATGATGAAGGCGAGAATCTGCGCGGCGTCGTCGGGCTGCGCGGGGCGGATTTCCAGGGTCATGGCGATCTCGATGGATTGAGGGGCGCTCATGCTAGCGGTTGGGGACGACAGCCGGAAGCACCGCCAGCAAGCCACGGCGCGGAGGCTCGCGGTGTGTTTGTCCCGCAGGTGCCGCCAGGGCTTGAGCGCGCAACGTGGGACGAGCCTGTTCGCCAGGCTTGGCTTCGGCTGGCTAACAAGTTCGCCCCTACAGGGATACGCACCGCCCTCGGCGCCTTGGTTCACCGGGGCAGTCGCGTAGGGTGGATCGCGCTTCACCGATCCACCAGGCGGTGCAGCGGTTGATGAAAAGAGCACCGGCCACGCGCTACATGCCATCTCGCGAGCGCCATGATTACGTAGGGTGGATCACGCTTCACCGATCCACCGGTCGGTGTGGCGGCAGATGAGAGTGCCGGCGATGCGCCACGTTCCATCTCGCCAGCACGCCGGCGCTGTTTAGCCGCGTTTGGGGATGTCCAGGCCGCGGATCACCGCCGGGCGCTCGACGAAGCGTTGCAGTACGCGGGCGACGTTGGTGAAGTTGTCGAATTCCACCAGCTCGCCGGCGCCGTAGAAGCCGATCAGGTTGCGTATCCACGGGAAGGTGGCGATGTCGGCGATGCCGTAATCGTCGCCCATGATCCACTGGCGGCCTTCCAGGTGCTTGTCGAGCACGCCGAGCAGGCGCCGGGATTCGGCGACGTAACGGTCGCGCGGGCGCTTGTCCTCGAAGTCCTTGCCGGCGAACTTGGCGAAGAAACCGAGCTGGCCGAACATCGGGCCGATTCCGCCCATCTGGAACATCAGCCACTGGATCGCCTGGTAGCGCGCGGCCGGGTCGGAAGGCAGCAGCTGGCCGGTCTTCTCGGCGAGGTAGATGAGGATGGCGCCGGATTCGAACAGCGCCAGCGGCTTGCCGCCGGGGCCGTCGGGATCGAGGATCGCCGGGATCTTGTTGTTCGGGCTGAGGGAGAGGAACTCCGGCGTCAGTTGGTCGTTCTTCTCGAAGCTGACCAGGTGCACTTCGTAGGGCAGGCCGATCTCTTCGAGCATGATCGACACCTTGACCCCGTTGGGCGTGGGCAGCGAGTAGAGCTGCAGGCGGTCCGGCTGGGTCGCCGGCCATTTGCGGGTGATCGGGAACGCGGAAAGGTCGGGCATGGGAGCCTCCATGAGGGGGGGATGCGTCTACCTTAGCAAGGCCCGACCGCCCCGTGCAGCGCCCGGCGGTTTGCCGGCGGCCGAGGCGGACGGTAGCCTCTGCGGATTCCATCCTGCCAGGAGCAGCACATGAGCCTGTACGGCGACTACGATCCGCAGAACATCTTCGCCAGGATCATTCGGGGCGAGGCGCCCTGCCACAAGGTTTACGAGGACGAGGACGTGCTGGCCTTCCTCGACGCCTTCCCGCAGTCGCGCGGGCATACGCTGGTGATTCCCAGGCGGGCGACGGCGCGCAACCTGCTGGAAGTCGACGCGGACACCTTGGGCAAGTTGATCCTGGTCACCCAGCGCCTTACCGGTGTGCTGATCGACGAATTGCAGGCCGAGGGCGTGCAGATCGCCCAGTTCAACGGCGCGCCCGCCGGGCAGACCGTCTATCACCTGCACTTCCACCTGATTCCGCGCTGGTCCTCCAGCGGCCTGGGCGCGCATGCCCAGGACAAGGCCGAGCCGGCGGAACTCGCCGCACTCGCCGCGCGGCTGGCCGAGCGCCTTCGCGGCTGAACGCGCGCGGCTAATCCGAGCCGATGCGCACCGTGCGCGTCAGCTCCTCGAACAGCGTCTGCACCGAGCGCAGCGCGCGGCAATCCGGGCGGGTGAGCAGCCAGAGTTCACTGTCGCAACCGCCCAGCGGCTCGCTCAGGCGCACCAGCCCGGCGAAATCCCCCGCGAGAAAATCCGACAGCGCCGCCACGCCGAGGCCGGCCTGGGTCAGCTGCG